>JANXWV010000055.1 GCA_025350965.1 Rhizobacter sp.
GACGGGCTGAGTGCCCTGGCCGCCGGTGCCCATGCGCGGCATGGTCAGCGGCACGCTGCGCGCCGAACCGGCCCACGCCAGCAGCGCCTCGACGCTGTCGTAGCGGCCGATCAACTGGAGCGTCTTCAAGGTGGGCGTGAGCAGCTTCAAATCGCTGGCAGGCGCCAGCGCGTCGGCCGGACGCAGCCAGCGCTGCTCGAGCATTTCCGTGCCGTCGAACGCGGCCGTTTGCCCGGGCGGCACGGCGGCAACGAAGAAGCGCGTGTCGAAGCGTTTGATGCGTGCGGGCGGCGTGACCCAGTGGCTCAGGTAGTGGATGCCGCCCAGCGCCAGGCGCAGGTCGAACTCGCGGCACAGGTCGGCCATCGTGCGCTCGTCGCGGTGCAACAAGTCGCGCCACGCGCCGAGTGCGGCGCCCTCCTCGCCCGCCAGTTGCAGCAGCGCACCCGAGGCATCGTGTGCGAACAGCAGACCCGACTCCTCGAAGCATTCGCGCACGGCGGCGATGACGTAGTCGAGCCCGCCGTCCGGCACACCGAGCCGCGCGCTGGCGGCGGCGTCGTCCAGGCCGGTGGACCAGGTGTGCGCACTGCGGTCGGCGGGGTGCACCATGCCGCCCGGGAAGACCCAGGCGCCGCTGTTGTGGTCACCACGCTCGGCGCGGCGCGACAGCAGCACTTCGATGCCGTCGGGTGAGTCACGCACCACCACCAAGGTTGCGGCGGGGCGGGTCGGCGAGTTCAGTTCGAGGTCGGTCATGGCAGCAATGGGGGGGTGGTGGTGGGAGTGGCGAGAACGTGGTGCGCGTGGTGCGAGTGGCGGGAATGGCGGCGTCGGGCGTCAGGCGTCAGGCCACACTTCGCGGGCCACTTCGACCACGCGTTCGAGCTTGCGCCACTGCTCGTCTTCGGTCAGCGCGTTGCCATGGTGGGTGCTGGAAAAGCCGCACTGCGGCGACAGGCCCAGGCGGTCCAGCGGCACCACGCGCGCAGCCTCGTCGATGCGGCGCTTCAGAAAGTCCTTCGACTCCAGCTCGCCGACTTTGGTGGTGACGAGGCCGAGCACCACTTGCTTGTCCGCCGGCAGCGCGCGCAGCGGCTCGAAGCTGCCGGCGCGCTCGGAGTCGAACTCCATGAAGAAGCCGTCGACCTGGGTCGAGAACATGGCGTCGACGACGGGCGCATAGCCGCCCTCGGCGACCCACGCGCTCTTGAAGTTACCGCGGCAGGTGTGAATGGTCACGCGCATGTCGGGGTGCTTGCCGACCAGCGCGGCGTCGATGGCGCGGGCGTACATCATCGGCAGCGCGTCGGGGTCGTCGCCGTTGGCGCGGCAGTTGGCACGGATCTTCGGGTCGCACAGGTAGGCGAACGACACGTCGTCGAACTGCAGGTAGCGGCAACCCATTTCGGCATAGTTCGCAATGGCGATGCGGTAGGCCGCCGCCACGTCGGCCCAGAACTCTTCGAGGTCGGGGTACGCCTCGCGCGAGATGCCGGCGCGGCCACCGCGCAGGTGCAGCATCGAGGGCGACGGGATCGTCATCTTCGCGGGCACCTGCGACATGGTGTCGAGGAACGCGAAGTCGAGCTTCATGATGGGCGTGCTGCAACTCACCTTGCCCGTGACCGTGGCAATGGGCGGCTGCTCCGACTGGCCTTCGATCTTGAACTTCTCGCCGGGGTTCGGCGTCACCGTGACGCCGTCGAGCTGCGACAGGAAGTCGAGGTGCCACCACTCACGGCGGTATTCACCGTCGGTCACCGAGCGCAGGCCGAGGTTCTGCTGCCGGTGGATGGCGTCGAGCACGGCACGGTCTTCGATGTGCACCAGATCGCCCGGGTGCATCTCGCCGCTGCGCACCAGGCTGCGTGCTTGCGTCAGCCAGGCCGGGCGCAGCAGGCTGCCAACGTGATCGGCGCGGTAGGGGGCGTTCATGACGGGGCTCCTTTCAACACAGGTGCACAGTATCGCGCGAGGCTCGCGCCGGATCGAGCCATCGGGCCCACTCTGACCCGCGCGCTGGCCCGCACTGGCACATCCGTCAACCCAGGCGCTCGATCAGCGCCATCGCTGCAGCGGGTGCGCGCTCTTTGGCACCGCTGATGAAGAGCATGAACACATCGCGTGCTGCGCCGGGCACTTGCGGCGGCGCCACGCGCGGCAGGCCTTGCGGCTCGGCCCCGCCATGCCACGCTTGCGCACAGCGCGCATAGCCATCGAGCACCTGCGGCTCGAAGCCGGCGGCGAAGCGCGAACTGCTCCGCATGAGCCGGGCGTAGATGAACGCGCCGGTCGGGTCGGCGAACGATGGGTAGTCGTCGGAGTCGGTGAAGACCGTGGCGCAGCCGTGGCGGCGCGCGAGTGCAAGGTAGTCGGGTGTGGCGAAGCTGTCGTGGCGCACATCGAGCACGTGGCGCAGCGGCAAGCCACCCACCGATGCAGGCAAGAGCTTCAGAAAGGCCTCGAAGTCTGGCGGGTCGAAGCGCTTGGTCGGCGCAAACTGCCACACGATGGGGCCGAGCTTGGCGCCGAGCTCGGCAATGCCGCTGCCGACGAAGCGCTCGACCGACTCGCCGGCTTCGGCCAGCACGCGCCGGTTGGTCGCGAAGCGCGAGGCCTTGAGCGAGAACACGAAGCCGTCGGGCGTTTCGTCCCGCCACTTCGCAAACGTGGCGGGCTTCTGGCTGCTGTAGTACGTGCCGTTCACTTCGATGGCGGTGAGCTGGCGGCTGGCGTGCGCCAGTTCCTTGGCGTGCGGCAAGTCGGCCGGGTAGAAGCTCGCGCGCCAGGGCTCGTAGGTCCAGCCGCCGATGCCGACGCGAACGGTCGGCTTCCCCACGCTGTCGATGCTCATGCCGCGCCCCTCGTCATTCGCTGCCGCGCCGCCAGACGCCACCCAGCGCCCGGAGCTTGTCCCACAGGGTCATGCGCTCGTTCGACAGCGCATCGAGAAAGTCGGACAAGCCCTTCGACTTGCCCATCGTGTAGAACGTGAGCAAGGTGGTGAGCGCGAACACCACGCCGAAGATCCACAGCTTGCGGCCCACCGGCGCGTCGGCCTCGGCGAGCAGGTTCATGCCGAGGAAGCCCGTCGTCACGGTGCCGATCAGCCCGAGGATCGTGACCACCGTGAGCCGCACGACGGTGTTCGCCTGGCGGCGCAGGCTGTCGGCGTCGAGGTAGCTGTTCATGTCGGCAATGCGCTCCTTGACTTCGGCATACAGCGGCTCCAGGCCGAGGTGGGTGCGGCACAGGTGCGACAGCGCCCGCACCTGCGCCTGTTCCGACACCTCGTGGAACCAGTAGCGGTGCGTGAAGCGCAGGAAGCCCTCGAAGCTGGCGCGGATCGAACGCTTGAAGCGGCGCACGCTGGGGGCGTCGCCCACGTCCAGGTTCTTCAGCGCCTCGACCAGCCGGTCCGACGACATCAACAGCGCCGCCTTCTGAAAATGGTTGATGAGGAACAGCAGGAAGTGCTGGTGGCGGAACTGCGCCAGCACGCCGCGATCTCGACACGCATAGAACGACGAGCGCGCATCGCCGATCACGATCAGCGCGTGGCCGCTGCACAGGTAGCGCGTGTTCGGCGCGGCGCCGGCGTTGGCCCAGAAGCGGTCGTAGCAGTAGCGCGCTTCGAAGTCGGCCACGTGGTCGGCGCCGTAAGGCAGGTGGCCGCCCTCGGCGCCACTCTCGGGCGCGCCATCGGCAAGGCCGCCGTTGTCGCTGCCGCCCGCGCCGGTGACCAGGCCGAGGCGAATGAAGTCGTTGCGGCTCAAGGCGCGCGGGTCGTCGAGCGCGAGGTACCCCATCAACGGCATGCGGTAATACTCGATCTGGCGGTAGCGCAGCGCGCCGGGCGCGTCGGAATGGTCGGCCACCAGCGGCTGGAGCATGAAGGCCCAGTGCGAGGCCGTGCGCGGCGCGCGGTGCTCGCACACGTGGGCGAGGAAGGCATCGCGCTGCTGCGAGTCGGAGGTTGCGAGCACGCTGCCGTCGGCGGCCAGCCACTCGACGCTGGCCATGCTGTGCAGCGCCTGGCCATTCAAGTCCCACCCTGCAGGGTAGCCGCGGCCGAAGCGGTAGAGCAATTCCTGCGCAGTGCCCAGCGTGAGGTCGTTGGCACTGACCTCGACATTGAGCAGCACCACGTCGACGTCGTAGAAGAAGTACAGGTCGACGTGCACGATGTCGAGCAGCACCGCCGCATCGCCGGGCCGCGCGACCATGCGAACCCGGGCGATGTCGTGGCGGCGGAACACGCGCATTGGCGCGTCGGCATCGCGGCCGGCGGGGGGCGTGTCGGGGCCTTGCCCGGCGTTGCGCCGGGCTGAGCGCCCTTCGCCGTAGAGAAAGCGCTGAACGTAAGGCAGGAAGGTGACGAATTCGTTGTAGTGGCGCTCGTGGAAGCCGGCCGCGTCGCCGGTGTATTCATCGACCATTTCGCGCCACGGCGAGGCCTCGCCCAGGTCGCGCAGCACCTGCCACGGCGGGCGCCGGGCGGCATCTGCGGTGCGGGGCACCGGCATCAGGCGCAGCGGCCAGAGCAGCACTTGTCGGAAGTGGCGCACGGTCAACGCGTCGGCGGCAGCGTGAGAGGCGTCAGAGCGGGCAGTGTCGAGAGTGGCGCGCAGCATGGCGGAAGTGTATGCAGTCGGCGCCGCCTGGGCATCTTCGGTTGCCCTGCGCACAAGGCGCGTCGGAACCTGCCTTACATCACGCGCCGACAATCTCTTACAAGCGATTCCCCTGAACGGCGGATGGTGAAGTGCCGAAGAACAGAGCACGATCAATGTCATTGCAGCAGCCGGCCCCGCATGTCGCGGGCAGCTGAACCAACCGCGGGAGCACCCTCATGGCGAGCGATTCAGACTGGGTTGAGGACGTGCGCCGTTGGTACCGGGCCAGCACGCAGGCTGTGGGTGTGCAACCGGCCAAGGGCCAAGACGGCGCCGAGAGCGACATGGCCGCATTGGGCTACGAGGCCGCACACCCCGCATTGCAAGCCCGCCACTGGCCCGACGCACAAAACACCGGCTTCGACCCGCTGCGCTGACGCACCGGCCGGGCACCGCGCCCGGCTGCACCGCGATGCCGGGCGAGCGCAATGCGGCCTTCACCAAGGGTCGATGCCCGCCGCGCGGTCGCCCGCAGGGTCGCGTGACACAGCGGCAGAAGCCAGCCCCTTCACCAGCCACTCACGGGTCTGCGCCGGATCGATCACCGCGTCGATCTCCAGCGTGGCCGCCATGTTGATCGCCCTGCCCTTCGCGCAGTGGTCGTCCAGGAGCTGCTGAAACAGCGCTTCACGCTGCGGCCCTTCGGGCACAGCCTCTAACTCCTTCTTGAAGCCCAGGTGCACCGCGCCTTCGAGGCCCATGGCCCCGAACTCGCCGCTCGGCCACGCCACGGTGAACACCGGTGCGTTAAAGCCGCCGGCGGTCATCGCCATCGCGCCCAGCCCATAGCCCTTGCGCAGCACGACCGCGAAGAACGGCACGCGCAGGTGGGCCGCCGCCACGAACATCCGGCTGACGTGGCGCACCTGCGCAGTCGCCTCTGCGTCCGGCCCGACCATGAAGCCGGGTGTGTCCACCAGCGACACCAACGGCAGCCCGTGCGCGTTGCACAGCCGCATGAAGCGAGCCGCCTTGTCAGCGGCGGCAGCGTCGATGGCACCGCCCAGGTGCGCCGGATTGCTGGCGATCAGCCCGACCGGCCGGCCTTCGATGCGCGCCAGCGCGGTGAAGATGCCGATGCCGAAGCCCACCCGCAACTCCAGCAACGAACCGGTGTCGGCCACGAGTCGCAGCACCGCCCGCATGTCGTAGCTGCGAGCGCGGTTATGTGGCAACACGTCGCGCAGCAGCAGCGGGTCGGCGGCTTGCCAATCGCTCGTCGCGCCCTGGAAGTACCCGGGCTGTCCCTGGAAGTCCCCGCGCTGTCCCTGGAAGTACCCTAGGTACTGTCGCGCCACGGCGACCGCCTGCGCCTCGTCGTCGACCAGCACGTCGATGACGCCGTTTGCGCTTTGCACCCCGCTCGGGCCGATCTGCTCCGGCGTGAACACGCCCAGGCCGCCGCCCTCGATCATGGCCGGGCCGCCCATGCCGATGTTGCTGGCGTGCGTGGCAATGATCACGTCGCTGCAGCCCAGCAAGGCCGCGTTCCCGGCGAAGCAGCGCCCGGCCACGATGCCCACCACCGGCACCTGCCCGCTCAGCCGCGCATAGTTCGCGAAACTCGTGACGTGCAGGCCGGCGACGATGGGCATGTCGACGTCGCCCGGCCGCCCGCCGCCGCCTTCGGCGAACAGCACGACCGGCAGCCGCTGCTTCAGCGCAATCGCCAGGAGCCGGTCGGTCTTCTGGTGGTTGCGGATGCCCTGCGTGCCGGCCAGCACGGTCGCGTCGTACGCCATCACGACGCAGCGCGACTTGTCGGCACCGAAGAGCGCTCCGTTGATGCTGCCGATGCCTGTGACCATGCCGTCGGCCGGTGTGTTGGCGATCAGGTCGGCCTGGGTGCGGCGGCTGGCCTGGGCCGCGAGCGCGAGTGCGCCGTATTCGATGAAGCTGCCACCGTCGCACAGGTCGGCGATGTTCTCGCGCGCGGTGCGCTGGCCGCGCGAACGGCGCCGGGCCACTGCCTCGGGGCGCTGCGCATCGAGCGTGAAGGCATGGCGAGCGAGCACGTCCTGAAGGTCGGCCCGCAGCGCCGGGGCGGCCCGCGATGGGTTCAGCGGCGACGGGTTCGGCATTGGCTGGTCGGGCGGCGCTGCATTCGGTTGCACGGCATGTGCCGATGCCGCTGATGCCGTGCCAGCAGCCCGTGCAAGGGCCGGCGCGAGCGCACCCAGGTGCATCAGCACATCGCCTTCGGCCACCAGCTCGCCCGCGCGGGCGCTGACGTGCAGCACCTGCGCGTCGACGCCGCTGCGCAGCTCGTGCTCCATTTTCATCGCCTCGATCACGACCAGCACGTCGCCGGCCCGCACCGTTTGGCCCGGTGCCGCCAGCACCTCGACCACGGTGCCCGCCATCGGCGCGTGGATGTCTTGTTGCGTCTGCGCCATGAAGGCCTCCTGCGGCCGACTGTAGCGAAGCGCGGCAGGCCCGGGGCCTCGCGTGTCAGGCCGGCGGTTGCAGTGACTGCGCCGCCAGGTCCAGCGCTTCGGCCAAAGTCATGGTGGCAGCACTCGCCCATGCGCGCTCGGTGGCAGCCGGGCCGATCTGCACGCGGATCAGGCGACGCACCTGCTCGACGTAACGCAGGTCGCTGTCGATCAGCGCGCTGAAGTTGGCGGTCCAGTAGCGCGCGCTGTAGGCCATCAGCCGGGCAGCCAGCTCGGGTTGGCGCCGGTGCGCGATGGGGCGCGCCAGGTTCCACAGGCCGAAGCCCATCATGTAGCGGTTCTGCAGCCGGGCCGAGCCGACGGCGCAGCGCGCGAAGGCCTGCTCGGCGTCGCGCCAGCGCACCATGTACGCGAACAGAAAGCCCTGCACGTTGGCCAGTTCGGGCAACGCGGCCACGTCGCCAGCGGCGATGAAGCGGCGCTCGCACTCGGCCAGTAGCAGCATCGCCGTCTCGTAGCGGTGCAGCTTGGCGTGGCAGTTCGCCTTGGTGAAGAGCATGCGGTTCGCATGGTGTTCGATGCCTGCCGCCTCGTACAGCTGTTGGGCGCGGCCGAACAGCGCGATGGCCTCGTCCGACTTGCCATCGAGGTGGAAGGCCATGGTCGCGAGCAGCGCCGTCACGCCGGCCTCCAGCTCGACCGCGTGTTCCTGGCGCGCCAGGGCCATCGCTTCGTCGAGCAGCGGGCGCATGCCAGCATCCCCGCGGGAACGCTCCCAATGCTGGCGTGCCTGCGCCAGCAGCGCAGCCGCACGCAGCGCGGGCTGTTGGCCCGCGAGTGCGAGCGCGCGGGTGGCGTGCGACTGCGCGGCCTCGCTCTCGCCCGCCACCAGCAAGGCCGCCCGCAGCACCAGGTGAGCGTGCACCAGCAAGGCCTCGGAGCCACCCGCTTCGGCGGTCGACGCGGTCGACGCGGGCGCTGCGGGCGCTGCGCCGCCATGCTGCAGCAGCGCGCGCTCCATCAGCGAACGCACTTGCACCGGCATGCCGTGCTGATCCCACTCGCCGCGCAGGGCCACGCCCATGGCCAGAGCGAGCAGCGGCTCGGTGTCATCCACGGCCGTCTGCACGGCCTCGATAAAGTTCGGCAGCTCGTCGCGCGGTGCGGCCTGGCTGCGCTGCCCGAGCGTCAACGCGCAGGCCAGGAAGTGCGCGCGGTGGCGTTGGCGCAGCCGCTTGGCATCGGCCGGCAGAAGCTGCTCGTGCAGGAACTCGCGGATCATCTCCAGCATGAAGAAGCGCATCGACCCACTGGCATCGGCGTCGCTGGTCAGCAGCGAATCGGCGGTGAGTTCTTCGAGCAAGGCATGCGCGTTCGGCTCGTCGCTGATGGCTTGCGCACCCTGCGCCGACGAGCCGCCGCGAAACACCGACAGCGCCATCAGGAAGCGCTGCTGCGACTGCGCCAGCAGCTGCCAGCTCCAGTCGATGGCCGCGCGGAGTGAATCGTGCCGGGCGCTGCCATTCACGCTGGCGCCTGCACCCCGCGCCGCGCTGCGGGCGAGCAAGCTGAACCGCTGGGCCAGCGCGGCGTGCATGTCGCTCGGCGAGAACGCGCGGCTGCGCGAGGCCGCCAGCTCGATGGCCAGCGGCAGGCCTTCGAGTGCACGGCACAGCGTGGCCAGGGCCTCGTGGTTGCGCGCGGTGACCTGGAAGTCGGGCCGCACGCTGCGCGCCCGGTCCACGAAGAGCGACACGCTGGGGCTGCGCGCCACCTGCTCGACACTGCCGTGCGGCTCGGGCTGCGGCAAGGGTTGCAATGCCAGTTCGTGCTCGCCGGCCAGGCCGAGCACGCGCCGCGTGGTGACGAGCACATGCAGTTGGGCTGCGCCAGCGAGCAGCGCCTCGACCACGTTCACGCCGCCGGCCTGCACGAGCTGCTCGAAGTTGTCGAGCACGAGCAGCGCGCGCTGGCCGCGCAGCATCGCAATCACCTGCTCCAGCGGGTCACCGGGTGCGCGCGGAAGCGCGAGTGCCACGCGCAACTGCGTGGCCATCTGCGCAGCGTCGCGGCAGTCGGCCAGCGCAGCGAAAGCGACGCAGTCGAAGCCCTTCGCCGCACGGGCCACCTCAACGGCGAGGCGCGTCTTGCCGCAGCCCCCGGTGCCATGCAGCGTGACGAGCCGGTGCTGCGCGGACAGGTCGCGCAACTGCTCACGCTCGGCACTGCGCGCGAAGAAGGTGGTGAGGTAGCTGGGCAGCACCGGCGAAGCCTGCGGCCACGGAACACTCGGTTCGATCTGCCCGCCGGGCCACGGAGTGGCGGCTGCGCCGGGTGCATCGGTTGGCGGGGCCGCGGGCTGGCCGGCACGTGCTTCGGCCTCGGCCACGCGGTCGAACAAGGCGGCGAGGCGGGCGCGTTCGTCCTGCACCCAGTCGTCGTAGAAACCGGGCAGCAGTTCGCCCCGGTACAACGAACGGGCCCGCTCGGTGTGGCCGGCGCGCACCGCACGCTCGAACTCGAGTGCATCGCAGGTGCAGGCGCCCGCCGCCAGGCGCACGCTTTGCCGGTCGGCCACCAGCACCGCGCCGGCACCCACACCCGGCGGCTCCAGCATGCGGCGCAGCGACGAGATCGCATTGCGCAGCCGGTTGCGGCCCACGTCGAGTTCGACCCCGGGCCACAGGTGCTCGACCAGTTCTTCGCGCGCGTGGTGGCGGTCGGGCGCCAGCACCAGCCGGGCCAGCAGTGCTGCGATCGGCTGGCTCACGAAGTGGGTCAAGGCGAGCTGGCCGTTGCGCGCTTCCAGCGCTCCGAGCACCCGCACGTTCCACTGCCCAGCCAGAGGCTCGGCGGCGGCGGCAGGCAAGGGCTGGCGGGGTGACGTGGCGGACGGCATCGACATGGGCATTTGCGCCATGCCGACGCAGGTGCCGGCGTGGCGCTAGGCCGATGGTAGCCAAGGCTTCGCGCTGCGGGCCCCCGCGACTGAGTGGGTCGCCGGCTCGCCGCGCGAGCCCCGCCATCGCGTGCGGCCGGCAGGCCGGTGCGGTGGTCGATGCCCGAGTGGCGCCCACGTCAAGGCGGCTTGGCAAGCGCCGCTGGCGCGTTGATCGTGATACCGCGCTGGCGCAGTTGTTCGACGATGGCCCGGGCGTTCGGGTTGCCCTCGGCCGCCAGCTTTGCGGTCGCCGAGGCAACTGCATCGAGCGCCGCACGCACCTTGGCGGCTCCCTGGACCTGCGTGTCCAGCGCCGCCTGGGCGTTGCCGAGCTGCTGCCGCTCGGCCAGCAACTGCACCGACTGGAAGCCGAACCAGCCGGTCATGCCGAACGCCAGCAGCAGCATCGGCACGAAGCCGGAACGCTCCGCCTGCGCACGCGCGGCCGGCACCGCGGGGGCTGCGCGCAGCCGTGGCGCCATTGCCGGCACGGCACTCGGCTGCGCATGCACACTCGGTTGAATGTGCGGCGCACCGACAGGGTGGGCCTGCCCTGCAGCGGCGCTCATTTCGCGCCCTTGCGCGTTGCCACGTCGGCGCCGCCTGCTGCGGGTGCCGTGGGTGCCGCGGGTGCATTCACGCTGACGCTCAGCCCCTGCGCCGCCAGCATGTTCAGCACCTGCGCGTCGTTGCCCTTCACGCCAAGTTCGGCCAGTGCCTTGACCATCTCGCGGTACAGGGCCTCATGCCCGCCCGCCTGCTGCACCAACAGCTGGTTCTGATTCAGAACCCCTTGATCGGCACGGTTCTGCGTGAAGAGCCAACCGTTGGACGCCGCCAGCAGCACGGTCAAAGCGCCCAAGCCGGTCAACAGATTGAATTGCCAGGTCGACAACATGGTGTGCATCCCTTGCTCGGGCGGTGGTCAGGCAGCGTCCGCCATCGCCTTCGCACGGCGCGCGCGCCCCACGCCGACGAGACCGAGCAGGCCGATGAAGATCATCAGGTTCGTGCCAGGCTCGGGGATGGCGTTGATGCCGACGACGCTGCCGTGCAGCACGAGCGTGGTGTCGAACAGAGCGGCGTTGTAGCCGCTGGCGTTGCTGCCGAAGGCGTGCAGCGTGATCGTGTCATCGAACGTTCCCAGCGTGCCGCTGGCAAAGCTCACCAGCGGGCCGCTCTGCGCCGCGCCGGCGCCGAGGCCCGAGAACGGGCCGAAGCCGCTCAAGCTGAACTCTGCCCCGACGCCCGACACATCGAACGAGCCGGCCAGCAGGTCCGCCAGGCCCGACGCCCCGTTGAGCACCTGCAGCGCATCGGTCAAGCTGGCGCTGCCGAGGGTCAGCGTGCCGAAGTCCAGTGTGTAGGCGTTGCCCACGTGCGAGAGCGTGGCCGCTCCGCTGGTCTTGGCCAGCGCCGCCTGCGCGTAGTTGTTGACCTGACCCTTGAGCGTGATGAGCGTGGAGCTGAGCGGCAGATCGCTCATGTCGGCGTTGTGGCTCGCGAATGCGGCCGTGGCCGAGCCGGTGAAGAGGCCAGACGCCGCCGTGGTAAGGCCGGCCTGGAAGCTCGTGGCATCGCTGCCCTGCGCCGCCACACCGGCCAGCGTGCCACTCGCCGTGAACGGCCCGGTGGCGCTGCCGAGCGTGCCGCGCAGCACGTCGTTCAGCGCCGTGCTCGGGGCCGCGTTGCCGACCGACACACCTTGTGTGGCAACCACATCGCCGGTGTGCACGATGCCGAAGTCGATTGACGCAGTGTTCACTTGGGCTACCGCCGCCGCGTACACCTTGCCGCTGACGCTGACCTGCTGTGAGGCCAGCGTGAGCTGGCAGTTCGGCGCGCAGTTGCCGACGTTGCTCGCGTCGGACACGAGCGAGAGCGTGGCGCTGCCGGCGTTGGCGCCGGTGAAGTTGCCTGCGACCGCGGTGCTCAGGCCGACGCTGAGCTGGCTCGCGCTGGTGCCGGCCGGGTTGAGCAAGCTGAAACTGCCGCTGGCCGTGACCGGTACACCGTTGCTTGCGATGCTGGCATTCAGCGCAGCCTGCGGCGCGACAGTCGCCTGGTTCGTGATGCTCACGAACGCGCTGGGCGACGCATCGCCAACGCGGCGCGCGCCGAAGTCGATGGCCGGGTTGTTGACAACCGGGCTGGCCTGGTTGATGACGTTGGCCTGCGCCTGGATCGTGCCCGCCACACCGTAGTTCTGGCTGCCGGCAGCGGCCGTACCCAGGCCGTTGCTCACGCCGTTCACGGCCCCGGCCGTCGTGTAGTTCACCGCGATGCCGCCGCTCACCGCGCCGGCGGAGGCGGTGTTCACCGTCACTGTCATTGCGCCGTTGCCGGCCGTGCTGTTGCTGCCCGCCAGAATGCCAGCGAGCGTGCCCGTGCCGCTGATGATCGATGCGCTGGCGCCGGTCGATGCCCCGAAGCTCGCGTTGAGGTCTTCGACGAAGCCGGCCGCACCCGTGGCGGTGTTGCGGATCACCAGGGCCTGGCTCACCAGTTGCCCGACCTGCACCGTGCCGAAGTTCAGTGCCGCAGTCTGGATCGCACCGCTGGCCGCCTGGAAGACGTTGCCGTTGACCGTGACCACCTGCGTGCCCACGCTTGCTGTGCCCAGGCCGTTGCTGACACCGGCCACCGCACCGGCCGTCTGGTAGGCGAGCGTCACGCCGCCCGTGCGCGCGCCGGCGGCGGCCGTGTTCACACCCACGGTGATCGCCCCGCTGCCGGTGTTGCCCGTACCCGCCAGCCGGCCGAGCACCGCACCGCTGGCCGTGGCCGCGCCGCTGGTGCTACCGACCGCTGCATTCAGGTCTTCGCTGAATGCGCCTGCCGTCGCGGTGTTCGAGATCGCGAGCGCTGCAGTGTTGGCCCCGCCGACGCGCTGGTTGGCGATCTGCACCGGCGAAGCGCTGCTGCCGACGGCCGCGTTGAACGCTGCGGCGCCGCCGGCGATCACGATGTTCAGCTTCTGGTCCGCGATGTTGCTGAAGTTGCTCGTCAGATTCAGCACCTGGCCGGTGAGCGGGGCCAGCACGCCGGCACTGGCCGTCGTGAAGGTCACGCCGAGGTTGCCGGTGTTGCTGCCGGCCGGGCCGGTGTTGTAGTTGCCGGCGGTCACGCCAGCGCCGCTCAGGCGCGCATCGGTCAGGTTCGCGCCGTTCACGTTCGTCTGGATCGCACCGCGCAGCGACGGGCCGGTGCTGCCGGTGTTCGCGACCTGGTAGTTGTAGGTCGTGGCACCGACGCGCATGTTGCCCAGCGTGAGCGTGGCGTTGGCGGTGGCACCGTTCGTCACGCCGGTGCCGGTGATGGCCTGCGCCGCATCGCCGCCAGCCACGATCAGGCCGGCGCCGTTGACGCCGGCGCGGCGGTCGAACACGTTGCCGGTGCCAGCGACGACGCTGGTGTAGTCGTTGGTGATGGTCAGGTTCTGCGTGCCGATGTTCAGCGTCGAGCCGGCCCCGCCCACGACGAGCTTGCCTTGCGTGTTGGCGGCGTTGGCGAGGGTGAGAATGCCAGCCGAATCGACCCGCAGGGTGCCGGTTCCGGTAACGCCGTTGGCGAGGCTCAGCGTGCCGTTCTGGGCGCGCATCGTGCCGTTGTTGGTCACTGCACCGTTGACGCTCACGCTGATCGTGCCGCCACCGTCGGCGTTGATGGTGCCGTTGTTCGTCAGGCTAGCCGCACCCCCTACGAAGGACTGCAGGCCGATCAGGCCGTTCTGGCCACGCACCGTCACGCCCGAGCCGAGCACGAGGTTGCCGGCCTCGAGGTTGAGCCGGTTGGAGCCGGCGTTGTCGGCGAACACGATGCTGCCGGTGCCGCCGATGGTCTGGTCGCCTTGCGACGCGAGGATGCTGTTCTGGCCGATCTTGATCGTGCCGTTCAGCGTCATGCCGCCGGCCGAGATGCGCTCGATGCCGGTTGCGCCAGCCATGTCGAGCACGCCGTTGAGCGTCACGCCGTTGAGGTAGTTGCTATTGCCGTTGGTGGCGTTGAAGACGCCTGAGCCGATCGAATTGAGCACACCACCGGTGATGACGGCGCCGTTCAGAAGAACCACGCTGCCTGCGTCGGCGAGCATCACGCCGGCACTGTTGTCATAGCCGCCGCCAGCGGTCAGCACGAGTGTGCCGCCGTTCTGCGCGCGCATCGTTCCATTGTTGGTGACCACGCCGTTGACGGCGAGCGTGATCGTGCCGCCGTTCACGTCGGCACTGATGTTGCCGTTGTTGGTGAGCGTGGAGGCGCCACCGACGAACGATTGCCCGCCGATGGTGCCGTTGTTGCCACGCACCGTGATGCCGCTGCCGAGCGTGAGGTTGCCGCCCTCCATATTGAACCGGTTGCTGCCGGTGTTGTCGGCGAACACGATGCTGCCGGTGCCGCTGATCGTCTGGTCGCCTTGCGGCGCGAGGACGCTGTTCTGGCCGATGTTGATCGTCGCGTTGTTCAGCGTGAGGCCGCCCACGACACGCTCGATGCCGGTGGCCGAGGCGAGATCGAGCGTGCCGGCGTACGTGACGCCGTTGAAGAAGTTGTTGCCGTTGTTGCTGGCGCGGAAGGTCCCGCTGCCGGTGGTGTTGATGGCGCCGGTGAGGGTAACGCCGTTCTGCAGCACGGTGGAGCCGGCGCCAGCGAGGATCTGGCTGCCGCTGTTGCCCTGCACGTTGGAGTTGAGCAGAAGCGTGCCGCCATTCAATGCCGACAGCGTGCCGTTGTTGGTGACCAGGCCGTTGACGGCAAGCATGATCGTGCCGCCGCCCACGTCGGCACTGATGGTGCCGTTGTTCGTGAGCGTGGAGGCGCCAGCGGCGAACGATTGCCCGCCAATGGCGCCGGTGTGGCCACGCACCGTGATCCCGCTGCCGAGCGTGAGGTTGCCGCCCTCCACATTGAGCCGGTTGCTGCCGGCGTTGTCGGCGAACACGATGCTGCCGCTGCCGCTGATGGTCTGGTCACCTTGCGGCGCGAAGACGCTGTTCTGGCCGATGTTGACGGCGCCGTTGAGAACCAAGCCGCCGGTCACGCGCTCGATGCCGGTGGCCGTGGCCAGGTCGAGCGCGCCGGTGAAGCTGACGCCGTTGAAGAAGTTGCCTCCGCTGTTGCTGGCGCGGAACGAGCCGGAGCCCGCATTGGTGATCGTGCCGTTCAGGGCCACGCCGTTCTGGATCACCGTGCTCCCGGCGCCGGCGACGATCTGGCTGCCCACGCCGCCGTTGATGCTGTTGTTGAGCAGCAGCGTGCCGCCGTTTTGCGCCGATAGCGTGCCGTTGTTGGTGACCGCACCGTTGACGGCGAGCGTGATCGTGCCGCCACTCACGTCGGCGCTGATCGTGCCGTTGTTGGTGAGCGTCGAGGCGCCACCGATGAACGATTGCCCGCCGATGTAGCCCGTGTCGCCACGCACCGTGATACCCGAGCCGAGCGTGAGGTTGCCAGCCTCCACATTGAACCGGTTGCTGCCTGCGTTGTCGGCGAACACGATGTTGCCGGTGCCGCTGAAGGTCTGGTCGCCCTGCGGCGCGAGAACGCTGTTCTGGCCGATCTTGATCGTGCCGTTGAGCACCATGCCGCCGGCCGAGATGCGCTCGATGCCGGTGCCGCCCGACATGTCGAGCACGCCGTTGAGCGTGACGCCGTTCAGGAAGTTGCTGCCGCTGTTGAAGGCCACCAGCGCACCGCTGCCGGTGCTGTTGATCGTGCCGCCGGTGATGGTGCTGCCGAACTGGTTGGCCACGCTGCCGGCACCGATGTTGATCACGCCGCCAGTGTTGTCGACGTTGTGGCCGCCGGAGATCTGAAGCGCCGCCGTGCTCGGGCCGCCGACGTTGATCGTGCCGGTGTTGGTGGTGCTGCCGCCACCCTGCAGCGTGAACGTGAATGCATCGATGTTGATGCTGCCGGCGTTGGTCAGGCCGAGTACGGACTGCCCGACATCAATGGTGACAGTTTTGCCGATCGCGATGGTTGCGGTGTCACTCCCCGGGCCGGTCGGCACGATCCCGCACGACCAGTTGCCCGCGCTGCCCCAGTTGCCGGTGGCCGGGTTCCAGGTGCAACTGGCGGCCTCGGCCTGCTGCAGGGTCGCGGTGCCGGCGACGATCATCGCCGCGACGGCGAGCGCGGTTTTCCTGAAAGTGCTGTGGCGCTTGCTGTTGATGTGCTGGCTGGTCATGTGGTGGCTCCCCGGGGCGCGGTGGTGGTTCGGATACTTGGGGGTGAGGATTGCCACCTACCGTTAAGCAACCGTTAGAAAAGCACACGCGAACGCCACCGAATCACCCCCAGGTCAGGGGGGTCGGCGTTAGATGCGGGGGTGGCGCAGGGTGGGTTTCTACCGAGCGGCCGGGCGCCGCTGCGCCATGCTCAGGCGTAGGCGCGCGGGTAGCGGTCGACAGTGAGGCCGTCGAGGTCGATGCCGGGTTTTCGCCCGGAGATCACGTCGGCCATGACGCGGCCGGTGCCTGCGGCCATGGTCCAGCCGAGCGTGCCGTGGCCGGTGGCGAGGTACAGGTTGGGCAGCCGCGTCGCACCGACGATGGGCGTGCCGTCGGGCGTCATCGGGCGCAGGCCGCACCAGAACTCGGCGCGCGACACATCGCCACCCTGCGGGAACAGGTCGGTGACCACATGCGCCAGCGTCTGGCGCCGGGCTTCGTGCAGCTTCAGCGTGTAGCCGGCCAGCTCGGCCGTGCCGCCAACGCGAATGCGCTGGCCCAGGCGCGTGACGGCGACCTTGTGCGTCTCGTCCATCACGGTCGATTCGGGCGCGCCCGCCGCATCGGTGATGGGCACGGTGATCGAGTAGCCCTTCACCGGGTACACCGGCAGGCGAATGCCCACGGACTTGAGCAGCAGCGGCGAATGGCTGCCCAGTGCCACGAGGTACGCGTCGGCCTTCAGCACGCCGGCATCTGTTGCCACGCCCTCGATGCGGTGGCCGGCGTGCACCAGCTTGCCGATGCGCGTGCCGTAGCGGAACTGCACGCCGCGCTTGACGGCCAGCGCCGCCAGGTTCTGCGTGAACTTGAAGCAGTCACCGGTCTCGTCGCCGGGCAGCAGCAGGCCGCCGACGAACTTGTCGCGCACCCGTGCAAGCGCGGGTTCGTGGCGCAGGCAGCCAGCCACGTCAAGCAGCTCGTAAGCCACGCCGTAACGCTTGAGGATGGCGATGTCGGCGGCCGTGCCGTCGAGCTGCGCCTGGGTGCGAAAGAGTTGCAGCGTGCCTTGCATGCGCTCGTCGTACGCGATGCCGGTCTGCGCCCGAAGCTCTTTGAGGCAATCACGGCTGTATTCGGCCAGGCGCACCATGCGGCCCTTGTTCAGCTCGTAGCGCGCGGCAGTGCAGTTGCGCAGCATGGCCAAGCCCCAGCGCACGAGGTTCAGGTCGAGCGTGGGGCGGATGACGAGCGGGCGGTGTTGCATCAGCAGCCACTTGATCGCCTTGATCGGCACGCCCGGCCCGGCCCATGGCGCCGAGTAACCGGGCGACACCTCGCCGGCGTTGCCGTAGCTGGTTTCCAGCGCGGCGGCCGGTTGCCGGTCGACCACCGTGACCTCGTGGCCGGCAAGCGCGAGCTGGTAAGCCGCGGTCACGCCGATGACACCACTGCCGAGTACAAGCACCTTCATGGGGGAACTGCTCCGAACGCCTTGTGGGCGGTGGCAGCAGTTTACGGGCCAGCCCGAGGTGCGCCCTGCTTGACGCAAGGTTGCAGGAACGCACCTATGCTGGTGTGCTCCCCGGCCGGCACAGCGCGGCCACACGCATCACTCCAGGAGCACCCTCATGCGCAACAACCCCCTTGGCCGCACCGGCCTGTTCGTGTCCGAACTCTGCCTGGGCACCATGACCTTCGGCGGAACCGGCGGCATTTGGGGCCAGATCGGCGACCTGCAGCAGGCCGACGCCGAACGCCTGGTCGGCCAGGCGCTGGATGCCGGCATCAACTTCATCGACACCGCCGACGTGTACTCGAGCGGTGCGTCCGAGCAGATCACCGGGCGCTCGCTGAAGAACCTGAAGGTGGCGCGCGACAGCGTGGTGGTTGCGACCAAGGTGTTCGGTGACACCGGCGCCGGCCCGAACGCGCGCGGCCTGTCGCGCAGCCACATCGCCGATGGCGTGAAAGCCAGCCTCGCGCGGCTGCAGCTCGACCACATCGACCTGTACCAGCTGCACGGCTTCGACGCCGCCACGCCGATGGAGGAAACGCTGGCGGCACTCGACCAGTTGGTGCGCCACGGGCATGTGCGCTATGTCGGCGTGTCGAACTGGGCGGCCTGGCAGATCGCCAAGGCGCTGGGCATCAGCGAGCGGCTGGGGCTGGCGAGGTTCGCGTCGCTGCAGGCTTACTACACGGTTGCCGGGCGCGACCTGGAGCGCGAGATCGTGCCGATGCTCAAGAGCGAAGGCGTGGGCCTGATGGTCTGGAGCCCGCTTGCCGGCGGGCTGCTCAGTGGCAAGTACGGGCGCGACACGCAAGGCGATGAAGGCAGCCGGCGCACGAAGTTCGACTTCCCGCCCGTGAACCGCGAGCGCGCCTACGACTGCATCGACACCATGCGCCCGATCGCCCAGGCCCACGGCGCCACCGTGGCGCAGGTGGCGCTGGCGTGGCTGCTGCACCAGCCGCAGGTCACGAGCGTGATCGTCGGCGCGAAGCGGCCCGAGCAACTGGCCGACAACCTGGGCGCGGCCGAACTCGTGCTGAGCGCCGAGGAACTGAAGCTGATCGACGCCGCGAGCGCACTTCCGGCCGAGTACCCGGGCTGGATGTTCGAACGCCAGGGCGAGTACCGGCGCAAGCAGGTGGCCGACTCGGCGGTGCGCGCGTTCGCCACCTGAAACGGCGCCTGAGCGGATCGGTGCATCATCGGCTTCGGCATGCGCGCCGAAACCACAACCCAGGACACGACACCATGATCCACATCCTCGCCCGCATCAACGTCAAACCCGAATCAGCCGCCGCCGCACGCGACATCCTCAGCACGCTGGTCGACGCCTCGCGCAAGGAGCCGGGCTGCATCGACTACCAGCTGCTGCAGCGTGCCGACGCGCCGCACGTGTTCCAGACCGTCGAACTCTGGGCCGATCAGGCCAGCGTCGATGCGCACATGGCGGCGGCCAACGTGGGGGCTGCAATCGCCGCCGCCGGGCCACTGTTCACGTCGCCGCCCGAGATCCTGGCGTTCAACAAGCTGCTGTAGGCGATCCTGGGGGGGGCCGACACCCCTTCGGCGGGCGGGCAAACGGCGAGAATGCGGCAGCCTCCGAGGAAGCCCATGCCCTTCGTTCCGAACTACATTGCGCCCGCCCGATTCGATGACCCGCAGGCCGCGCTCGACCAGGTGCGCGCCATCTACGACGGCAGCATCAACCACTTGCGGGGGGCGTTGAAGTCGTTCGTCGCGGGCGACCCGCTGGCCGCGCGCGTGCGGGCCTGCTACCCGTTCGTGCGGGTGCACACCGACACCGTCGCCCGGGCCGACTCGCGCCTGAGCTACGGCTTCGTCAGTGGCCCCGGCACCTACGAGACCACGCTGACGCGGCCCGACCTGTTCGGCAACTACTACCTGGAGCAGTTCCGCCTGCTGCTGAAGAACCACCAGGTCGCGCTCGAAGTGGGTACCAGCGCGCAGCCGATCCCGGTGCACTTTTCGTTCGCCGAGAACGACCACATCGAAGGCAGCCTCACGCCCGAGCGGCGCCTGTTGATGCGCGACCGCTTCGACCTGCCCGACCTGAACGAGATGGACGACGGCATTGCCAACGGCACCTTCGAGGCCGCACCCGGAGCGCCACAGCCGCTGGCACTTTTCACCGCGCCGCGCGTCGACTATTCGCTGCACCGGCTGCGCCACTACAGCGGCACCGCGCCCGAGCACTTCCAGAACTTCGTGCTGTTCACGAACTACCAGTTCTACATCGATGAGTTCGTGCGCCTCGGGCACGAAACCATGGCCCGCGTGCTCGACGCGGGCGCGCCTGGTGGCCCGAGCGCCCACGCGCAGGACTACACCTGCTTCGTCGAGCCCGGCAACGTGGTCACGCGCCGCGCCGGAGCGCCTGCAGAGCCGGGCGATGAACTGGGCGCCGCACCACCGCGCCTGCCGCAGATGCCCGCCTACCACCTGGTGCGCGCCGACGGCAGCGGCATCACGATGGTCAACATCGGCGTCGGCCCGGCCAATGCGAAGACCATCACCGACCACATCGCCGTGCTGCGCCCGCATGCGTGGGTGATGCTCGGCCACTGCGCGGGCCTGCGCAACACGCAGCAGCTGGGCGACTACGTGCTCGCCCACGGCTACGTGCGCGAAGACCACGTGCTGGACGAAGAGCTGCCGCTGTGGGTGCCGATCCCGGCGCTGGCCGAGGTGCAGGTGGCGCTCGAGTCGGCGGTCGAGCACATCACGCAGCTCAAGGGCTACGAGCTCAAACGCATCATGCGCACCGGCACCGTGGCCAGCACCGACAACCGCAACTGGGAACTGCTGCCGTCGCAGCGGGCGGCCAGCACGCCGGAGCGCCGCTTCAGCCAGAGCCGCGCGATTGCACTCGACATGGAAAGCGCCACCATCGCCGCGAACGGCTTCCGCTTCCGCGTGCCTTACGGCACGCTGCTGTGCGTGTCCGACAAGCCACTGCACGGCGAAATCAAGCTGCCCGGCATGGCGAACCACTTCTACCGCGAGCGGGTGGACCAGCACCTGCGCATCGGCATCCGCGCGATCGAGTTGCTGCGCGAGGCGGGCGTCGACCAATTGCACAGCCGCAAGCTCCGCAGCTTTGCAGAAGTGGCGTTTCAGTAAAGCCGCGCCGGTGCTGACCCACCCACGGCCTTGGCGCCACAGCGCGCCCCGCAGTGCGGGAGGCGCCCTGCTCCGGCCCGCTGCCAAGCTCTTGGCGGCCGCCCTGCTTTTGGCTTCCACCTTCTCGCAGGCGCAGGCTCCCGCGCCGCCCGTTGAACACCTGCGCTACGGGGGTGATCAGGCCTTCGCCCCCATCGAGTGGCTCGACGCCAAGGGCCAGCCGCAAGGCCTTCAGATCGACCTGCTGAACGAGATCGCGCGCGAAACCGGCCTGCGCTTGGACGTGCGCATGGGCCCGTGGAACGAGATCGAGGCCGCGTTCCGTGCGGGCGAGATCGACGCGGTATCGATGAGCGTGGTCGAGTCGCGCCGCACCTGGGCCACGTTCTCGCCGGCGCATGCTGTGCCGGCGCTGGCGGTGTATTACCGGCGAATCGATCCAGCACCACAGTCACTGGCCGACGTGGTGCGGGGCGTGATCGCCATTCGCCGCAGCGCGCCGATGCTGGAAACGCGCGACGAGTTCTTCAGTGGCCCGGGCGCACGTGTGCTGCTGACCGACACGGCAGTCGAGGCGCTCGCCGCCGTGCGCGATGGCCGCGCCGACACCGCCGTGATGCCGCGCACCTACGGCGACGCCGCACTCGCGACGCAGCCCATGCCCGCACTCACCGTGAGCCCGTTCGACCTGCGCCTTCAGTCGTACGCGTTCGCCACCGCACCGCAGAACGCGGCGCTGCGCGAGCGCATCAATGTCGCGCTGGCGCGGCTCGAAGCCTCGGGCCGGCTGCAGGCGTTGCGCCTCAAGTGGTTGGGCACGCCGGTGCAGAACGCGGCGCGTCAGTCGCTCGAAGTCACGATCGGGTGGCAGCGTTACGCCCTGGGCGCGCTCGGGGCGGCGCTGCTCGCAACCGTGGCCGCCGTGCTGTGGCTGCTCGGCCGGCGCCGCACGCGCCGCGCTGCCGAAGCCGTGGCCCGCCGCGAGGCCGAGCAGGCGCTGCAGGCGGCGGAGGAGCGGCTGTCGCACAGCTTCACCGGCCACCCCGACGCCATGCTCATCACCGAACGCGGCACCCACGCCGTGCTCGACGTGAACGACGCCTGCTGCCGGCTCGTGGGCCTGGATCGCGAGGCGATCATCGGCCAGCCCATCGACCGCAACCCGCAGCTTGCCGGCGTGTCGGGCATCGAGGCGGTGGAACGCGAGTTCGCGGCTGCGGGCGGCGTGCACAGTGCGCCGGTGCAGTTCACCGGCGCGGATGGCGCAACGCGTTCATGCCTGGTGTGGTCGGAGCCGCTGCGCCAGGGCGAGGTGCGGTGCGCGTTCTCGATCGTGCGCGACGTGACCGGCGAACTGGCCGCCAATGACCAGTTGCGCGACGACTACAACGCGGCACTGGCACGCGTGCGAAGCAGCGAAGGCGAACGCGCCGCGCTGCAGGCGCGCGCCGAACTGGCCGATGCCGAGGTCGTGCGCTTCACCAGCTTCGTGGCGCACGACCTGAAGGCGCCGCTGCGGGCGGTGCGCGGCTTCACCGGGCTGCTCAAGCGCGACCTCGCCATCGGGCGCCTGGCCGAGGCGAACGCCCACGCCGACCAGATCGACAACGCCGCGCGCCGGATGGACAAGCTGGTCGATGCCCTGACCCGACTGTCGCGTGCGGGCCAGGCGGCGCCACACCTGGAACGGCTTGACATGAACACACAGGTCGCACAAACCTGGGCGTTGATCGTGGCATCGAACGCGCCGCGCTCGGTTGCCTTCGCGGCCGAACCGCTGCCGAGCACGCTGGGCGATGCCGGTCTCGTGGCACAGGTCTGGCAGAACCTGCTCGAGAACGCGTTCAAGTTCACCGCAGCGGTGACGGACGCGAAGGTCAGCATCACCAGTTTCGAAGAAGGCGGCCGACCCTGGTACCGCGTGGCCGACAACGGTGCCGGCTTCGCGAGCGACCGCGCTCAGAACTTGTTCGAGCCGTTCCAGCGCATGCACAGCAGCGCCGAATTCAGCGGCACCGGCATCGGCCTGAGCCTGGTGCGACGCGTGGTGCGCGCGCATGGCGGCGAGGTGCGCGCAAGAAGCGCCGTGGGCGCCGGCACCGTGATCGAGTTCTGCCTCGCGCCAGCGGCCGCGGCGGCCTTCACGCAGGACCCGCAAGGTTGAGGCGGGGCTCAGCGCAACGCGCAAACCGCACCGGGCTGCGGCGTGATGATCGCCCAGCGGATCACACCCCGGTCTGGCCCGCCGGCACGGAACTTGGGCCGTGCCCACGGCAGCACCCAGGTGCCCGAGGCGTCGGCGCGTGCCATCAGCACGTCCAGCGCCGGGTTGGGCTGCGCGTGGCCAGCGCGGTCTTCGGTGGTGTCGTCGAGGATCAGCGCGCCGCAGGTGTCCACTGCCTGTGCCTTGACCCATGGCGACTTCAGGTGGTGGCCGTCGATCAGCACCGCCAGCCGCTGCGGGCTGTTGGCGATGAGGTTGCCGCCCAGCCAGATGTCGGATACGACAAGGCGCAGCGGCGTGTCGGTGTGCGCCTTCCAGGTTTCCTGCGACAGGCGCGCCAGCAACGCTCCCGGAAAGTTGGCACGTGTCGGACGCTCGAAGCGGTCGGCGATGACGGTCTTGCTGATCGTCTGGCCGGCGCACATCAGCACCTGCACGACGACCACGATCTGCACCGTGCGGCGCCACATCAGCGGCGAATCGGGCCGGCGCCAGAGCGCCAGCGCGAGCAGCCCGCTGAGCAGGAATGCGTTGGTGCCCCAGCGGCCCTGCAACGCGGTCTCGCCGAGCACGCCGATGAGCGCGGTCAGCACAAGCGGCGATAACGCGGCCACCCACAGGAACAGGCGGTCGCGGGGTGCGAGCGTGGGAAGTTGCTGCACGGCCGGCTGAGGGTCGGCCGCGCGGCGCGCCAGCACGAACCACAGGCCCGCCAGGAAGGGCAGCACACGCACCAGCTGCAGCAACAGGAAGCCCGCCAGGCTGCTGATCGCGGCCCAGACACCCGGCAGTTCTTCGGTGACCGAGCGGGCATAGCGGAACGGCAGGAAGTCGGTCGCCTGCAACCAAATCACGTGCGGGGTGAGCACCAGCGCAGCCACTGCGGTGGCCAGCAGCAGCCCGGCCACGGCGCGGCGGTGGTGCAGGCTGCGGTCGACCAGGAAGTACAGCGCCATGCCGGCCAGCGGCACGAGCGCCACGTACTTCACGAGCATGGCCAGGCCGGCGAACAGGCCGGTCAGCGCCCACAGGTGCCAGGCACCTCGCCGGGTGGCCAGGTAGAACAGCAGCAGCGCGGCGGCCTGGAACGGCAGCAGCACGGTGTTGTGGTTGAAGCTGTCTGCGCCGACGTTGTGGTACGCGACGAGCGATGTCAATGCCATCGCGATCAGCGCGCGCCGCGCCGACATGAACTCGCAACCGAGCCGCCAGGTGAGCGCCAGGGCGATCACGATGCAGGCCTGCGCGGCCACGAACGGCAATGCCACCGAGGCCCCGAATGCCTGCAGCAGCACATGCATGATCCACGACGGCAGCGGCGGGTGTTTCCAGTAGCCGTTCTCCATCGAGAACGCCCACACGAACTGCTCGGCGCTGTCGATCTCGGGCGACTGGTAGTTCAACCCGATGCCCAGGCCCCACAGCGCGACCTGGCCGATGCAAAGAAGCGCCACCCATGCCAGCGTGCGGCGGTCGCGCCAGACCGGCGCGGCCGGCCAGGGCAGGGGAGCGGCAATGCGCATGGATTCGGTGAACACGACGATGCCTCGGGCGGTCGAACAGTTGATTCCCGGGACGAGGCCCAAGAGATCCGGGGTTTTGACCCCGGGGAACGCAGCAGAGCAGAGCGGTAGCGCGTCTGCCCACAGCCCGAACGGCTCGCCGATCGAGTGCCACCTTATTTTGTAAAGAAACGTTGCCGATTCTAAAGAACTCGGCGCAGAAAGGCGTGTGGCATCCGACACACCAGGCCGGGGGTTTTCGCCAACCCGCGGCAGGCAATCCCGGTTGCCCCGGGCCAAGCGTTCCCGTACGCTGCATCTTACGACCCGTACCAGCCACCCACCGGGCAGGCGCCCTGCCCCCGCAGGAGAGCGCAATGTCACCAACCGTCATCGACCTCGCCGTCCAAGGCATCCGAACGGTGGCCCTCGTCGGCCAGACCGGCGCGGGCAAGACCAGCCTGGCGGAAGCGCTGCTGCACCGGGCCGGCACCATTGCCACGCCGGGCAGCCTGGAGCGCGGCACCACGGTGTCGGACCACGACCCGATGGAGCGGCGGGTGCAGCATTCGCTGAACGCCTCGGTGCTGCACCTGATGCACCACGAAACGCGCATCCACTTGATCGACACGCCCGGGTCGGCCGACTTCGTGGGCCAGTCGATGACAGCGCTCGAAGCGGTCGAGACGGCGGCCATCGTCATCAATGCCAGCACCGGCGTCGAGATGATGAGCGCACGCATGATGGAATGGGCCGCCGCGCGGCGCATGTGCCGCCTGATCATCGTCAACAAGATCGACGCGGCGGGCGCGGGGCTGCCGGCGCTGGTGGCGCGCATTCAAGCGGCCTTCGGCAAGGAGTGCCTGCCGCTGAACCTGCCGGCGGCCGGCGGCACGAAGGTGGTCGACTGCTTCTTCAACCCAGCCGGTGAGGCGGACTTCGGCAGTGTGGAAGCCGCGCACCGCGCGCTGGTGGAGCAGGTGGTCGAGGTCGACCCCGAGTTCGTGGAGCGCTACCTGAACGACGGCGACGTCGACCCGCGCGAGTTGCATGCGCCGCTGGAAGAGGCGCTGCGTCAAGGCCACCTGATCCCGATCTGCTTCGTCTCGGCGCGCAACGGCGCCGGCGTGGCCGAGTTGCTGGACGTGATCGAGGCATTGCTGCCGAACCCGGCCGAGGGCAACCCGCCGCAGTTCTATAGAGGTGCCGCCGCCGAAGAGCTGCATGCGCAAGCCGACCCGGCGCAGCACGTGATCGCGCACGTGTTCAAGATCGAGGTCGACCCGTATGTCGGCAAGATGGGCGTGTTCCGTATTCACCAGGGCACCGTCACGCGCGACAGCCAGCTGTACATCGGCGACGGGCGCAAGCCTTTCAAGGTGGGCCACCTCTTCATGCTGCAGGGCAAGGACCACGTGGAGGTGTCGCGCGGTGTGCCGGGCGACATCTGCGCCGTGGCCAAGATCGACGAAATGCACTTCGACGCGGTGCTGCACGACGCTGCCGACGACGAGCACCTGCATCTGGCGCCGCTGCCCTTCCCGGTGCCGGTGCACGGCCTGGCCTTCGAGCCGAAGCGGCGCGGTGACGAGCAGCGCATGTGGGAGATCCTGCACAAGCTCGTCGACGAAGACCCGTGCCTGAAGGTCGAACACGTGGTGGCCACGAACGAGACCGTCGTCTACGGCCTGGGTGAGCTGCACCTGCGCACCCTGCTGGAGCGCATGCAGGAGGTCTACAAGTGCGAGGTGACGACACGCACGCCGCGCATCGCCTATGTGGAAACCATCACTGCGGCGGCCGAGGGCCACCACCGCCACAAGAAGCAGAGCGGCGGGGCGGGCCAGTTCGGCGAGGTGTTCCTGCGCGTCGAGCCGCTGGCGCGCGGGGCGGGCTTCGAGTTCGTCGACCAGGTCAAGGGCGGCACGATCCCCGGCCAGTACATTCCGGCGGTCGAGAAGGGCGTGCGCCAGGTTCTGGAGACCGGCGTGATCGCCGGCCACCCGGTCAAGGACGTGCGCGTGACGGTGTATGACGGCAAGTCGCATTCGGTCGACTCGAAGGACATCGCCTTCGCGACGGCCGGCCGCAAGGCCTTCATCGACGCGGTGAAGAAGGCGGGGCCCATCCTGCTGGAGCCCATCGTCAAGGTGCAGATCAGCGCACCCGAGCACAGCATGGGCGACATCACCGGCGACCTGTCGGCCAAGCGTGGGCAGGTCAACGGCACGCAGGCGCTGCCCGGCGGCGGCATGTCGGTGGCGGGGCAGGTGCCGCTGTCGGAGCTGAACGGCTACCAGGCACGCTTGAATGGCATGACCGGTGGGCAGGGGCGCTACACGCTTGAGCTGAGCCACTTCGAGCCAGTGCCACTTTCAGTGCAGGCGCAGCTCGTGGCGGCTTACGTGGCGCGCGACGACGACTAGCGCCCGGTGACGCCACGGGAGCGCGCCGCCGTGTGCACGCACTCCACCGCTGGCGTGCGTCACATGCCGTCGCGCATCGGCCGCGTGGCCGCGAAGCCGTCGCCCAGTTCCGAAGGTTCGGTGTTGGCCGCGCCGGCCACTTGCCGGCGCAGGCGGTCGAGTTCTTCGTAGGCGGCCATCAGGCGCTGCTCGGCGCGCGCGGTGGCAGCCTGCGGCTCGGCCTGCGCAGCCTGGATTTGCCGCTTGTGGGCCTGGCGCAATTGTTCGAGTTCGGCCCGGGCGCGTGCCGTCGCCGTACGCAGCTGTTCGGACAACGCCGCGTTTTGCTTCTGCAAGGCGTCGGTGGCGCGCAACACCGCACGACCCTGTCGAAAGCGCACGATGCGCAGCATGACCCAGCCCCCCAGCACCGCGCCCGCGACCGCTGCCGAACCGATCAACCACCACCCTGTGTTCGCGTCCATGTCGTCCTTGTCGTTGCTGTCGTTGTGCTGTTGTGGTCGTGGCCGCGGTCGCCGAACAGTCGGGCTCAGTCGTCTGCCGCCGCCGCGCGGGGTTTCACGCAGGCGGCGGATTCCTTGGCGCGGGCGCGCGCCACTGTCACATCGGCCGCATGCGCCAGGGCCACCCCCATGCGCCGCTTCTTGAAACTTTCGGGCTTGCCGAACAGGCGCAACTCGGTGTCGGGCACGCGAAGGGCGTCGGCCACGCCGTCGAACACGATGCCCTGGGCCTCGACGCCACCGTAGATCACGGCGCTCGCCCCGGGGCTCTTCAGCGCGGTGTCGACCGGCAGGCCAAGGATGGCCCGCGCATGCAGCTCGAACTCGTTCTGCCACTGCGTGACCATCGTGACCATGCCGGTGTCGTGCGGGCGAGGCGAAACCTCGCTGAACCAGACTTGGTCGCCCTTCACGAACAGCTCCACGCCGAACAGGCCGAGGCCGGGCATGCGGCCGGCCGGGGCGGCCCCCAGATCGTCGGTCACCGCTTTGGCGATCTCGCGCGCGCGCTGCAGCGCGGCCGGGTGCATGGCATGCGGCTGCCAGCTCTCGACGTAGTCACCGCTGACCTGCACATGGCCGATGGGCTCGCAGAAGTGCGTCTCCACATGGCCATCGGCCCCGAGCGCGCGCACCGTGAGCAACGTGATCTCGTAGTCGAAGTCGATGAAGCCTTCGACGATCACGCGGCCGTGGCTGACACGACCCCCGGCCATGGCAACGTCCCATGCGGTCTGCACGTCGGCAGGACCGTCGAGTTTGCTCTGGCCTTTGCCGGAGCTGCTCATCACGGGCTTGACGATGCACGGGTAGCCGATGCCCCGACGGCGTTGGCCGCCGTTTTCCGAACCATCGATGGCCGAGCGCAACTCGGCCAGCGAGTCGGCGAACACGTAGGGGCTGGTCGGCAGGCCGAGCGCCTCAGCGGCGAGGCGGCGGATGCCCTCGCGGTCCATCGTCAAGCGTGCGGCGCGGGCGGTGGGGATCACGCGCACCGTGCCGGCGGCCTCCAACTCTTCGAGCATCGCCGTCGCGATCGCCTCGATCTCGGGCACGACCAGCAGTGGGCGCTCGGCCTCGATCAGTGCCTTCAACTGCTGCGGGTCGCTCATCGTGATGGTGCGTGCGTGGTGCGCCACCTGCTGGCCGGGTGCGTTCTCGTAGCGGTCGACCGCGATGGTCTCGACGCCCAGGCGCTGCAACGCAATCAGCACCTCCTTGCCGAGTTCGCCGCTGCCCAGCAGCATCACGCGGGTGGCGTGGGGTGACAGAGGGGTTCCGAGGGTGATGCTCATGGCGGTCGGGTGCGAGAGTCGCAATGCGGGGATGCGGGGATGCGGGGATGCGGGGATGCGGTGCATCGTGCCGAGCATTCTCCATCGAAGACCGGCGGCTTCTGCCTGCGCAACGCCGCTTTATCATCGAGCCCATGAACCCCGGCCCGCGCGATGTCGCACAGATCCGCCTGGCCAACGCACTGGCCCTGTTCGACGAGTTCGTTCACACCAACGTGAAGCACGCCGACGCCGCCACGCTCCGCGGTCTGGAAGGCCGCTTCGCCGAGAAGCTGCAGATCCAGGCGAGCTACTGGAGCCAGATCAAGGGCCGCTCGCGGCAGATCGGCGAGCGCCTGGCGCGGCAGTTCGAACAGCTGTGCCGCAAGCCCGCTGGCTGGATGGACGAGCCGCACGGCCACGCCCCGGGCTGGGCCGCGGCGGCCCGAAGCGCAAGCGCTGCACCTCAGCGCACACCGGCACCGGCGCCGGCAGCGCCCGATGATGCCCAGCGCAACGTGCCGCAAGACGACGACGAGCGCTTCATCGTCGGCCTGGTACTGACCTACTACCGCCGCCACCCGCAGCGCGCGCGCACCCGCTTGCTTGACCTGCTCGGCGAGGTGCTGGTGCCGCAGCCGCCCACCACGGCGAAGCCTGCGTCGGGCAAGGCGGCGGCGCCCGCCGACGACGGGCGCGACCTGTGGAGCAAGACGCAGGCGGCTGTGGCGCCGTTGAAACGGAAGCGCTGAATGGCGCCTCTTGCCCCAAGCACCCCCTAGAAATAGGTGGGATGGCCCCCTTGCGCAAGATAATCAATTGTTTATCATTTGCTCAAGTTGTGGCGACGTACCGTTGCGCAACGACACCCCGCTCATTCCACTCTCGTTCAGCCTCCAGCCGCCTCATGTTCCCTGCGTTCTCTTCGACACCGGTCCTGCGCACCCATTTCGATGTGGCGACGCATGCGCCGATGAAGGTCACGCCGGCAAACGCCGCTGCGCGCTGCGCGCTCCCTGGGCTACCGCCACGTTGAAGGCGTCGCACGCGACGCCTTCAGTCGCCAACGGCCCGGGTTGCGTCGCACACGCACCGGGCCGTTTTGCTTTGTGGCGCACCCGCGCACTGTTCACTGCCACCCGTCACTGCTCACCAGGAGAAGCTTCATGAAGATCACCCTCAACGCCCTCAAGCCCCGCAACCCGTTGGCGCGCCTCGCGCGCATGCGCAACGCCGGCAGCCACCGAGTACAGGGCGGCGCGATGCGCAGCCAAGCGTCGCGTGCCATGCAGCGCGAACTCGACCGATTGAAACAAAGCCCATGAATCGACGCGTGGCCCGGTGCCGCGCGAACCCGAAGGAAGACTGACATGCCCAGCTTGAAAACCCTGCGTGCCAGCGTGACCGAACCACGCTCCCCCGCATTCGACGCCACCCTGCGGCTTGCCGCAGTCGGCCTGCGCAGCGCCAGCGCGATGCTCACGCGCTTGTCGCACCGGCTCGTGCGGCCGGCCGTTCGCAGCCGTCAGACGGTGCCGCAACTGGAGTTCTACAGCGAAGCCGGCGCACCCGAAGGTGCCCTGTACCTCGACGGCCAACTGGTCGGCTGGGTGGCCGGTGTGAAGCGGCTGTGACGCCGCTGTTCGCCAGCCGTTGCCGCACACACACGCACACGCGTGCTGCAACGGCGTTTCAAAGGCCGTTCGTTCAGCGCATGGCGAGCGGCAGCTTGCGTCGCGGTGCCGGGAAGCGCGCCTCGATCTCGGTGCGGTCCGCCGCACCGAGCACCCAGTCGGCCGCAGCGAAGTTCTCGCGCAGGTGCTCTTCGCGCACAGCCTTCGGAATGACCATGACGCCGGGCTGTGCCATCGACCACGCCAGCGCCACTTGCGACGCCGTCACGCCGCTGCGCTCCGCCACGCCGCACAGCGTGGCGTCGGTGGCCAGGTCGCCCTGGTCGAGCGGGCAATAGGCCATCAGCGGCATCTGCTTCTGCCGCTGCCACGGCAGCAGATCGAATTCGGCGCCGCGCGTGCTGAGCGAGTGGTACACCTGATTCGCCGCGCAGCGCGCGCCGCCGGGGGTTGCTGCGAGCTCGCGCAGGTCGTCGGTGTCGAAGTTGCTGACCCCCCAATGGCGGATGTGGCCGCTCATCCGCAAGGCCTCGAAACCGGCCGCCGTGTCGCGCAGCGGGTGCGGGCCCGGCCAGTGCAGCAAGTACAGGTCGATGTGGTCCAACATCAGGCGGCGCAGGCTTCGCTCACAGGCTGCCGCCACGCCTTTGCTAGTGGCGTTGTGGGGGTACACCTTGCTGACGATGAAGAGCTGTTCGCGTGTCACCAAGCCCGCGCGCAGCGCCTGCGCCACGCCTTGGCCGACGACCTCTTCGGCGCCGCCGTCGGCGTACATTTCGGCGGTGTCGATCACGCGGTAGCCGATGTCGATGGCGCAGCGCACGGCCGCCACTTCGTCGGCACGCCGCGCGGCCGCCTCACCCATGTGCCAGGTGCCCAGGCCGAGGGCGGGGAGCAGTGTTCCATCGGGCAACGCAACAGTGTTCATGGTGTGCGGGAAGGTGCCCCGGCCGGACGCGAATTCAAACGCAAATTCAAACGCGCATGCAGACGCGCATGCAACCGCAAATGCAACCGCAAATGCAACCGCGATACTCGATGGTAGCGAGCGCCCGCGAGAGGCACGCCCACCCCCCGGAGACAGCCCATGACCACCCGCTTCATCGTCGACCGCAAAGACCTGCATGCCGCCCGCTGGGAACATGCCGAGGCCACGCCCATTGCAGACGGCAGCGTGCGCCTGCACATCGACAGCTTCGCGCTGACCTCGAACAACATCACCTATGCGGCCTTCGGCGACGCGATGAACTACTGGGGCTTCTTCCCGACCGGGAGCGCCGCCACCGGCTGCATCCCGGTGTGGGGTTTCGGCACCGTCACCGAGTCGCGCTGCGCCGGCGTCTCGGTGGGCGAGCGCTTCTACGGCTACTTCCCCATTGCCAGCGACGTGGTGTTGCAGCCGGCGCGGCTCAGCGACGCGGGCTTCTTCGACGGCGCAGAGCACCGGCGCGAGCTGCATGCGGTCTACAACCAGTACAGCCGCTGCAGCACCGACCCGGCTTACGACGCAGGCTTTGAGGCCGAGCAGGCGCTGCTGCGCCCGCTGTTCATCACCTCGTTCCTGATCGACGACTTCCTGGCCGACAACGGCTTCTTCGGCGCGCGCACCGTGGTGCTGTCGAGCGCGTCGAGCAAGACAGCCTACGGCACCGCGTTCTGCCTCGGCCAGCGGCGCGGCTCCGATTCGGCGGTCAAGGTCATCGGCCTGACCTCGGCGGGCAACGTGGGCTTCACCACCGCGCTCGGCTGCTATGACGCGGTGCTCGCCTACGACGCGGTGAACACGCTGCCCGCCGATGCGCCCGCGGTCTATGTCGACTTCAGCGGCAGCGCCGCCGTGCGCTCGGCCGTGCACACGCATCTCGGTGAAGCGCTCGCCTACAGCTGCTCGGTCGGTGGCACGCACTGGAGCGACCTGGGCAGCGGCAAAGGCCTGCCGGGGCCGCGCCCGGTGCTGTTTTTCGCGCCAGCGCAGGTGAAGAAGCGCAACGCCGACTGGGGTGCGGCCGGGCTGCAACAGCAGATTTCCAATGCATGGGCAGCGTTCATGGTGCCGGTCACCGCGCCAGGCAAGCCGTGGCTGCGCGTTGTCAAAGGTCAGGGCGAAGCAGCTGTCGACGCCACCTATGCGGCGCTGCTGGGCAACCGCATGAAGCCCGATGAGGGGCACATGCTCAGCGTCTGACGAGCGCGCCGAAGAGGGGGCTCAAGGTGGCCTGCACTGGAGCCGATATCCACCCAAGACCGCTGCCAAACCCCGAGCTTGAACGCCTTCGCCTCGCCCCACCCTGCCCCGCTGGCCCACGCGCCGCGTGACCTGGCCGCGTGGGCAGCGCACCTGCTCAGCGCCGACGTCCCGGTGCTCGCCGAGACCGCCGAGGCGCTGGAAGCGCTGCGCGCCAACGAAGACCTGGTCGACGCCAACAGCCTCGGCGAGCTGATCGCCAGCGACCCGCTGATGACGCTCAAGCTGCTGGCCTACGCCTGCACCCACCGCAGCGCGCGCATGGTCACCGACACCGAAACCGTGATCGCCGCACTGGTGATGATGGGCATCGGCCCGTTCTTTCGCGCCTTCGGCCCGCAACCCACCGTGGAAGACTGGCTCGCCGACCAGCCCGAGGCACTGGCCGGCCTGCAGGAAACGCTGCGCCGCTGCCACCGCGCCGCGAACTTCGCGCTCGGCTTTGCGGTGCACCGCATGGACCACGACGCGCCGGTGATCCACGCGGCCGCTCTGCTGCACGACTTTGCCGACCTGCTGGTGTGGTGCCATGCACCGGCGCTTGCACTGGCGATTCGCGCCCAACAAGACGCCGACCCGACCCTGCGGTCCAGCGCCGCGCAGCTGGCGGTGCTGCACATCGAGCTGCACGACCTGCAACAGGCCTTGATGAAAGCCTGGCGCCTGCCGGAGCTGCTGGTGCGAATCAGCGACGACCGCCACGCCGAGCACCCGAGCGTGCGCAGCGTGACGCTCGCGCTGCGCCTGGCGCGACACACCGCGCACGGCTGGGACAACCCGGCCATTCCCGACGACGTGGCCGAGATTGCGGCATTGCTCAACATCTCCGCAGCCGCCACGCTACAGCTGCTGCAGGAAGCGTGACGGCTGCGCGAGCGCGGCAGTTTTAGGGGCTGGCCAAACCGGCCGGGCCGGGGACACTTCGAGCTGAACGCAAGCAAATGCATGCACCGCACGAAACCCCATTCCCGAGAAGGCCCGCCCCCATGGACATCAGCGCATTCAAGCTCTTCCTGAGCACCACCGCCACCGAACTTGCGATCAAGGTGCTGGCGGCCATCGTCTTCTGGGTGGTCGGGCGCTGGATCATCCACCGGGTCATCAGCCTGGTGCAGGCCGGCATGACACGCAACAGCGTCGACCCCACGCTCACCAAGTACCTGGGCTCGATCATCGCCATCGCGCTGAACGTGGCGCTGGCGCTCGGCATCCTCGGCTATTTCGGCATCCAGACGACCTCGTTCGCGGCCATGCTGGCGGGTGCGGGCGTGGCCATCGGCGCGGCCTGGAGCGGGCTGCTCGGCAACTTCGCTGCGGGCGCGTTCATGCTGATCCTGCGGCCGTTCAAGGTCGGTGACTTCGTCAGCGTGGCCGGCGTGGTCGGCACGGTGCGCGAATTGGGCCTGTTCGGCACCACGATGGTCACGCCCGACAACGTGATGACCATCGTCGGCAACGGCAAGATTTTCGGCGACACGATCCAGAACTTCTCGGCCCTGCCGCTGCGCCGGGTGGAGCGCGTGGCGCAACTGGCCAACGGGGTCGACGCGCTCGACGCGATCGCGCGCCTGAAGGCTGCGGTCGCGGCGATTCCGAACGTGTCGGCCACCATGCCGCCCGAAGTGAACCTGCTCGACATGAAGCTGGAAGGCCCGCAGATCGCGGTGCGGCCCTACACCCACACCGACCACTACTGGCAGGTCTACTTCGACACCAATGAAGCCATCGTGCGCGTCTGCGTCGAGGCCGGGTGGCCCGTGCCCGCCGGCACGCAGATTCACCGCAACGTGGCGGGGTGATTCAAGCGCCGGCTCACACCGGCACAGCCGTGGTGTTCTTGACCCGATCAAGCACGAAGCTCGTCTTGCAGTCTTCGACGCTCGGGTGCTTGAGCAGCGTGTCCATGATGAAGCGCGAGTAGTGCGCCATGTCTTGCACGACCACGCGCAGCAGGTAGTCCATCTCGCCGGTCAGCGCGGCGCATTCCACCACCTCGGGCCAGGCCTGCACCGAAGCACGGAACAGGTCCATCGGGTTGCGCTTGTGCACCTCGGAGTGCTTCTCGAGCCGCACGTTGAGGTAGGCCGTCAGGCCCCAGCCCACGCGCTCGGGCGACACGATCGCCACATAGCCCTTGATCACGCCCGACTCTTCGAGCCGCTTGACCCGACGCAGCGTTGCCGATGGCGACAGGCTGACTTGCGCCGCCAGCTGGTCGTAGATCATCCGGCCATCCGCTTGCAACGCGCGAAGAATGCGCCGATCAATCGCGTCGAGCTGTTCTGCGGTTTCCATGTTTTGAATTTTGCAGTAAACCTGCGTTGCGGTGCATTCCGCGGCCTGAACTTGCAATAAAGCAGCGGGCCGCCCAACCTAAAGTGTGCGCAGCCGCCGCAGCCTGCGGCCCCACTTCAAAGCGCGACGGAGCCAGCATGCAATTCACTCCCTGGGACAACCCGATGGGCACCGACGGATTCGAGTTCGTGGAGTACGCCGCACCCGACCCCGTGGCGCTCGGCCGCCTGTTCGAGACGATGGGCTTCGCGGCCATCGCGAAGCACCGCACGAAGAACGTCACGCTGTACCGGCAGGGCGATGTCAACTTCATCATCAACGCCGAGCCCAACTCGTTCGCGCAGCGCTTTGCGCGCCAGCACGGCCCGAGCGTGTGCGCGATGGCGTTCCGCGTGAACGACGCCAAGCAGGCCTACGAGCGCGCGCTCGACCTCGGCGCCTGGGGCTTCGACAACCACACCGGGCCGATGGAGCTGAACGTGCCCGCGATCAAGGGCATCGGCGACAGCCTGATCTACTTCGTCGACCGTTGGCATGGCAAGGGCGGTGCGGCAGCGGGCGCCATCGGCAACATCAGCATCTACGACGTGGACTTCATGCCCATCGAAGGCGCCGTGGCCCAGCCGGCCGGCAGCGGCCTGACCTACATCGACCACCTGACGCACAACGTGCATCGTGGCCGCATGAAGGAGTGGGCCGACTTTTACGAGCGGCTGTTCAACTTCCGCGAGGTGCGCTACTTCGACATCGAAGGCAAGCTCACGGGCCTGAAGAGCAAGGCCATGACGAGCCCGTGCGGCAAGATCCGCATCCCGATCAACGAGAGTTCCGACGACAAGAGCCAGATCGCCGAGTACCTGGACCTGTACCACGGCGAAGGCATCCAGCACATCGCGATGGGCACCGACGACATCTATGCGGCGGTCGGGAACATGCGCGCCAGCGGCGTGATGTTCCAGGACACCATCGCGACCTACTACGACCTGATCGACAAGCGCCTGCCCGCGCACGGCGAGAACGTGGAAGAGCTCAAGCGCCTGCGCATCCTGATCGACGGCGCCACGCACCAGGGCGCACCGAACGAATTGTTGTTGCAGATCTTCACGCAGACCGTCATCGGGCCGATCTTCTTCGAGATCATTCAGCGCAAGGGCGATCAAGGCTTCGGTGAGGGCAACTTCCGCGCGCTGTTCGAGAGCATCGAACTCGACCAGGTGCGGCGCGGCGTGCTCAGCGCCGAGCCAGCGCGGTGACCCCATGAGCCCTGTCACCTCGGCGACCGCCGGCATGCCCGCACGCAGCGTCAACATCGGCGCCGCGCCGGTGACCTACGGGCAGGGCGACCGCACCCCGCGCGGCGACTATGCCGGCGCGCGGCCCGATTACACCAGCGAGCAGAACTGGGCCGCCTACACCGCCGCCGACCACGACCTGTACCGCCGCCTTTACGAGCGCCAGGCCACGCAGCTGCCCGGCCTGGCCTGCCAGGAGTTCATCGACGCGGTGCAGTTCCTCGGCGCGCCCACGCACATCCCGCGCTTCGAGGCGCTGAGCGAACGCGTCTACAAGGCAACGAAGTGGGAAGTGGTGACTGTCCCGGGGCTGATCCCGGAAGAGGCTTTCTTCTCGCTGCTGAGCCAGCGCCGGTTCCCGGTCACGGGCTGGATACGGAAGCCCGAGGAGTTCGACTACGTGGTCGAGCCCGATGTGTTCCACGACCTGTTCGGCCACGTGCCGCTGCTGTTCAACCCGATGTTCGCCGACTACATGCAGGCCTACGGCGCGGGTGGCCTGAAGGCGAGCCGGCTGGAGTCGTGCGAGTACCTCGCGCGCTTGTACTGGTACACGGTCGAGTTCGGGTTGATCGCAACACCCGCGGGCCTGCGCGCTTTCGGGGCGGGCATCTTGTCATCGGCCGGCGAATTGCGGCACAGCGTCACCAGTGCGCAACCGCAGCGCCTGGGGTTCGACCTCGAACGCATCATGCGCACGCGCTACAAGATCGACACCTTCCAGACAACCTACTTCGTGGTCGACTCTTTCCGCCAGTTGTTCGACGCCACCGCGCCCGACTTCACGCCGGTGTACGAGCGCGTGGGCGATGCCGGTGAGTTGGCGGCCGAGGCACGGCTTGAGACCGACAGGGTCTACTGATCGGGCAGTCAGTTCAGGTTCCAGCCGGCACCGGCTGCAACCACGCCTGCACCTCACTGAATACTGCGGCGTGAAACGCCATCTGCACGTGCGCGGTGCCGGCGATGTGCCGGTTGTCGGCACCGGGCAAGGTGGCGGTGAGCGCGGGGAACACGATGTTGTCGCAATGCCCGTAGAAGCACGTGAAGTGGCGGAACGCAGCCTGCTCGCCGCTTGACTCGGACCGGTTCAACCACGCGCTGTTCAGACGCATTTGCCGGCCATTGCGCGTGAGCGCGAAGCGCGCCAGCCACGTGCCCTGGTGCGGCGTGCCGACGGTGACGAGGCGGTGCACGCGCCCATGGTTGGCGCTGTCACGCAGCCACGCGCGCATCGCCAGGCCACCCATGCTGTGGCCGACGATCACCGGCGGCATTTGCGTACACGCTTCGAGTTGGCGAACGCCTTCGTCGATGGCGCCGGTGTAGTCGTCGAGCGAGCCGAACACCGGCTCCAGGTTGACCGCGACGAACGGAATGCCCTGCGCGCGCAGGCGTTGCATCCACGGGTTCCACAGGCCCCGGTTGCAAGCGAAGCCGTGCACCAGCAGCACACCGCGCTGGCCACTGCGCGCGGCGAGCAGCAGGTCGGGCTCGGTGTTCGAGCAGAACGGCTGGCGCCAGAAAAACACCTTCGGCGCTTCCTGCACCTCGGCCCACCACGCGGCCAGCAACTGGTGCGCGCTCGGCACGGGCACTGAGGGCGCAGCGCGACCGATGAAGCCGAGCAGCACGAACTCCAGGCCCAGGAACCCGGCGTAGCCGAAGGCGATCGACACAACGCCGGCCGCAGCCCAGAACGGGTGGCCGGCACGAATGAACCAAGCGGCCCACGCGAGGCACGCCATCAGCAAAAGGAACACCGTGATTTGCTGAAGACGGGCAAGCATGCGGCATGCTAACGCCGCATACAGCCCCAGAGCGCCCCATGCGGCAGACTCCCGGCCATGCCGCTCAGCCCCGCCTCGATCCACCACAGCCTGCAGCTGGTTCACGACGAACGCACCCGCCGCGTTGCGACAGTCGGCCTCGCGGAACGCGTGCAAGCGGTCAAGGCCTACCAGCAGCAGCGGTTCGCGCACACCTATGCCGACATGCTCGCCTCGAAGCGCTACCGGCCCGCGTCGCAGTTCTTTCTGGACGAGCTCTACGGCCCCGGGGACTTCCATGTTCGCGACCAGCAGTTCGCGCGCGTGGTGCCGACGCTGACGCGCGTCTTCCCGACCGACATCGTGCGCACGGTGGCCATGCTGGCGCAGCTGCATGCGTTGTCGGAGCGGCTCGACTCGGTCATGGGCGAGGCACTGGACCGTGAGCCGGTCACTGCCCTCGCGTATGCATTGGCGTGGCAGGCCACAGGCCAGCGCAGCGACCGCACCGAGCAGATCACGCTCACGGTTCGGGTGGCGGGGAGCCTGGACCTGATCACGCAGCGGCGCTGGATTCGCGGCAGCCTGCGCCTCATGCGAGCCGCCGCGCAGGCGGCCGGCCTGGGCCAACTGCAGGCCTTTCTGGAAGCCGGGTTCGACGCGTTCAAGGCGATGGACGGCGCGGCGGGGTTCATCGCCGCCATCGAGGAACGCGAGGGGCTGTTGGCGGCTGCACTCTTCGATGCGGGCATCAAGCCCAGGCGTGCGAGCGCGTTGCCGGCGGACTTGCTCGCCTTGCTGCCGCCCGATACCGTGTTGTCTGCGCCTCTTGGACTTGCCCCATCTCGCCCCGGGAGAGGGGGCAAGACAGGCTCAGGCGGCTAAGTGGGCCCGCATCTTGTCGATCACCGCCTTGTAATCCGGCTGCCCGAAGATCGCACTGCCCGCCACAAACGTATCGGCACCAGCATCGGCGGCCGCTCGGATGTTGTCGGCCTTGATGCCGCCGTCCACTTCGAGGCAGATGTTGCGCCCGCTCGCTTCGATCAGTCGGCGTATCTGCTCGATCTTCTTCAGCGCACCGGGGATGAAACTCTGCCCGCCGAAGCCGGGGTTCACGCTCATCACGAGGATCAGGTCGAGTTGGTCGAGGGTCCACTCGAGCACGTCGAGCGGCTCGGCCGGGTTGAACACCAGGCCCGGGCTGCAGCCGGCACTCCGGATGACCTGCAGCGTGCGGTCGACGTGCTGGCTCGCGTCGGGGTGGAAGCTGATGCGGTCGGCACCGGCCTTCGCGAACTCGAGCGCGAGCGCGTCCACCGGCTGCACCATCAGGTGCACGTCGATGGGTACCTTCGTGCCATCGGCGCGCACCGCGTGTTTGCGCAGCGCCGCGCACACCATCGGGCCGAAGCTCAGGTTCGGCACGTAGTGGTTGTCCATCACGTCGAAGTGAATCCAGTCGGCGCCGGCTGCGATCACGTCGCGAAGCTCGTCGCCCAGGCGGGCGAAATCGGCAGACAGGATGCTGGGAGCGATTCGGTAGCTGCACATGGTGTGACACCTTGGTTTGGAGCGATTCTAGGAGGCGCATCCAAGGTCAAAGTCGGCTCCCTAGAATGCGCCGCATGTCGAACGCCGAATCCCCCAAGACCGAATTCACCAGCACGGTGGCCGTGCGCCACTTGCCCGAGCAGACCGACGCCGCGAAAGGCCAGTACGCGTTCGCCTACACCGTGACCATCCGCAACACCGGCACGGTGACCGGGCAGCTCATCGCGCGCCACTGGATCATCACCGACGCGAACGGCCACACCGATGAAGTGCGCGGCCTCGCTGTGGTGGGCCACCAGCCCGTGCTCAAGCCCGGCGAGGTGTTCGAGTACACCAGCGGCACCCGCCTGCCCACGCCGCAGGGCACCATGCGCGGCACGTTCTTCTGCATCACCGAAGACGCGCGCGCCTTCAACGCGGTCGTTCCCGAGTTCGGCCTGACCATCGCTTCGGCGCTGCACTGATGCCGACCACGTCGCCCTGGGACCTGACTGCGCTGCTCAACGCAGCCGACCCCAAGGCCACGCTCGCGGAGCGGCACCTGTGGCTGATCCGCCTGCTCGAATGGCTGCGCCACGCGCCTGTGGAGGCGCCGGTCGACCCCACCCGAACCCCACGCCCGGCGCTGCGCCTGAAGCACCTGCTCGGCGTGCTCGAGCGCAACCCCGAGTACCAGGCGCGCGTGGCCGAGCTGCTGGTGCGCTTCTGGGACGAGGTGGACAGCATCGCGCTGCTCGCCGACTTCGGCTTCGCGCCGCGCATGGACCTGTGGGGCGAGCTTGGCCGGCGGCTGCGCGCGCGCGTGTTGCCGGTGTCGCCCGACACACCCGACCTGGGCGAGTTGTTCGCGCTGCTGTTCCCGAACGCAGACGACGCCGAGTGGCTGCTTGCGCTCGACGACGCCACGCTCGAGCGCGTGCGCCACTATGCGCGCCCGGCGGCTGCTGACGGCGCCTGGCGGCGGCCGTTCCTCGACGCGATGGTGTTCCTCGCCAGCGCCGTGCGCACCGCCGGCTTCAACGGTGCGCTGCGCATGCGCATGAGCCCCGAGTTGCTGACCGACCAACCGTTCCGCCAGTTGGCGCGTGTGGCCGAGGCCGTGAGTGACCATGCCCTGAGCTCGGCGCCCGACGCGCGCTCGCCGACCGAGAGCCTGAACCACGCCGCCTTGCTGCGCGAAGCACAGTACCTGCGGGCCCTGCTCGAACAGTGCCGCCTCGCGGCCGACAGCGTGCACGAGCACCTGGAGGCGCATGGCGTGTCGGTCGACATCGTCTTCGCGGTCGACCAGCTGCGCGAGCGCACCCAGCGCATCGAGGCGCTGTTGAACTGCGTCGTCAGCACCGAGCCGGCCCGCGAGGTGACGCGGCTGCTGGCCGAGCTGGTGCGAACGGCCGATGCGCGGCGCAGCATCCGCACGCTGCTGTCGCGCCACTACTCGATGCTGGCGCGCAAAGTGGCCGAGCGCAGCGCCGCCACCGGCGAGCACTACATCACCCGCACGCGAGACGAGTACCGCCACATGCTGCGGGCGGCAGCCGGTGGCGGCGCAGTGCTGGCCGCCACCACCTTCCTGAAGTTCGCGATCCTGGCGCTCGCACTGGCGCCGTTCTGGGGCGGGTTCTGGGCCGGCGTGAACTACGCGGCCAGCTTCGTGGTGGTGCAGCTGCTGCACTTCACGGTGGCCACCAAACAGCCGGCGATGACGGCCCCGGCGATGGCCGCGCAGCTGGCGGGCATCGGCCGCGCGGTCGATGACACGGCACCTGCGCCTTTGAGTACCTCTGCACACGCGACCACGCCAGGTGGCACGCCAACCGAAAAAGCAGCCGCAGCCGACCCGAACGTCGAAGCCTTCGTCGATGAAGTGGCCCACCTGATCCGCTCGCAGGCGGCGGGCATCATCGGCAACCTCGCGGCGGTAGTGCCGGTCGTGCTGGCGGTGCAGTACGGCTGCCGCGCGGTGTTCGGTGCGCCGCTGCTCGGGCGCGCCGATGCCGAGCACGTGCTGGCATCGATCACGCTGCTCGGCCCGACGGCCCTGTTCGCCGCGTTCACCGGCATCTTGCTGTTCGCGAGTTCGTTGATCGCCGGCTGGGCCGAGAACTGGTTCGTGTGGCACCGGCTCGACAGCGCCATCGCCTGGAACCCGCGCATCGTGGCGCGCCTCGGTGCCGCCCGCGCGGCCCGCTGGGGCGCGTACTGGCGCGTCAACGTGTCGGGCTTCGCGGCGAACATCTCGCTGGGCATGATGCTCGGTCTGGTGCCGACCGTGGCGCAGTTCTTCGGCCTGCCGATCGAGGTGCGGCACGTGACCTTGTCGACCGGCCAACTGGCAGCGGCCGTGGGCACGCTCGGCTCTGGCGTCGCGTTGACGGGCGCGTTCTGGTGGTGCGTGGGCGGTATCGCCGCAACCGGGTTGCTCAACGTGGGCGTGAGCTTTCTGTTCGCGTTCCGCGTCGCCCTGCGGTCACGCGGCATTCGCCTGGCCGACCGCAGCCGCATCTACCGGGCGATCCGCTCGCGCCTGTGGCGCGCACCGATGTCGTTCGCGTTGCCGCCGCGTGGGTAACAGCGCGGGCACGCCGGCGCGGCAGTGCTTCAGTCGGTGTTGTCGTCGCGGCGCTCGCCGCCTTTGCGGCCCGAGAACATCGTCCACCAAACGATCAGCACGAACACCAGACCGGCCGCGAATGCCTCCAACAGAATGACCCACATGTCGACTTCGCTCCCGGTGCGGCGCAGCGTGCTGCGTGCACTTCTGGCGGGCGCAATTCTAGGGTGGCTGGCAGGCTGCACCACGCCACCGCCCGCCCCCTCGCCGGTGCCCGCGCCCTTGCCCGTTCCGTCCAACGGCGCGCCGGTCGCCATCGAGGCGCCTTTGACTGCCACGCCCATCCTGCGCCCCCGCGCGCGCTGGGTGCCGGCGCGTTGGGCCGACCTGCCGGGCTGGGAGCAAGACCGCAGCGCCGAGCTGTGGCCAGCCCTGCTGCGCGGTTGCGATCGGCCCGCCCCCGGCTGGGCAGGCGTGTGCGCCGAGGCCCGCAGCGCCACGCTGCCGTCGTTCAGCGACGAAGCCGCGCGCGCCTGGCTGCAACAGCGCCTGCAGCCCTACCGCGTCGAGGCGCTCGATGGCGCCGCAGAAGGTCTGATCACCGGCTACTTCGAGCCGCTGGTCGAGGCGTCGCGCCTGCCTCGCAACGAGGCCCGTGTTCCGCTCTACGCGCCCCCCGCCGACCTGGCCGCGCGCAAGCCCTACTGGACGCGCCAGCAGCTCGACACCCTGCCCGCCGCGCGCACCGCGTTGCAAGGCCGGGCCATCGCCTACGTGGCCGACCCGCTGGACGCGCTGATCCTGCAGATCCAGGGTTCGGGGCGCCTCAACATCACCGAGCCCGACGGCAGCCGCAAGCTCGTGCGCGTGGCCTTCGCGGCGCACAACGACCAGCCCTACAAGTCGGTCGGCCGCTGGCTCATCGAGCAAGGCGAACTGGCACCTGCGCAAGCCTCGTGGCCGGCCATCAAGGCGTGGGCGCGCGCCAACCCGAAACGCATCAACGAGCTGCTCTGGAGCAACCCGCGTGTCGTGTTCTTCCGCGAAGAGCCGCTGCCCGACGCGCAGCTCGGTCCGAAGGGCGCGCAGGGCGTGCCGCTGACGCCAGGGCGCAGCATCGCGGTCGACCCGCAGAGCATCCCGTACGGCACGCCGGTGTGGCTGGACGCCTCCGAGCCGCTGACCAACACGCCACTGCGCCGCTCGGCAATGGCGCAGGACACCGGCAGCGCCATCACCGGCGCGGTGCGGGCCGACTACTTCTGGGGCTGGGGCGCCGACGCTGAAGCGCAGGCCGGGCGCATGAAGCAGGCGCTGCGCCAGTGGGTGCTGTGGCCGCGGCTGCCGTGAGGGGCGCGGCCGGCTTGCACCCTCGCTTGCACCCTCGCTTCCACCCTCGTCGCGAGCACCGAGCGGCGGCATACTGGGCTTGGGCCACTTCTGCCGATCCGACATGAGCTTCCCGACCCCTTTCGAGATCCCGTTCGACACGTCGCTGCTGCTCATCGGTGGTGAATGGCGCAGCGCCACGACGGGTGCCACGCTGATGCTCGGCAACCCGTCGGACGGGTCCGACCTGGCGCCGATTGCGCGGGGTGCTGCGGCCGACATCGATGCCGCCGTGGCCGCCGCGCAGGCCGCGCTCGATGGCCCGTGGGGCCGCTGCACCGCCGCCGAGCGCGGCCGGGTGCTCGGCACCATGAGCCGCAAGGTGCTCGAGAACGTCGACCTGCTCGCACACCTCGAAGCGCTCGACGTCGGCAAGCCGCTGAAGCAGGGCCGCGCCGATGCCGTGGCGCTGGCGCGCTACCTCGAGTTCTACGGCGGCGCGGCCGACAAGGTGCATGGCGCGACGCTGCCGTTCCAGGCCGGCTTCACGGCACTCACATTGCGCGAACCGCACGGCGTGACCGGCCACATCGTGCCTTGGAACTACCCGATGCAGATCGTCGGCCGAAGCGTTGGCGCGGCCCTCGCGATGGGCAACGCCTGCGTGCTCAAGCCCGCCGAGGAAGCCTGCCTCACGGTGCTGGCCTTTGCCCGCATCGCACTCGACTGCGGCCTGCCCGCCGGCGCGCTGAACGTGGTGACCGGCCTGGGCGAAGAGGCCGGCGCCGCGCTCGCCGCGCACCCGCAGGTGCGCCACATCTCGTTCACCGGCTCGGTGGCGACCGGCGCGCTGGTGCAGGCGGCGGCCGCGAAGAACGCCGTGCCGGTGACGCTCGAACTCGGCGGCAAGAGCCCGCAGATCGTTTTCGCCGATGCCGACCTCGATGCGGCCCTGCCGTCGCTCGTGAACGCCGGCATCCAGAACGCCGGGCAAACGTGCTCGGCCGCGTCGCGCGTGCTCGTCGAGCGTGCGGTGTTCGTCGAGGTGCGTGAGCGCATGGCCGAGCGCTATCGCGCCTTGCGCGTCGGTGCGGCGCTCGGCGACCCCGACATCGGCCCCGTGATCTCGCAGCGCCAGCAGCGCGTCGTCGAGCACTATCTGGCGATGGCCCGCGACAGCGGGTTGCGCATCGCGGCGCAAGCCGTTCTCCCGCCCGACTTGCCGGCCGGCGGCCACTACGTTGCGCCAACGCTGTTCGACGACGTTCCGGCCGACCATGCCCTCGCGCAGCAGGAGATCTTCGGCCCGGTGCAGGTGCTGATCGCGTTCGATGGCGAGGCACAAGCCTTGGCGCTGGCCAACGGCACCGCCTTCGGCCTGGTGGCCGGCGTGTGGACGCGTGACGGCGCGCGCCAGATGCGCATGGCGCATGCGCTGAAGTGCGGGCAGGTCTTCGTCAACAACTACGGCGCAGGCGGCGGCGTGGAGCTGCCGTTCGGCGGCGTCAAACTCTCGGGCCACGGGCGCGAGAAAGGCTTCGAGGCGCTGTACGGCTTCTCGACGCTGAAGACCGTGGCGATGTTCCACGGCTGACCCTCGAAGGAATGAACACGATGCACAACAGGCTCGAAGGCAAGGTCGCCGTCATCACCGGCGCGGGCTCCGGCTTCGGTGAAGGCATGGCGCGCAAGTTCGTTGCCGAGGGCGCGCGCGTGATCGTGGCCGACCGCGATGCCGCCGCCGCCGAACGCGTGGCCGCCGCACTCGGTTCGAGCGCGCGCAGTGTGCATGCCGACGTGACGATTGCGGCCGATGTGGCCGCCATGCTCGACGCGGCGCAGGCGCAGTTCGGCGGCCTGCACATCCTGGTCAACAACGCCGGCATCGGCCACGTGCCGCAGCCGCTGGAAGCGTTGAGCGAGGCCGAGTTCGACCGCATCTTCGCGGTCAACGTGAAAGCGATCTACCTCGCCGCGCGCGCAGTCGTGCCGCGCTTCAAGCTGCAGAAGAGCGGGGTAATCCTGAACATCGCCAGCACCGCCGGCGTGAGCCCGCGCCCGCGCTTGACTTGGTACAACGCGAGCAAGGGCTGGGTCATCACCGCCACACGCTCGATGGCGGTGGAACTGGCGCCGTTCGGCATCCGCGTCAACGCGCTGAACCCGGTCGCCGGCGAAACGCCCTTGCTCAAGACCTTCATGGGCGAAGACACGCCCGAGGTGCGCGCGAAGTTCCTCGCTACCATCCCGATCGGCCGCTTCTCGACGCCCGAAGACCTGGGTAACGCCGCGTGCTTCCTGTGCAGCGACGAAGCCTCGATGATCACCGGCGTGGCCATGGAAGTGGACGGCGGGCGCTGCATCTGAGCACGCCGCCGGGTCGTCACCATCTGAAAGGCGCGTTGCCATGAGTGAGGTCCCGCCTGCCCCGAAGGCCTTGCAGTTCGGGCGCATCGCGCCAACGGTGGCGGTGCGTGACATCGGCCGCGCACTGGCGTTCTACTGCGATGTGCTGGGCTTCGACAAGTCGTTCGAGAACGGCTCACCGGTCGCCTTCGTCATTCTGGAACGCGGCGCCGCCGAGCTGCACCTCACGCTGAACCCGGCGCACCACGCTTCTTCGCACAACGTGGCGCACCTGATGGTGAGCGACGCTCGCGCGCTGCACGCGCACCTGCTGGTGCACGGGGTGCCCATCGTCAGCGCAATCCGCGACGCCGACTACGGCCTGCGCACTTTCGTTCTGGCCGACCCGGACGGCAACCGCATCGACGTGGGCGAGGCTTTGTAAGGTCAGCCCTTCTTGGGCCCGGCGTCAAACCAACGCCGAGTCCAGCACCTCGACCCAGTGCCGCACCGGCAGGTCGGTGCCAGTCTGCAGATGCTGGATGCAGCCGATGTTCGCCGACACGATGACCTGCGCCTCGATCAGCGCCAGGTTCGCGAGCTTGCGGTCACGCAGCTGATACGCGAGCTCCGGCTGAAGCACCGAGTACGTGCCGGCCGAGCCGCAGCACAGGTGCGCCTCGTTCATCGCAACGCGCACGTTGAAGCCGAGCGCATTCAGGTGCTGCTCGACGCCGCCGCGCAGTTGCTGGCCGTGTTGCAAGGTGCAGGGCGGGTGGAAGGCGAGCTGCGTCGCATCGAGCGGCAGCCGCAGCTTCGGCTTGAGTTTGGGGACGAGGTCGGGCAACAGTTCGCTCAGGTCGCGCGTGAGTTCGCTGATGCGCCGGGCCTTGTCGGCATACAGCGGGTCGCCCGCCAGCGCGTGGCCGTACTCCTTGACCGTGACGCCGCAGCCCGATGCGTTCATCACAATGGCCTCGATCGCACCGCCGCTGACCTGCGGCCACCAGGCGTCGACGTTGCGGCGCATGTCTTTCAAGCCGCCGTCGTGATCGTTCAGGTGGGTGCGGATCGCGCCGCAGCAGCCAGCGTCGTCGGCCACCAGGGTCTGGATGCCGGCGGCGTCGAGCACGCGGGCAGTGGCGCTGTTGATGTTCGGCATCATGGCCGGCTGCACGCAGCCCATCAGCATCAGTACCTTGCGCGGGTGGTCACGCGTGGGCCACAGGTTCGCGGTGCTCGGCGCGGGTGCGGGCACCTTGTTCTTGAGCGAATGGGGCAGCAGCGGGCGCACCAGTTGCCCGAGCTTCATGGCGGGGCCGAAGAGCGGCGACGTGAGCCCTTCCTTGAGGAGCCAGCGCACCGCTTTCTCGGCCGCCGGCCGCTCCACCCGCGCGTCGACCACGCGCCGGCCGATGTCGACCAGCTTGCCGTATTCCACGCCCGACGGGCAGGTGGTTTCGCAGTTGCGGCAAGTCAGGCAGCGGTCCAGGTGCTGCTGCGTGCTGCGCGTGACGGGGGCGCCTTCGAGCACCTGCTTCATCAGGTAGATGCGCCCGCGCGGGCCGTCGAGTTCATCACCCAGCAACTGGTAGGTCGGGCAGGTGGCGGTGCAGAAACCGCAGTGCACGCACCTGCGCAGAATGGCCTCGGCAGCATCGCCATCGGGCGTGCCTTTGAACTCGGGGGCGAGGTTCGTTTGCATCAGAGTCCAGGGTAGAGCCGGCCGGGGTTGAACACGCCCTGCGGGTCGAACGATTTCTTCAGCTCGCGGTGGATGCGGTCGAGCGGCGACTGCAGCGGCGCGAACACGCCCGCCGCCTTGTTCGTGGCACGGAACAGCGTGGCATGGCCACCGGCGCGGGCCGTGGTGTCACGCACCGTTGATGCGGGCTGGTGGCTGCACAGCCAGCGCTGCGCACCGCCCCATTCGGTCAGCATCTCGCCCTCCAGGGCCAGCGGCTTGGCGGTCTGCGGCACCGACAGGCGCCACAGCGACGCACCCGCTTCGACGGCGGCTTGCGCGCGCACGAAATAGTCGTCGGCGTGGTCGCGCAAGCCGCTCCAGAACGGGCTCGCATGGGGCTCTTCGACCACCTCGCCACCGATGCGCATGCGAGCGGCCTGCACCGCCGCGAGGGCACCGCGCAGGCGAACGATCAGGTTGCCGTCCCACCAGGCGCTGGCGTTCAGCGGCAGCGGCTGGCCGCCCCAGCTGTTGAGCTGCGCCAGCGCGGCGGCCTCGGCCATTTCCATGCGCAAGGTCAGCGTGGCGGGTGCTACCGGCATGACCTTCATCGACACTTCCAGGATCACGCCGAGCGTGCCCAGCGAGCCGGCCAGCAGGCGCGACACGTCGTAGCCGGCCACGTTCTTCATCACCTGCCCGCCGAAGGTGAGCACCTCGCCGCGGCCGTTGAGCAGCGTGGCGCCGAGCACGTGGTCGCGCGCGGCACCCACCGCCGCACGTGCCGGGCCGGCGAGGCCGGCAGCGACCATGCCGCCGACGGTGGTTCCCGCACTGAAATGCGGTGGCTCGAAAGGCAGGCACTGGCCCTTCTCGGCGAGCACCGCTTCGAGCTCGGCAAGCGACGTGCCGCAGCGTGCGGTCACCACCAGCTCGGTCGGCTCGTAGCTGGAGATGCCTTCGAGAACGCGGGTGTCGAGCACCTCGCCCTGCGGCGGCTCGCCGTAGAAGTCTTTCGTGCCGCCACCGCGAATGCAGAGCTGTGCGCCGGCTGCAGCGGCCGTCTGCACACGATCGATGAGGAGTTGCAGCGCCGGGTCGTTGGTGATCATTTGCATCACGGGCTGCATCAGAACCGCGGAATGTCGGCGAACGGCAGCAGCCCACGCCGGACATGCATCTTGCCGTACTCGGCGCAGCGCGCGAGAGACGGGATCACCTTGCCGGGGTTGAGCAGCTCTTTCGGGTCGAACGCGCGCTTGACGGCGAACATCTGCTCGCGCTCGCTGGGTGAGAACTGCACGCACATCGCCGACAACTTCTCGATGCCCACGCCGTGCTCGCCCGACACCGTGCCGCCCATCGCGACGCTCGACTCCAGGATGTCGGCGCCGAACAGCTCGCAGCGGTGCAGCTGGTCGGCATCGTTCGCGTCGAACATGATCAGCGGGTGCAGGTTGCCGTCGCCGGCATGGAACACGTTCAGGCAGCGCAGGGCGTACTTCTGTTCCATCTTGGCGATGGCTGTGAGGATGTCGGCCAGGCGCTTGCGCGGGATGGTCGAGTCCATGCACATGTAGTCGGGGCTCAGGCGCCCGGTGGCTGGGAAGGCGTTCTTGCGCCCGCTCCAGAACTTGAGGCGCTGCGCCTCGCTGGTGCTGACCTCGATGCGCGTGGCCCCACTGCCGCCGAGCACCGCTTCCATGCGGCTGATCTCCTCGGCCACCTCTTCGACGGTGCCGTCGCTCTCGCACAGCAGGATGGCCTGCGCGTCCAGGTCGTAGCCGGCATGAACATAGTCTTCCACGGCCGCCGTCATCGGCTTGTCCATCATCTCCAGGCCCGCCGGAATGATGCCGGCCGCAATGATGTTGGCAACCGCGTCGGCGGCTTTGCGCACGTCGTCGAAGCTGGCCATGATGCAGCGTGCGAGTTGCGGCTTGGGCACCAGCTTGACCGTCACTTCCGTGGTGACCGCGAGCATGCCTTCGCTGCCAACGAGCACCGTCATCAGGTCGAGGCCCGCGCAGTCGAGCGCTTCGGAGCCGAACTCGACCGCTTCGCCCGCCACCGTGAAGCCGCGCACGCGCATCACGTTGTGCAGCGTCAGGCCGTACTTCAGGCAGTGCACGCCGCCGGAGTTCTCGGCCACGTTGCCGCCGATGGTGCAGGCGATCTGGCTGCTCGGGTCGGGCGCGTAGTACAGGCCGTACGGCGCGGCGGCCTCGCTGATGGCGAGGTTGCGCACACCGGTCTGGACCACGGCGGTGCGCGCGTGCGCGTCGACCTTCAGGATCTTGTTGAACTTGGCCAGGCTCAGCGTCACGCCCATCGCGTGCGGCAGCGCCCCGCCCGACAGGCCCGTGCCGGCGCCGCGCGCCACCACGGGCACGCTCAGGTGATGGCATTCACGCAGCACCGCCGACACCTGCGCTTCGGTCTCGGGCAAGGCCACCACGAGCGGGTGCTCGCGGTAGGCGGTGAGGCCATCGCACTCGTAAGGCACGGTGTCTTCAAGGTGCCAGAGCAGGGCATGCGCAGGCAGCAGCGGCGCAAGGGCTGCCACGACCTCGGCTTGGCGCAGCGAACGCAGCGCTCGCGCGTCGGCCGCAGCGGCAACATCGACAGGAAGGGGGGCGTTCATTCAGGTTGCCTCTGTGCCAGCCAGACCGGCCGGTGCCGCACTGTAGCGCCGGGCGCGGCTCGCTGCCTGACGCACCTCAAGCTCGGAAAACGGTCAACACGCCGGTATAGCCATAGAGGTTGGCGCGGGCAATTTCACCGGCGGCGAAGAAGCCGACCAGCGGCACATCGCCGAGCGCGTGTCGCACGATGGCCAGCTCCGCCGAGGCGCCGCCGAAGTGGGCCCCGCCGCGCCCCGCACAGCTCACGTACACAGCACCCGCGATGGCCCCGGAAACAACACCCGGCGAAGCCGGCAGGCCCGCGGCGTCGGGCACGCCAGTGCGGTGAGCCACTGCGTCGGCGAGCGGCCAGCTTTCCGGCTCGACTTCTTCGCGCAGTTCGGCGCAGATGCGCACCAGGTCGCGCCGCGCGGCTTCGACATGGCGGGTGCAGAACGCGAGCTGCATGCCGGTCTCGGCGACTTCGGCGATGGCGATGCCGCGCCGCCCGGCGTCGAGCCCGATCAGGTTGCGCACCCTTGTTTCGGCGCCGAAGGCGCCGCGCCGAGCTACCTGACCGGCATCGGCCGAACCCGTTGGAGAGTCAGTGCGTCCCGGCGCATCGACCAGGCCGACCAGGAACTGCCGCAGGCGCGGCAGGGCTGCGCGCGGCTCCGCCCCTTCGACACCGGCGTCGCGCAGCAGGCAATCGAGCGCGGGCTCGCCGTCGAGCTTGGTGATGACGTTGCGCTCGGCGGCCGTGATGCGGCGCAGCGGCCCCGCCGGCTGGCAACCCTGCGTGACGCGCGACACCAACCCCACCTCGGCACCGAAGGCCACGCCCGACAAGCCGCCTGACAACACCGAGCCGGCAATGTGCACCGTGCGCGCGGCGCCGGACGCGAGGCCGCCGAACAGGTAGCCGGTGGCCGTGCGGGCCGCCATGTCGTGGATCAATTCGGCCAGATCGGTGGCGCCCGGATCGGCGTGCACCTGCGCCGTGTGCGCGGCAAATGCGCCGAGCGGCCGGACGCCCGAGAACACCCGGTACTGATCGCGCGGCAAGTCCGTGAGCATCAGGCTGATGGCCGCCTCACCGAAGTATTCGACGCCACTGGCTGCAATGCCCACGCCGCTCGCGCCGACCCAGTCGACACCCGGCCAGCGTTGCTGCAGTTCGCGCAGCAGGCCGTCCGCATGCGCAGCCGCTTCGTCGGTCATGTAGACCCAGCCGAGGGTAGGCATTTGCACCTGGCCGGGCTCATGGCGCTGCGCCTCGATTTGCGCTGCGGCCAGCGCCAGGGCCATGTGCGGGTCGGGGTGGGTGGCGTGGCCGTGCAGGAAGCGGTTCATGGGCAGTGCGGTGCGTTCAACGGCGCACGGTGGTCTTCTTGACGGCCGGCTTGCGGGCCTTCGCTGCCGGCTTGCGGGCGGGCTTCGTGGGAGCGCTCGACGCGTCGGCAGTTGCTGCGGCGTCGCCACCCATCGAGCGCTTGACCATGGCGGCGGCCACGCTGCGGGCGGCGTCGGTGCCGGTGTCCTTCATGGCGGTGGTGGCAAGTTCGGTGAACTGCTTGGTGAGCGCCGACCACCACTGCATCGGGTCGACGAGGCCGGGCTTCCCGGTGGCTTCGCCGCTCGCAGCAGCCTCGGGCACGGGCGCCGCGTCGGCTGCGGGCTCGGGCGCCTGCGCCGGCTGAGCAGCCGGCGGCGCGGCCGGTGTGAGGCTGGGCATCACCGGCATCTTGATCTGGAGTGAGTCGCGCAGGCCTTCCATCTGCACGTTCATGGTCTGCAGCGTGGACAAGGTCATGCGCTGCACTTCGAGCGCCTGGATCGTGGCGCCGAGCATGCGCGAGTTCTGCTCGAGCCAGAACTGCACGGTGCGCAGCTCGTCGATGCGCTTGTCGATCTCTTCCGGGTTCAGCGTGGGCGCGACCCACTGGCCGATGCCGGGCAACGCAGCGCCGGCGTTCTTGACCAGGCTCTGCATGAACTCGAATCCCGGAACGAGCTTGGTGAAGCCGCTGGCGTCGCTCATGGTGTCTCCTCGGTGGGGTTGTTTTGTGGCCGATTCTGCATTCATCGCGCGGTGCTGCCAAACCGCTGCTCGATGCGGCCGAACCAGCCACCCCCACGTTGCACGGCAGCGACCCCTAACGTGCAGGATGGCCTGGGCAAACGGCGCGCCTAGAGTGACAACAGGTGACCGCATCGGGTTGGTCGGCCACCCGGTCCGCCGACTCAACAGTCCACCAGCCCGAGCCCACCCTTCGAGGAGACTCCCCGTGGCAACAGCATCCAGCCGAAGCAGCAAACCGAACCCGCACGACGCCGTATCGAACCAGCCCGAAGAGGCCAGCGTCGCGATCAAGAAGCCCGTGTCCAAGCCGCCCGCCGAAGGCATGGACCCGAAGACCATCAAGCCCCGTGCCGACGGCGCCGAGGCCGTGACCGGTTTCGCCCTCACCAAGGAGATGGCCTCGGCCGTGAACCAAGGCTACACCGCGCCCGACACCAGCAAGCTGCGCGACATCGCCGAGGCCTCGTTCGGCCCGCCGCCCCCGAAAGCCGAGACCGTGCACGGCCCCGACAACCGGGTGCAGATCACCACCACCAGCGTCTACCCGTGGCGCGTGCATGCCTCGCTGCTCATCACCGCAGCCGACAACTCGATGTGGATCGGCACGGGCTGGTTCATCGGCCCGCACACGCTGATGACGGCAGGCCACGTGGTCAACATTCGCGGCAGCGGCGTGGCCGGGCGCGATGGCTGGGTCAAACGCATCCAGGTCATGCCGGGGCGCAACGGCGCCTCGCTGCCCTACGGTTCGGTCACGAGCACGAGCTTCCGCTCGGTCTCGGGCTGGACCACGAGCGCCAGCGGCAACGAGAACTTCGACTACGGCGCGATCATCCTGCCCACGCAACTGGGCAACACCACCGGCTGGCTCGGCTTCGGCGTGTACACCGATGCCGACCTGCTCAATACCGTGGGAAACATCTCCGGCTACCCCGGCGACAAACCCGGCGGCACGCAGTGGTACGACGCGCGGCGCATCGCCTCGGTGAACAGCCGCAAGGTGTTCTACGACATCGACACCGCCGGCGGCCAGAGCGGCAGCGCCGTCTACCGCATCATCAACGGCGCGCGCTATGCGTTCGCGGTGCATGCCTACGGCGGCGGCACCACGAACTCGGGCACGCGCATCGTCACTGCCGTCTACAACAACATGGTGGCGTGGAAGGCCTGAGGTGGCTGGCGCGGCCGGCACCAGCCGGGTGATCTCGGGCACCGTGCTCAGCGCTGGCGGGCAGCCGGTGGCGCTGGCGCGGGTGTACGTGCTTGCAGCACCCGGCCCGGTGCCCGATGTGGCCCTGCTGACCGATGCCGATGGCCGCTTCGAGATCGGCACGCTGCAACCCGGCGCCTACGAGATCGGGGCCAGCACCGACGGCCTGGGCTCGGGCAGCGTGGCCGTGCGCCTGGCCCGCACCGACGCGCGGATTCAGATCAAGCTCGGCGGTTGAACGGGCCGCCGACTCCGCGCAGATCAGGGCAGCCTCTCGACCTGGAAGCCGCGCTGCGCCAGCAGCGCGGGCAAGCCCATCGGCCCGGCCATGTGCAGGCTGCCGACCGCCGCGAACACGCGTTGGCCGTTCGCGTGCAGCGCGCTGACTGCGTCGGCCAGCGCCGGGTTGCGGTCATCGAGCAGGCGCGCCATGGCGGCCCTGTCGGTGTCGGTCTTGATGCAGTCGCACCAGTCGCCGTAGCTCGCGAAGTCAGCCAGGTTGCCATCGGCCCAGGCCTGCGTCATGCGGCGAAGCAGGGGCCTCGATTGGCCGGTTTCGAGCTGCGTCAGCGCGTTTCGAATCGATTCGTTGCGCTCGGCTGCGGTGTCGGCCTTCAGCAGCGCCATCTGCAACTCCGGCGTTTCCAGCGACACCACAGTCTTCTTCGTGCTGCGCGCCCACCCTGCCAGCACGATGTCGATGCCGTACGACGGGTCGAGCCCGTCGCGGCGGCCCGACAGACTCGTCAACGTGGCGATCTGCATCTCGGGGCTCAGCGCTGCGAGCGCCTGCGCGGGCAGGCACTCGGCCTCGATCTGGCGCTGCAGGCGCAGCCGCATCTCATCGGGCAGCGCGGGCGCCGGCGCTCGGTTCGCCGGCGCGCTGGCGGCCATGGCCGTGCTGAGGCGACGCTGGATGTCGGGGTCGAGCATGTCGAGTTCGAGCGCGACGGTGTCACTGGCGTTCAGCGCGCGTTGCACCTGCGGGCCGGGGTAGATCCATTCGACGCGCGCCACGTGCACGGTGCCGTACAGGTACGACACGTGCCCGTCGCGCCGCAGCCGCCACAGGAAGCCGTGGTCGCGTGCGTCGCGCATGCCGGCCTGCATTTGCTCGGTCGAGGGCATCTGCGCGGCGGGCGGGCAGTCCGGTGCGCCCTGGGCCGGTGCCGTTTGGGCCGCGAGAGTGCCGGCAACGAACGCCGCGAGGGCGCAGGTCATGCGGCCGACGAGGCGGCGCAGGTTGATCATCATGGCGCAAGCTTATCGCCTGCCGCGCCTGCCGCGCCGGCCTCGATGCGCAGCACACCGTCGCGCTGCGACCAGTGCAAGCGACCGAGTACGTCCATGCCGAGCAGCGGGTTGTCCGACAGGCCGGGCAGTGCCACCACCCGCAGCCGTGCCACGCTGACACCGCCCCGCAGTTCCACGTCGGCCCGCACCGCCTGGCCGCTGACCACGCCGCCGGCCGTCTGCGAACGCACGCTGCCGATCACTTCCAGGCCGAGCTCAGCCGCAAGCGCGGCCGACACCGCCGTGCCCGTAGCGCCGGTGTCGACGAGAAAGTCCACCGCCCGGCCGTTGATGCGCCCCGGCCAGTGGTACTGCCCATCGGGCCCGCGGCGGATCTCGATGGCCTCGCCGCCGGCCTGGAAGCGCGCCTGTTGTGCGCGGTGCAGCCACCACTGCACGCCGACGAAGACCGCCGCGCCGAGCACCAGCCAGAGCGTGACAAGCTTGAAGGTGCGCGACAGGTCCGTGTTCATGGAGCGGCCACCGCGTCAGCCGAGCGCCGCCACCCGCTGCTCGATGGCGCCGAACACGCTCATGCCGTCGCTGCCCTTCGCCTCGATGCGCACGGTGTCGCCGAAGCGCAGGTAGCCGGTCTTCGGCGCGCCGGTGTCGAGCGTCTCGATGGCGCGCTTTTCCTCGATGCTGGCGTAGCCGCGCGATGTGTCCTGCGCGCTCACGGGCCCGCTGCCCACGATACTGCCGGCGCGCACGTGGCGGGTGCGAGCCAGGTGCGCGATCAAGCGACCGAAATCGAAGCTCATGTCGGCACCGGCATCGACCAGGCCGACGCGGCGACCGTTCCACGCACACTCCACGTTCAGGTTCACGCGGCCGCCTTGCCAAGCTTCACCCAACTCGTCGGGCGTGACGGCGACCGGGCCGAACGCGGTGGCGCCTCGGCCTTGAACCGAGCCAACGCCGGTGGCTGCATCGGCCACGACAAGCTGGCGCAGGCTCACGGCGTTGGCCAGCATCAGCAGGCGAATGCCTTCGAGCGCGTCGTCGGCGCCAGCGCCGATGGTCACGTCGCCGGTGATCACGGCCAGCCCGGCACCGAAGTCGGCGCCGTGCGCTTCGTCCACGCACACGATGTCGGCGCACGGGCCGAGCAAATCGTCGCTGGCGCGCTGGGCCAGCGTGGGCACGTTGGTCAGGGTCGCGGGCACTTCGGCGCCACGCGCCTTGTGCAGCAGGGCCACGTGGTGTGCGTAGGCGGCGCCCTCGGCCCATTGAAAAGCGCGCGGCAGTGGTGCCATGCAGCGCGCGGGCTCGAACGCGAAGGCATGGCGGGCCTTGCCGTGGTTCAGGGTCTGCGACAACTCCTGCAGTTGCGGCGAGAGGAAGTTCCAGTCGTCAATCACCTGCTGCAAACGTGTGGCGACGCTGCTGGCATAGTGCGCAGTCGAGAGATCGCGCGAGACGACGACGAGCTGGCCGTCGCGCGAGCCGTCTTGGTAGGTCGCAAGCTTCATGGGAGCGGGTGCAGGTGGCAGGAAGAAGGTCATTGTCGACGCAGTCGCGCGGGCGTCTCGTGGTGCTCGCAGGCGCGGCGGTGCTGCTGCATGCACTGGCGCTGAGCGGTCTCGAATGGGCCTGGCCGGCGCACCCTGCTGCTGCTTTCGCGTCCAGCGCGATGCAGGTGCGCCTGGTGGATGCAACGCCGCCACGTGATGCAGCCGCGATGGCAGTTGCCGATGCGGCGCCCGTGGCGATACCGGCGGCAGCCGTGCCCGCCGCACCGACGCCACGCCTGGCGCCTAGCTTGGCGCCAGGACCGCCGTCACGCCCATTGCCCCGCCCAACACTCCATCCGCTATCCCGATCAAAGCCGCCACCCACAGCGGCTGTGCCCGCGCGCGTCGCCGCACCCACGCGTTCGCCGCCGCCCGCCGGCAGCGAGCCGCTCGCACCCGTGGCGGCACCGATGCTCACCCTGCTCACGCCGCTGCCGCCTTCTGCGCCGGCCATGCCCATCATCACCACCGCATTCGAGGTGGCCCGGCCGCCCGCAGCGCCGGCACCGGCTGCGCCGCACGACGAAGTCATCCCGCACTACGCGACCCAGATGCCCCCGCCGATGTTGCTGCGCTACGAAATGCACCGGGGTGCGCTGCGCGGCACCGGCGAGCTGGCATGGCGGCCGCAGGCCGGGCGCTACGAACTGAGGCTCGATGCGCGCATCGGTCCGCTTGCCCTGCTCACGCAGTCCAGCACCGGCGGCTTCGATTCGGCGGGCATGGCGCCGGTGCGCTTCACCGACCAGCGCATGCGCAAGGCCGTGCAGGCCGTGAACTTCCAGCGCGATGCCGGCAAGGTCAGCTTCTCCGGCCCCTCCACCGAGTACCCGCTCCGCCCCGGCATGCAGGACCGCCTGAGCTGGATGGTGCAGCTCGCGGCCATCATCTCGGCCGAGCCGGCTTTGCGCGCCACCGGCGCCAAGGTGTCGGTGCTGGTGGTGGGCTCGCAGGGCGACGCGAGCGTGTGGGCGTTCCGCTGCATGGGCGTCGAAGCGCTGCAGCTCGGCGCCGGCGAGACGCAGGCGCTGAGCTACGTGCGCGAGCCGCGCGACCCGTACGACACCAGCGTCAAGGTGTGGCTCGACGCCGCGCGCCACTACCTGCCGGTGCGCGCCGACACCAAGGCCGGCCCGAACGACCCGGGCATCGGCTTGTCACTCGAAGCGATGCAGCCGCTCACCTGAACCCAGCCCCGATTTGCGGGGGAGCGCCGAGGTTCCGAGGCAAATGCACGGCAGCTCGTCCCCGATTGGCTTGATATTTGCGTTGACGTGACCACTTGGTCGGGCAGGAGAGTCCTCAATGCAGATGCTCTACAACTCAGACAGTTTCACGGTCGTGCTGTTCGACGTCGGTTCCGCCGCCGGCACCGACCCCGCGCACACCGAAGGGCACGCTTCGGAGCCGCTCAAGCCGCTCACTCAAGGCGGCTATGAAATAGTAGACAAGTTCGCCCGCAAGGAGATCTTCCTGCAAGGCGCGATGGCCGAGAGCTTCAAGGAAGGTGTCGAGGCGCTGATCGGCACCAGCCCGTCGGAAGAAGAGATCGACGACTACATCGAGCGCTTCGCGTCGTTGATGCAGCAACCCGTCGTGCTTCACTGAGGTGTGACCTGCGCCACGTGAACCCGCCCTGATTGGGCCTGTTGTCGTCCGGGGCGCGCGGCCTGCGTTATGGTCAGTTCAAGCCCGGTTGGGCTTGCCGCCTGGCGCACTCTGCGCCAAGATGGCCCGAACGACCCGCTCGCAGGAGGTGTCATGGTCAAGAGCCCCATCGATGCACGCATGCTCCTTTCACCGGGGCTCAAAGATGCGCCGGTGCTCGACCGCATGTGTTCGCAGTTCGTGCTCACGCTGACCACACGGCACGCGGGGCGCTTCAACCTGCGGCGCGACTGGAACAGCCTGCTCTCGCTCACCGGCCGCCACCTGGTCTGGCCGAGCACGGTGCTGGCGCGGCTGCGCGCCTTCCTGAACACGCGCTGCAAGGGCAACGAACACTGGCGTGGCCACGAATCGTTGAGCGACGACGCGTTCATGCTGCGCCATGGCGCGTGGCGCGGCCCGTATGAAGAGGGCACGCTTTTCTTCTACATCGACGAGTACATCAAGGACGCCCCGAAAGACCTGCTCGCCGTCCTCGGCGCGACGGCCGACTGGCTCGTGAAAAGCCTGAAGAAAGAGTCGACCCTGGTCGAGAAGAACATCGACTCGCTCGCCGGCTTGCTGCAATTGAACCCGGCCGAGCGCGCACTGCTGTTGTACGGCACGCTTGCGCGCTACCAGCGCGACCTGCGCGGCCTGCTGGTCGAGTTCAAGGTGTCGAATGCGCAAGAGGCGTATGCGGCCATTGCGGCGGTCGCAGGCGTCAGCGAGACCGACGTGGCCGAAGCGCTGCGTGCGGGCTCGCGGCTCGAGCGCATCGGCATGGTCGAGAACCTGATCTCCGAACACAACATCACCGACCTGGCCGACCTGATGAAGGTCAGCGAGCAGTTGCCACCGGTGCTGATGCGCAAGTACGAAGGCCCGTCCGACCTGATGGCGGTGTTCACGCGGCCGGCCAGGCGCAGCGAACTGACCCCCGGCGACTTCGACTTCGTCGGCGCCGATCAAATGGTGCTGACCGCCCTGCTGAGCAACGCCGTGGCGCGCAAGGAGCCGGGCGTGAACGTGCTGCTCTACGGGCCGCCCGGCACGGGCAAGACCGAACTCGCGAAGGTCGCAGCGCAAGCCGCGAGCCTGGAACTCTACGAAGTCGAATACGCCGACCGCGACGGCAATTCGCTCAGCGGCCGCGACCGCTACCGCTCGCTGCAGATCAGCCAGGTGTTCCTGAAAGGCAGCACGAACGTGGCCCTGCTGTTCGATGAAGTCGAAGACGTGTTCCCCCCGATCAGCACCGATGCCGCGCAACTGATGGCACGCATGGACACCGGTGACGGCGCACTCAGTGGCAGCGTGAGTGGCAAAGCCTGGGTGAACCAGATCCTCGAGACGAACCCGGTGCCCGTCATCTGGGTCACGAACCGCATCGAGCAGATCGACCCGGCGTTTCGGCGCCGCTTCCAGTACCACCTCGAACTGAAGAGCCCACCGCCCGGCGCGCGCGAATCGCTGGTCGCCCGTGCGCTGGTCGGCGTGCCGGTGGCCGAGGGCTTCGCGGCCAAGCTGGCCGAGCGCAAGGGCCTGACGCCGGCGCAAATACGCACCGCCGTGAAGTTCGCGCGGCTCGCCGGCGACCCGCTCGACGCCACCGGCGCAGGCATGCAGGCATTGATCGAGCGCCAGCTTGGCAACGCCGACAAGGCCCTGGGCAACACCAGCACCGAACGCGGCGCCCGCCGTGTGGTGACGAGCTATGACCTTGGGCTGGTCAACACCGAGTCGCGCTTCGAGGTGCCGAAGATCGTCGAGGCGCTGCGCCGCAAGAGCTACGGCACGCTGTGCTTTTACGGCCCACCGGGCACCGGCAAGACGGCTCTCGCAGAGCACATTGCACACGAGCTGCAACTGCCGCTGATGATCCGCCAGGCGAGCGACATCATGAGCAAGTATGTCGGCGAAACCGAACAGAACATGGCGAAGATGTTCGAGGAAGCACAGGCCGAGAAGACCGTGTTGCTGCTCGACGAATGCGACAGTTTCCTGCGCAGCCGCAAACAAGCCGAACGCAGCTACGAAGTGAGCGAGGTGAACGAGATGCTCCAGGGCATGGAGCGCTTCACCGGCGTGTTCATCTGCACCACCAACCTGTTCGGCGACCTCGACGAAGCCGCGCTGCGGCGCTTCACGTTCAAGATCCAGTTCAAGCCGCTGACACAACCTCAGCGCGAGCGCATGTTCATCGCCGAAGCGCTGGGGGGTGAGGCGTTGCTGCTCACCGCCGAGCAACGCAGCCGCCTGATGCAACTGGCCTGCCTGGCGCCCGGCGACTTTGCCGCCGTGAAGCGCCAGGTCGATGTGCTGGGCGAGGTGTTCGAGCCCGACGAGTTCTTGTCGCAGCTCGAAGCCGAACACCGCGTCAAGCCCGACGTGCGCCAGCAGCGCGGCATCGGCTTCATGACCTGACAGCCCTCAAGCGAGACGCGTGCGTGCCGATAGAGCACGCATGTCTTACCTTCCAGAACTCGCGTGGCCAGCGCTGGCATTCCTGATCGCGGCGGCCGCGGCATTCGTGGCGCTCGACCTGGCGCGGCGCCTGCAGACCACCGGCGAGCGCGAATCGCGTGCGTGGCTGGCCGCCGCCGCCGTGGCCTGGGCGTCCGGCATGTGCGCGGCGCAGTTCATTGCGCGCGCGGCCCAGGTCGCCGCATCCGCCGGCTCAGTTGAACCGTGGGTGGTACTCGGCGCGTGGGCCATGGCGCTTGTGTTGAGCGTGGCAGTGCTGGCACAGGCCGGTGGCGGTGTGACCGGCCCGCGGCGCGTTGCCGTCGCGGCAGGCATGTTGGGCATCGGCTTGCCTGCAGTTCAGCTCGCGCTGCTTGCTGCGTTCGGTGGGGTGTTCGGATCGAATGTGCAGTGGCCACTGTTGGCGCTGGCGCCGGTCACGGCGGCGGTCGGGGGCGCTGCTGCCCTGGGGCTGTTCTTCCTGTTGCGCCAGCGCTTCGAGTCACACCGCAACGCATGCGCCGCAGCGGCGGCATGCGTTCTCGCGGTCACGGTGGTGCTCGCGCAACACCTCATCGCGCAGGCCGTGTCCCCCGCTGCGCCCAGCGCCGACCCGCTCGGGCCCGCGCTGGGGCCGCTGGTGATGGCCGCCCTCGCCGCCGTGGCCACCGCAGCATTGCTGGCAGGGCTGCACCTCGGCGCGGCCCGCTTCGAACGCCGGCGGCTGGCGCATGTCAGCGCCCGACAAGACCTGCGCAAACTCGCGCTGCGCGACCCGCTGACGGGCCTGGCGAACCGCGTGATGTTCGATGGCGCGCTGAACCAGGCGGTGCAGCACGCCGACGCCCACAGCACCCGGCTGGCGCTGCTGTTCATCGACCTCGACGGCTTCGGCCCGATCAACCAGGCGCTCGGCCACCACAGCGGTGACCGCCTGCTGCGCGAGGCCGCCGCACGCCTGCGGGCCGTCACCGGGCCGCAGGACCGGCTCGCGCGGCTCGGGGCCGACAAGTTCCTGATCCTGCGCACCGACGACCCGGGCACCGACGTGGCGGCGCATCTGGCGGGCGAGGTGCTGGAGCGCCTGCACCAGCCGTTCACGCTGCCGGACCGCGACACCACGCTGAGCGCCTCCATCGGAATTGCGATGTACCCGGAGCACGGTGCCATGTCGACCCTGCTCGCGCATGCCGAGGCCGCCATGCGTGGCGCCAAGGGCACGGGCGGCGCCACGTACTGCTTCTTCGAAGCGCGCATGGCCAACAGCACGCGCGATCAGATGGAGCTGCTGCGCGACTTGCGCGTGGCACTCGCCAACGGCCAACTGGAGCTGTACTACCAACCGAAGATCCACGCGGCCAGCGGTGAAGTCTCGGGCGTCGAGGCGTTGATGCGTTGGCACCACCCGCAGCGCGGCATGGTGAGCCCGGCAGTGTTCATTCCCATCGCCGAGCGCTACGGTCTGATCCACGCGCTGGGCAACTGGGTCATCGACGAGGCCTGCCGGCAAGCGCGCGTGTGGCGCGACGGCGGCCTGCGCATGCGGGTGGCCATCAACCTGTCGGTGCACCAGCTGCGCGCCAGCGACCTGGCCGAGCGCATCGGAACGGCACTGGCGCGCCACCAGATCCAGCCCGGCTTGCTGACCTGCGAGATCACCGAGTCGGTGGCGATGGAAGACTCGCCGGTCACGGCGCGCTTCTTCGAGGCGCTGGCACGCGTCGGCGTGCACATCTCGATCGACGACTTCGGCACCGGCTACTCGAGCCTGTCGACACTGCGCAAGCTTCCGGCCGAAGAGCTGAAGATCGACCGCAGTTTCGTGCTCGACCTGGAGACGAGCAGCGACGCCCGCGCCGTGGCCGAGGCGGTCATCAAGCTGGCGCAGGTGCTCGGCCTGAAGGTCGTGGCCGAGGGCGTCGAGACCGAAGGGCAGAACCAGATCCTGCGTGCGCTCGGCTGCGACGAATTGCAGGGCTACCTGTTCGCCAAGCCGATGTCGGCCAAGGCCCTGGCCGTGTGGGCGCTGGACGATGTGGGGCCCCGTTCGCTGGCCTTCCGCGCCTCGCTGTACAAGGACACCGCGCTGCTCGCGATGCATTGACGGCGCGAACCCGCAAAGCCCCTCAAGCGGGCCGGGGTTCATCCGAAACCAACGGCATGGCCGAGCGTTTCGGCCCCATCAACGCACTGGGCAACTGGGTCATCCACGAGGCCTGCCGGCAGGCGCGCGCATGACGCGACGAAGGGCATCGTTCAAGGAAACGCTTCCCAACGTGCTGTCAGCGGCGTGGCCCTGACTTGACGGGGTTTCTACAATACGAAGATGAACACCGCATCCTTCACGCGCGGCGCCCGGCTGCCGCAGATCCTGGCCGAACGCATCGTGATCCTCGACGGCGCGATGGGCACGATGATCCAGCGCTACAAGCTCGGGGAGGCCGACTTCCGAGGCGAGCCCTTCAAGGCGCACCCGAAAGACCTGAAGGGCAACAACGACTTGCTGCAGCTGACACGCCCCGATGTGATCCGCGAGATCCACGAGCAGTACCTCGCCGCCGGGGCCGACATCGTCGAGACCAACACCTTCGGCGCCACCAGCGTGGCCCAGGACGACTACGGTCTGGGCGCCTTCGCCCGCGAACTGAACGTGGCCGGCGCGCGGCTGGCGCGCAAGGCTTGCGACAAATACAGCACGCCCGACAAGCCGCGCTTCGTGGCCGGTGCGCTCGGCCCCACGCCGCGCACCGCGAGCATCAGCCCCGACGTGAACGACCCGGCCGCGCGCAACGTGACCTTCGACGAGCTGAAGGCCGCCTACCACGAGCAGGCAAGCGGCCTGCTCGAGGGCGGCTGCGACCTGTTCCTCGTCGAAACCATCTTCGACACGCTCAACGCCAAGGCTGCGATCTTCGCGCTCGACGAGCTGATGGAAGAGACCGGCGAGCGCCTGCCCGTGATCGTCTCCGGCACCGTGACCGACGCCTCGGGCCGCATCCTCTCGGGCCAGACCGTGAGCGCGTTCTGGCACAGCGTGCGCCATGCCCGGCCGCTCGCCGTGGGCCTGAACTGCGCGCTCGGTGCGACGCTGATGCGCCCCTACATCGAAGAGCTGGCGCGCGTTGCCGGGGACACCTTCGTGAGCTGCTACCCGAACGCCGGCCTGCCCAACCCGATGAGCGAAACCGGCTTCGACGAGACGCCCGAGATCACCGGATCGTTGCTCGAAGAGTTCGCCAAGGCCGGCTTCCTGAACATCGCCGGTGGCTGCTGCGGCACCACACCCGACCACATCGCGGCGATCGCGCAGAAGGTCGGCAAGTACCGGCCGCGCTGCGGGCACAAGGGCGCGCTGTTCGGTGAACTCGACCTGGAAGCGGCCTGACTACAATCGCGACTCGCCCGAGGAGCGTTGCGACAGCCGATTGATGCGGCTGCCAGGCTCGGGCACGGTGCCTTGACCGGGCACTGGTTCAACGGCGCTCACCCGACCTGACACGGTCCGCGGTGAGCAGCGCGGGCCGCATTGAGTGACATGCGATGACCGCCTCCAAGCAGCCCAACGTCCCCCCGATGAAACTCTCCGGCCTGGAGCCGGTGCTGATCGGCGAAGGCGCGCTCTTCGTCAACGTGGGTGAGCGCACCAACGTGACCGGCTCGAAGGCCTTCGCGCGGATGATCCTGAATGGCGAGTTCGAGCAGGCGCTGAGCGTGGCCCGCCAGCAGGTCGAGAACGGCGCGCAGGTGATCGACATCAACATGGACGAGGCCATGCTCGACAGCAAGGCCGCGATGGTGCGCTTCTTGAACCTGATCGCCGGCGAGCCCGAGATCGCGCGCGTGCCGATCATGGTCGACAGCTCGAAGTGGGAGGTGATCGAAGCGGGCCTGAAGTGCATCCAGGGCAAAGGCATCGTCAACTCGATCTCGCTGAAAGAGGGCGAGGCGCAGTTCAAGCACCAGGCCAAGCTGGTCCGACGTTACGGTGCGGCGGCGGTGGTGATGGCGTTCGACGAGAAGGGCCAGGCCGACACCTTCGAGCGCAAGATCCAGATCTGCGAGCGGGCTTATCGCATGCTCGTCGACGAGGTGGGCTTCCCTGCTGAGGACATCATCTTCGACCCGAACATCTTCGCCATCGCAACAGGCATCGAAGAGCACAACAACTACGCGGTCGACTTCATCAACGCGACGCGCTGGATCAAGCAGAACCTGCCGGGCGCGAAGGTCAGCGGCGGGGTCAGCAACGTGAGCTTCAGCTTTCGCGGCAACGACCCGGTGCGCGAGGCGATCCACACCGTGTTCCTGTACCACGCCATCCAGGCGGGCATGGACATGGGCATCGTCAACGCCGGCATGGTGGGCGTCTATGACGACCTGGAGCCCCAGCTGCGCGAGCGCGTCGAGGACGTGGTGCTGAACCGCCGCGAAGACTCGGGCGAACGCCTGATCGAGATCGCCGAGAGCGCGAAGGGCATGGCGAAGGACGACACTGCGCGCCTCGCGTGGCGCGCCAAGCCTGTCACCGAGCGCTTGAGCCACGCGCTGGTGCACGGCATCAACGAGTTCATCACCGACGACACCGAGGAGGTGTACCGCGCGATCCTCGCGACCGGCGGGCGACCGCTGCACGTGATCGAAGGCCCGCTGATGATCGGCATGAATGTTGTCGGCGACCTGTTCGGCCAGGGCAAGATGTTCCTGCCGCAAGTGGTGAAGAGCGCGCGTGTGATGAAGCAGGCGGTCGCACACCTGCTGCCCTACATCGAGGAAGAAAAGCGCCTGCACGTCGAGGCCGGTGGCGAGGCGAAGGCCAAGGGCAAGATCGTCATCGCGACCGTGAAGGGCGACGTCCACGACATCGGCAAGAACATCGTCACCGTCGTGCTTCAGTGCAACAACTTCGAGGTGGTGAACATGGGCGTGATGGTGCGCTGCGAAGACATCCTGGCGCGCGCCAAGGTCGAGGGCGCGGACATCATCGGGCTCTCCGGCCTGATCACGCCGAGCCTGGAAGAGATGCAGTACGTGGCTGGCGAGATGCAGCGCGACGACTACTTCCGCATCAAGAAGATCCCGCTGCTGATCGGCGGTGCAACGACGAGCCGCGTGCACACGGCGGTGAAGATTTCGCCGCACTACGAAGGCCCGGTCGTCTACGTGCCCGACGCGAGCCGCTCGGTCAGCGTGTGCAGCGACCTGCTGAGCGACGAGCGCGCCAGCGCCTACATCGCCGAGCTAAACGCCGACTACGTGCGGGTGCGCGAGCAACACGCGAACAAGAAGGTCACGCCACTGGTCACGCTGACCGCAGCGCGTGCCAACAAGACGCCGATCGACTGGCAGTCGTTCAAGCCGGTGGCGCCCAAGTTCACCGGCCGCCGCGTGTTCCGCAATCAGGACCTGGCCGAGATCGCCGCCTACAACGACTGGTCGCCGTTCTTCCAGACCTGGGACCTGGCCGGCCCGTACCCTGCGATCCTGACCGACGACATCGTCGGCGAGTCGGCGCGCCGCGTGCTGAGCGACGGCCAGCGCCTGCTGCGGCGCGCCGTCGAAGGGCGCTGGCTGACCGCGAACGGCGTGATCGGCTTGTACCCGGCCAACACGGTGAACGACGACGACATCGAGATCTACACCGACGAGTCGCGCACCGACGTGCTGATGACCTGGCGCGGCCTGCGCATGCAGACGGTGCGGCCGGTGGTCGACGGTGTGGCCAGGCCGAACCGCTGCCTGGCCGACTTCATCGCACCGAAGGGCTCGGGTATCGCCGATCACATCGGCCTGTTCGCGGTGACCGCGGGCATCGGCGCCGAGAAGAGAGACAAGCAGTTCATGGACGACCTGGACGACTACAGCGCCATCATGTTCAAGGCCCTGGCAGACCGCTTGGCCGAGGCCTTTGCCGAGCGCCTGCACCAGCGCGTGCGCATGGACTTCTGGGGTTACGCCGCCGACGAACAGTTGAGCCATGCCGACCTGATTGCCGAGAAGTACAGCGGCATCCGCCCTGCGCCGGGCTACCCCGCCTGCCCCGACCACACGGTGAAGGCAGCGATGTTCGACGCGCTGAACTGCGCCGACATCGGCATGGGCCTGACCGAGAGCCTGGCGATGACGCCGGCGGCCAGCGTGAGCGGCTTCTACCTGGCGAACCCCGAGGCCACGTACTTCAACGTCGGCAAGATCGGCGAGGACCAACTCAGCAACTGGGCCGAGCGCAGCGCGCAAGACACCAGCCTCGTTCGGCGCTCGCTGGCCGCGCTGCTGTGAAGCACGCCGTCACACAAGGGCGGATGCAACTGCTTACGCCCTGACGCATTCGTTCGCACTTTCGCCAAGCCCTGTCGGGCGGGCGCGGGTCGAAACACGCAGCCACCGCCCAAGCTGCCAAATCTTCACGTTTTTTCAGGGTGAGTCGGTGCCCGGTCGCGGGCATGCCGCCTGCGTGCTTCGTGTGTTCGCAGGTGCGAAAGTCACAGGGGTTTGCGTGCAAGCAGTTCACACGTTCAAGGTTTCCGCGCGCAGCCATGCGCGCCCCGCACGCACCGCCACGGCCACCGCGCTGACGGCGTTGCTGGCGCTGCTGGCCGCCTGCGGTGGCGGTGGTGGCGGCTCCGCCACCGACACCCCGTCGCCCAGCGCATCACCCCAAGCCGCCGGCCCGTCGAACGCACCGGCAGCGGCTGCGCGCTTCCTCACGCAAGCGACCTTCGGGCCGACCAGCGCCGACATCGCGGCGCTGACGACGAGCACCTACGCGTCATGGATCGACGCGCAGTTCGCCAAGCCGCAGTCGTACCACCGCCTGTACATGAACCAGGCTTCGGCCGACCTGGCGGCCACTGGCGGCACAGTCAGCCAGACCAACTTCTTCGACTCGTACTGGAGCCAGGCGATTGCCGGTGAAGACCAGTTGCGCCAGCGCGCCGCGTTCGCGCTGTCGCAGATCTTCGTCATCTCGTTCACCGATGCCACGCTGCGCACCCAGCCGCGCGGCGTGTCGTCGTACTACGACACGCTGGGCGAAGGCGCGTTCGGCAACTTCCGCGACCTGATGGAAGCGGTGGCGCTGCACCCGATGATGGGCATTTACCTGTCGCACCTGAAGAACCAGAAGGAAGACGCCACCACCGGGCGCGTGCCCGACTTGAACTTCGCGCGCGAGATCACGCAGCTCTTCACCATCGGCCAGTACAAGCTCAATGCCGACGGCACGCCGATGCTCGCGGCCGACGGCACGCCGCTGGCTGCGTACGCGCCGGCCGACTTGTCGGGCCTGTCGCAGGTGTTCACCGGCTGGAGTTACTACGCCGGCCCGCTGACCACCGACCGCACGAACCGCCGCTTCTTCGGCAACGACGCCAACCTCGAGCGCGACTGGCGCCCGATGCAGGACTACAACCAGTTCGCTGCCAACACCAACTTCCATTCGATCAGCGCGAAGAGCTTTCTGGGCGTGACGATCCCCGCGCAGACGCTCACCACGGCCGACACCAAGGGCGACTTGAAGATCGCGCTCGACACGCTGTTCGTGCACGCGAATGTCGGCCCGTTCATCGGCAGGCAGTTGATCCAGCGGCTCGTGACGAGCAACCCGAGCCCCGCCTATGTGGGCCGCGTGGCGGCTGCGTTCAACAACAACGGCAGTGGTGTGCGTGGCGACATGAAGGCGGTGTGGAAAGCCATCCTGCTCGACGCCGAAGCCCGCACCGCCAGTACCGCTGCGGGCGCGGGCAAGGTGCGCGAGCCGGTCGTGCGGCTCGCCAACTTCATGCGCGCGTTCAACGCCAAGTCGACCAGCGGCCGCTTCATGGGCATCGGCAACACCGACGACCCGGCCACGCGCCTGAACCAGACACCGATGTTCGCGCCGACCGTCTTCAACTTCTACCGGCCAGGCTACGTGCCGTCGAGCAAGCCGATTGCCGATGCGGGGCTGGTCGCGCCCGAATTCCAGATCGTGCATGACGTGTCGGTCGCGGGCTACATGAACTACATGCGCAGCCTCGTCACCATCGACACCAACCGCGACATCCAGCAGGACTACACCGCAGAGTTGGCGCTGGCAGCCGTGCCGGCCGATCTGGTCGAGCGCATGAACCTGCTGCTGTTCTACGGCCAGATGCCGGATGCGCTGCGCACACAGCTGGTGGCCGCGGTGACGAGCCGCACCATCCCGGCGGCCGTGTACCCGGCGGCACCTGCCGCGCCTGCATCGGGGGCCAGCGCGCCGGCTGCGCCGCCACCGGTGGCCACGAACCAGGCCGCGATTGACGCCGCGAAGCGCGACCGCGTGTACCTGGCGGTGTTCATGTCGCTGGCCGCGCCGGACTATCTTGTCCAGAAATAAGAACGAACAACCAAGAACGAACAAGAAGGACGCAAAACCATGTCGAAACTCAATGCCGAACGCCGCCGGTTCCTGCGCACCGCATCGGTCGTCTCGGGCTCGGTGGGCACGGCGGCCGCACCCTTCGCACTGAACCTTGCCACGCTGGGAAGCTCGGTCGCGCAAACCGTCGGCGTGGCCGACTACAAGGCCATCGTGTGCTTGTTCTTCTACGGCGGCAACGACTCCTCGCACATGGTACTGCGCACCGACAAGACCTCGTTCGACGAGTACACGCGGCTGCGTTCGGTGGCGCCCGAGTCGATCGCGCTGAAGGCGCCCGGCACGGCGGTGGTGCCGAGCGCCTCGCTCGCGTCGCCCGACCGGCTCGGTGGTGTGCGCGCGATTGCGCCGGCCTTCACCGCCGGCGTGGCGGGCTCGGTCGAGAACACGGCCTTCACGTATGCGCTGCACCCCAGCATGCCCGAGGTGGCCACGCTGTTCGCGGCCAAGCGCCTGGCCATCCTGGCCAATGCAGGGCCGCTGGTGCAGCCGCTCACGCGCGCCGAATACGTGGCCAACGTGAAGCCGCGGCCAAAGGCACTGGGCTCGCACAACGACCAGCAATCGACCTGGCAGGCATTGGGGCCGGAAGGCGTGAAGATCGGCTGGGGCGGCCACCTCGGCGACCTGATGGCAAGCAACAACGCGAACACCGTGTTCACCAGCATTTCGGTGTCGGGCAATGCGGTGTTCTCGGCCGGCGAGACCGTGTTCCAGTACCAGGTCGGCAGTGGCGGCGCCACGCAGATCGGAGGCCTCACCGGCACGCTGTTCGGCTCGACGACCGCGTCGGCCACGTTGAAGAGCATCGTCACCGCGAGCAACCAGCACCTGTTCGCGAACGAGTACGGCGCCATCGTCAAACGCTCGGTGGATGCACAGGCGGCGTTCCAGGTGGCGTTCAACGCATCGACCAGCACCGCGCCCACGCAGTACGTGCAGCCGTCGACCAACAACCTGGCGAACAACGGCCTCGCCTCGCAGTTGCAGACGGTGGCCCGCATCATCGGGGCCCGCGCCGGGCTGGGCACAAAGCGCCAGGTGTTCTTCGTGTCGATGGGCGGCTTCGACACCCACGACGGCCAGAACATGAACCAGGCCGATTTGCTGGCCCGCATCTCGCACGCGCTCGGGTACTTCGATGGCGCGCTGGCCGGCATGGCCGGTGGCGACATGCGCAACTCGGTCACGCTGTTCACCGCATCCGACTTCGGCCGCACACTGACAAGCAACGGTGACGGCACCGACCACGGCTGGGGCTCGCACCACTTCGTCTCGGGCGGCGCCGTGAACGGCGGCGACATCTTTGGCCGCTTCCCGCAGTTCGGCCTGAACCTGAACGACTCGGCGAACAACGCCTACCTGCCGGTCACCTCGGTCGACACCATCGGCAGCACCCTGGGCAAGTGGTTCGGTGCGAAAGACTCGGACCTGAACACGGTGTTCCCGAACCTCGTGAACTTCCCGCGTGACCTCGGGTTCTTGAAGGCCGGCTGAACGAATGGGCGGGGTGTTGCTCCCTCTCCCTGTGGGAGAGCCGGGTCTTGCTCCCTCTCCCTCTGGGAGAGGGTTGGGGTGAGGGCGGGCCCCACAGACCTCACTGCACGGTGAGCACCCGCCGGTACTGAATCGCCTCGGCCAGGTGCGTGACCTGGATCGATTCGCTCGACGCCAAATCGGCCACCGTGCGCGCCACGCGCAGCACGCGGTGAAAACCGCGCGCTGACCAGCCCAGCCGCGCTGCGGCCGCTTGCAGGAACTTCGCGGCCGGTGGCGCGAGCGCGCAGTGCGCGTCGAGTGCTTCGCCCGCGAGCATCGCATTCGTTGTGCCCTGGCGGGCCACAGCCCGCTCGCGCGCTGCGGCCACGCGCGCAGCGACCACCACGCTGGGCTCACCGTCGGGCGCCGCCGAGAGCGTATCGGGCGCGACCGCTGGCACCTCGACCTGCACGTCAATGCGGTCGAGCAGCGGCCCGCTGATGCGCCCTTGATAGCGCGCCACCCCATCCGGCGTGCAGCGGCAGGCGCGCAGTGCACTGCCGAGGTGGCCGCAGGGGCAGGGGTTCATCGCCGCGATGAGTTGAAAACGGGCCGGAAACTCGGCCTGCCGAGCCGCCCGCGAGATCACGATGCGGCCGGTTTCCAGCGGCTCGCGCAAGGCCTCGAGCGCGGCACGCTGGAACTCGGGGCACTCGTCGAGGAACAGCACGCCGTGATGAGCGAGCGAGATTTCCCCGGGGCGCGGTGGCGAGCCGCCGCCCACAAGCGCCACCGATGACGCCGTGTGGTGCGGCGCCCGGAATACCCGCTCACCCCAGCGCGCAGCCGCGAAGGCACCGGTCAGGCTGAGCACGGCAGCCGATTCGAGCGCATCGTCTTGCGTCAGCGGCGGCAGCAGCCCGCCGAAGCGCTGCGCCAGCATCGATTTGCCGGTGCCGGGCGAGCCGAGCATGAGCACGCTGTGGCCACCAGCGGCCGCGATCTCGAGCGCACGCTTGGCGCCGGCCTGGCCTTTCACGTCACGCAGGTCCGGCCCGGCGGCTGCCGGTTGGCGCGGCAGCGCACAGGCCGTCGTCATCGCATGGCCCTGCGCTGCGGCGTCGGGTAGCAAGGCTTTGACCACGTCGAGCAGGTGCGCCGCGCCGTGCACGACCATGCCCTCGACGAGCGCGGCCTCTTGCGCGCTGGCTGCCGGGAGCACCAGCGTGCGATGCGACTGCGCACCCCGCCGCAACGCCAGCGCCATGGCAAGCGCGCCGCGCACCGGCCGCAGGTCACCGGCCAACGACAACTCGCCGGCGAACTCGTAGGCGCCCAGGCGCGAGGCGTCGATCTGCCCGCTCGCTGCAAGAATGCCCAACGCAATCGGCAGGTCGAAGCGGCCGGACTCCTTCGGCAGGTCGGCGGGGGCAAGGTTCACCGTGATGCGCTTGTTGTGGGGGAATTCCAGCCCCGCATTGGTGATGGCCGCTCGGACGCGCTCGCGTGCTTCCTTGACCTCGACATCCACCAGCCCGACCAGCGTGAAACTCGGCAAGCCGTTGGCGAGATGCACCTCGACGGTGACCTCGGCCGACGCCAGCCCGTGCAGGGCTCGGCTGTGGATGACGGCAAGCGACATGGGTTTCCTTTGTGCAAGCGGTGCACGCAAGTGCGCACGGCGCCGACATTGTCACCGCGCCAATGAAGCTCTCGCATCGGCGGCCGACGCACCATTTCAATGCATTCAAGCGTTTCAACTCAACCAGGCACACGGGGACGCACGAATTCGGGCGCAGTCCGCCCAGCATGGGGCGAACTGCACGACTGCGCTCATGGCACAAAAGCTGCAAACCGGATGCAGCCTCACTTGTGCAATCGAAATGGAGTCCTCAGACATGAAAAAAGTCTTCTCGGCCATTGCCGCCGTCGCCGCCGTATCGGCGCTGCCTTCACTCGCCCATGCCGAAGACAGCCCGCTGTCGTTCAACATCGCGGTGTCCAGCGACTACCGCTACCGCGGCATTTCGCAGTCGCGCCTGAAGCCAGCCGTGTCGGCCGGTATCGACTACGCATTCCCCGCCGGCTTCTACATCGGCGCCTGGGCGTCGTCGATCAAGTGGATCAAGGACATCCCGCCCGGCAACGCCAGCGTCGAGATCGACCTGTACGGTGGCTACAAAGGCGAGATCGCCAAAGACTTCACGTACGACGTCGGCGTGCTGACCTATCAGTACCCGAGCAACAACCTGAACCCGAGCACCAACACGACCGAAATCTACGGCGCACTGACCTACGGGCCGGCCACGCTGAAGTACTCGCATGCCGTGACCAACCTGTTCGGCTTCACCGACAGCAAGAACAGCGGCTACCTCGACCTGAGCGCCACGTTTGACGTCTCCGGCATTCAGTTGATCCCGCACGTGGGCTACCAGAAGGTCTCGGGCAACGGCAACAGCGACTTCTCCTACACCGACTACTCGTTCACCGTCGGCAAGGACTTCAGCGGCTTCTTCCTGAGCGCTGCCGTCGTCGGCACGAGCACCAAGTCGCCGGGCGGCTTCCCTGCGTACTACTACGGCCCGGGCGACAAGAACCTCGGCAAGACCGGGCTCGTCGTCGCGGTCAAGAAGACCTTCTAAGCACTGACACCAGGAGAATCGACCATGAAGATGGTGACCGCCATCGTCAAGCCCTTCAAGCTTGACGAAGTCCGCGAAGCCCTCAGCGCCATCGGCGTGCAGGGCATCACAGTGACTGAAGTGAAGGGCTTCGGCCGCCAGAAGGGCCACACCGAGCTGTACCGCGGCGCCGAATACGTGGTCGACTTCCTGCCCAAGGTGAAGATCGAAGCCGCGGTCGACGATGCCATCGTCGACCGCGTCATCGAGGCCATCGAGGCCGCAGCGCGCACCGGCAAGATCGGCGACGGCAAGGTGTTCGTGTCCACGCTCGAACAAGTTGTGCGCATCCGTACCGGCGAGACCGGCAAAGACGCGCTCTGAGCGCCCCGTCACCTTCCCAAACAATAGAGACACCTCCCATGAGAAAACTCATTGCTAGCCTCGTCCTGGGCCTCAGTGGCCTGGGCTTCGCAGGCGCGTCGTTGGCCGACGATGCGGCCTCCGCCCCTGCAGCCTCCGCACCGGCAGCGGCATCCGCTGCCATGGAAGCGCCTGCCCCTGCAGCTTCTGCCGCCATGGCCGCACCGGCAGCGTCCGGTGCAGCTGAAGCGGCCTCCGGTGCTGCACCCGCAGCATCCACCCCCGTGGCCAACAAGGGCGACGTGGCCTGGATGATCGTTGCCACGCTGCTCGTCATCATGATGACGGTGCCGGGCCTGGCGCTGTTCTATGGCGGCCTGGTGCGCAGCAAGAACATGCTGTCGGTGCTGATGCAGGTGATGGTCACGTTCTCGCTGATCGTGATCCTGTGGTGCATCTACGGCTACAGCCTGGCATTCACCGAAGGCAACGCGTTCGTCGGCGGCTTCGACCGGCTGTTCATGAAGGGCCTGTTCGACCCCGCGAAGGGCGAGTTCGCCATGGCTGCCACGTTCAGCAAGGGTGTCTACATCCCTGAACTGCTGTTCACCGCGTTCCAGGCCACGTTCGCCGGCATCACCTGCTGCCTGATCGTCGGTGCCTTCGCGGAGCGCGCGAAGTTCTCGGCGGTACTGGCCTTCATGGTGCTGTGGTTCACGTTCAGCTACGCACCCATTGCGCACATGGTCTGGTTCTGGATGGGCCCGGACGCCTACTCCGGCGTCAAGGGCGTGAAGGACGCCATGGACGGCAAGGCCGGCCTGCTGTGGCAATGGGGCGCGCTCGACTTCGCGGGCGGTACCGTGGTGCACATCAACGCGGCCGTGGCCGGCCTGGTCGGTGCGTACATGATCGGCAAGCGCGTGGGCTACGGCAAGGAGGCGTTCACGCCGCACTCGCTGACGCTGACGATGGTGGGTTCCGCTTTGCTGTGGGTCGGCTGGTTCGGCTTCAATGCCGGCTCGGCGCTCGAAGCTGGCAACTCCGCTGTGCTGGCCTTCATGAACACCTTCAGCGCTACCGCGGCGGCGGTCCTGGCCTGGTGCATCGGTGAAGCGCTGATGAAGGGCAAGGCTTCGATGCTCGGCGCCGCGTCGGGTGCAGTGGCGGGCTTGGTGGCCATCACGCCGGCGTGCGGCAATGTGGGCCTGATGGGCGCCATCGTGATCGGCTTCGTCGCTGGCTTCGCATGCTTGTGGGGTGTGACCGGCCTGAAGAAGCTGCTCGGTGCTGACGACTCGCTCGACGTGTTCGGCGTGCACGGTGTCGGCGGTATCGTCGGCGCGCTGCTGACGGGTGTGTTCCACGCCCAGTCGCTCGGCGGCCCGGGCATGGTTCCCGACTGGACCACGGCCGCGATGGCCACCAACCCGGACGGCATCGGCGCCCAGGTGTGGATCCAGCTCAAGGCGGTGCTCGTGACGATCGTGTGGTCGGGCGTGGTGTCGCTCGTGGCGTACTTCATCGTGGACAAGGTCATCGGCCTGCGTGTCAGCGAAGAAGACGAGCGCGAGGGTCTGGACATCAGCTCGCACGGCGAGACGGCTTACCACAACTGATGGTTTGCGCCTGACAGGACGGTGGGGTTGCCTTTGGCAACCCCTTCAAGGTGACAAGGGCCGCTTTTGCGGCCCTTGTTCTTTTTGGGCGCGGCATTTGGCCCCGACCGAGGCGCAAGCCTTGCGTCACGCGGCGGCAACCCCATCTGCCTAGAATCGTTCGCTTTCCTCCTTTGCCTCGGGCTCCGCCATGGTTCCTCACCTCGTTACTGCACTGACCGGCCCGATCAACGAACTGGAGCAGCGCATCCTGGAGTCGCTGCCCGCCATCGAGCGCTGGTTCCGCCTCGAATGGATGGAGCACACGCCCCCGTTCTACACCTCGGTGGATGTGCGCAATGCCGGCTTCAAGCTGGCACCGGTCGACACGAACCTGTTCCCCGGCGGCTTCAACAACCTGACCCCCGAGATGCTGCCGCTGGCCGTGCAGGCGGCGATGGCGGCAATCGAGAAGATCTGCCCCGAAGCGAAGAACCTGCTGCTGATCCCCGAGAACCACACGCGCAACACGTTCTACCTGGCCAACGTGCAGCGGCTGATGCAGATCTTCCATCAGGCCGGGCTGAACGTGCGCCTGGGCACACTCGACGAGACCATCCAGAAGCCGACCGCCATCGCCCTGGCTGACGGTACGGCGCTGACCGTGGAACCGCTGATCCGCACGCGCGGGCGCCTCGGGCTGAAAGACTTCGACCCCTGCACCATCCTGCTCAACAACGACCTCTCGGCCGGCTTGCCGAAAGTGCTGGAGAACCTGCACGAGCAGTACCTGCTGCCGCCCTTGCACGCGGGCTGGGCGGTGCGGCGCAAGACCAACCACTTCCACGCGTACGAGGAAGTGGCGAAGAAATTCGCCAAGCTGCTGGGCATGGACCCGTGGCTCATCAACCCGCTTTTTGCACGCTGCGGCGAAGTCAACTTCAGCGATGGCACCGGCGCCGAATGTCTTCAAAGCAACGCCGAGGCGCTGCTTGGCAAGATCCGCCGCAAGTACAAGGAATACGGCATCAACGAGAAGCCGTTCATCATCGTCAAGGCCGACGCCGGCACCTACGGCATGGGCATCATGACCGTGCGCGACCCGAAGGACCTGGCCGACCTGAACCGCCGTTCGCGCAACAAGATGAGCGTCATCAAGGACGGGCAGGAGGTCAGCGAGGTCATCCTGCAAGAAGGCGTGCCAACCTACGAGCGCGTGAACGATGCCGTGGCCGAGCCGGTGGTCTACATGATCGACCGCTACGTGGTCGGCGGCTTCTACCGCGTCAACGCCGAGCGCGGCATCGACGAGAACCTGAACTCGCCGGGTGCGAGCTTCGTCCCGCTGGCCTTCGCCGAGTCGAACCAACTGCCCAAGCCCGGCGCCAAGCCGGGTGCGAGCGCGCCGAACCGCTTCTACATGTACGGCGTGATCGCGCGTCTGGCGATGGTGGCGGCCAGCTACGAGCTGGAAGCGACCGATCCCGACGCCGAGGTGTACGAGTAGGCGCAGAATCAGAGCCTTCGTGACCGACGCCCCACGCACCCCCGTGGGGTTTGTTTTTGTGAGCAGTAAATCCGGCCCATCCAAGCTTCGTGCCCTGACCCTGGGCGCGCTCGGCGTGGTCTACGGCGACATCGGCACGAGCCCGCTCTACGCCCTGCGCGAAGTGTTCGCGACCAAGCACGCCGCGCTCACGCCGCCCGACATCCTGGGCGTGCTCTCGCTGGTGTTCTGGACGCTCACGATCATCGTCACGCTCAAGTACGTGACGCTGATCCTGCGCGCCAACAACAACGGCGAAGGCGGCACGATGGCGCTCATGGCCTTGTCGTCGCAGGCCACGCTCGAGCGGCCGCGGCTGCGCTTCGCGCTCATCGTGATGGGCATCATGGGCGCGGCACTTTTCTATGGCGACGGCGTCATCACGCCGGCGATCTCGGTGCTGTCGGCGGTCGAGGGGCTGGAGCTCGCCACACCGGCGTTCAAGCCCTACGTCGTGCCGATCACGCTGGCCGTGCTGTTCGGGCTCTACGCGATCCAGAAGCACGGCACCGGTGTGATGGGCCGCTGGTTCGGGCCGATCACGCTGGTGTGGTTCCTCGTGATCGCGTTCTGGGGCGTGGTGTGGATCGTGCGCGCGCCGATGGTCCTGCAGGCGCTGAACCCATGGCATGCGCTGCGCTTCGGCATCGAGCACGGTCACGTGACGCTGCTCGTGCTCGGCGCGGTCTTCCTGTCCGTCACCGGTGCCGAGGCGCTCTACGCCGACATGGGGCACTTCGGGCCGAAGCCGATCCGTCTCGCGTGGTTCGCGCTTGTGTTCCCGGCGCTGGTGCTGAACTACTTCGGCCAGGGCGCGTTGATGTTGCTGGAGCCGGCCAAGGCCGACAACCCGTTCTTCAACATGGTGCCGTCGTGGTTCCTGATTCCGATGGTGGTGCTCGCGACCATCGCCACGGTGATCGCGTCGCAGGCCACGATCTCGGGCACGTTCTCGGTCACGAAGCAGGCCATTCAGCTGGGCTACCTGCCGCGCTTGCGCATGCTGCACACCTCCGTCAAGGAGACCGGGCAAATCTACATCCCGGCCGTCAACTGGCTGCAGTTCGCTGCCATCGTGGCGGCGGTGCTGATGTTCGGCTCGTCCACGGCGCTGGCCACCGCCTACGGCATTGCCGTGACGGCCACGATGGTGCTGACCACGGTGATGACCTTCTTCGTGATCCGCTACCGCTGGAATTACCCGTGGTGGCTGTGCTTCGGCGCGACCGGCTTCTTCCTGATGATCGAGCTCGTATTCTTCTCGTCGAACATCCTGAAGGTGTTCTCAGGCGGCTGGTTCACGCTGCTCATCGCAGCCGCGATCTTCACGCTGATGATGACCTGGGCACGCGGCCGGCAGTTGCTGTCGGCGAGCCTGCGCGCCGACGCGATCGAGTTGAAGCCATTCCTGAAGAGCGTGCTTGCCGACCCGCCGATGCGAGCCCCCGGCACGGCTGTGTTCATGAACGCCGAAGCCGACCTCACCCCCACTGCCCTGCTTCACAACCTCAAGCACAACAACGTGTTGCACGAGACCAACCTGTTTGTCACCGTGAACACGCGTGACGTGCCCTGGGTGCCGTTCGCGCAGCGCGCCCACGCCGAGCCGCTGTGCAAGGGCTGCTGGGCGGTGCAGCTGAACTTCGGCTTCAAGAACGACCCAGACGTTCCCGAGGCGCTGGAGTTGCTGCAGGGCCAGGGCATCGTGCTCGACGCCATGACCACGTCCTACTTCCTGTCGCGCGCGACCATCGTCCCGACACTGGGCGGTGGCATGGCACCCTGGCGCGAGAAGCTCTACGCGAGCCTGCACCGCAACGCGTCGTCCGCGGCCGACTTCCTCGGCCTGCCCGCGAACCGCGTGGTCGAGCTCGGCACCAAAGTGCAAATCTGACTTGTCCACCTCTTCTTCCTCTTCCCCTCGTTCCGGCCTGGCCGGCCTGACCCTCGGGGCCATCGGCGTCGTCTATGGCGACATCGGCACCAGCCCGTTGTATGCACTCAAGGAAGTGTTCGCGCACGGCCATGTGGCGCTCAATGCCGCGAACATCTACGGCGTGCTCTCGCTGGTGTTCTGGACCCTCACGGTGGTCGTCTCGGTCAAGTACGTGGCACTCATCCTGCGGGCCGACAACAACGGCGAAGGCGGGCTGATTGCGATGCTGGCCCTGGCTTCGCAGGCAGTGAAGCACCGGCCGGTCCTGCGCCGAAGGCTGCTCTTGCTCGGCATCTTCGGCACCGCCATCTTCTTCGGCGATGGCGTGATCACACCGGCCATCACCGTGCTCGGCGCCATCGAAGGGCTGGAGGTCGCGGCCCCGGGGATGCACCGCTACGTCGTGCCGGTGACGCTGGTGGTGCTGACCGCGCTGTTCATGTTGCAGCGGCAAGGCACGGCCAGCATCGGCAAGTACTTCGGGCCGGTGATGGTGCTGTGGTTCGCGGTGCTCGCGGTGCTCGGGCTGCAACACATCATCGCCAACCCGGCCATCCTGTGGGCGCTGAGCCCGCACCACGCGCTTCTCTTCCTCGTGCTCAACCCGTTCGTGGCGTTCATCGCGCTGGGCTCGGTGGTGCTGTGTGTCACCGGCGCGGAAGCGCTGTACGCCGACATGGGCCACTTCGGCAAACGGCCGATCCGTGTGGCCTGGTTCAGCCTGGCAATGCCGGCGCTGGTGCTCAACTACTTCGGGCAGGGCGCGATGCTGCTCGAAGACCCGGGCAAGGTCGGCAACCCGTTCTTCGAGATGGCGCCAGCCTGGGCGCTGTACCCGCTCATCGGCCTGGCCACCTGCGCGGCGGTGATCGCGTCGCAGGCGCTGATCACGGCGGCGTTCTCGGTCACGAAGCAGGCGATCCAGCTCGGCTACCTGCCGCGCCTGCGCATCTTGCACACCTCGGTGCGCGAGGCCGGGCAGATCTACGTGCCGTTCGTGAACTGGGGGCTGTTCGTGTGCATCGTGCTGGCGGTGGGCCTGTTCGGCACCAGCAGCAAGCTCGCCGCGGCCTACGGCATCGCGGTGACGATCGACATGCTCATCACGACCACCATGACGTTCTTCGTCATCCGCTACGGCTGGAAGTACCCGTGGTCACTCAGCTTCGCGGCGACCGGCTTCTTCTTCGTCGTCGACTTCGTCTACTTCTCGGCCAACGTGGTCAAGGTGTTCGAGGGCGGCTGGTTCCCGGTGGTCATCGGCGCGTTCATGTTCATGCTGATGATGACCTGGAAGCAGGGCCGCCGCCTGATGACGACGCGGCTGCGCGAAGATGCCATCGACCTGCCAAGTTTCCTGGAGGCGGTGTTCGTGAGCCCACCCACGCGGGTGCAGGGCACGGCCGTGTTTCTGGTCGCAGACCAGGGCGTAACGCCGAACGCACTGCTGCACAACCTCAAGCACAACAAGGTGCTGCACGCGACCAACCTGTTCGTGACCGTGATGCACCACGAGGTGCCCTGGGTGCGCTCCGACAAGCGCTGCGAACTGAAGCCGCTCGGGCACGACTGCTGGCAGGTGACGCTGAACTTCGGCTTCAAGAACGAACCTGATGTGCCCGAGGCACTGGCCATGCTGCGCAACCGCGGCTGTGCCATCGACGAGATGGACACGTCGTACTTCCTGTCGCGCGACATCGTCATCCCGACCATCGGCGGCGGCATGGCGGCGTGGCGCGAGAAGCTGTTCGCCAGCATGCACCGCAACGCCGCGGCAGCCGCAGACTTCCTGAGCCTGCCGACGAATCGGGTTGTCGAGCTGGGGTCGAAGGTCGAGATCTAGGAGCGGGACACCCGGCACCGGAGTACCGGCGCCAC
>JANXWV010000061.1 GCA_025350965.1 Rhizobacter sp.
CAAGAACGGCTGGGAGCGCGCGAACTACTTCAAGCCGGCCGGTGCAGGCAGCGCCCGGCCCGGCCTGGGCCGGCCCGACTGGCTGCCCTGGGTGCAGGCCGAACAGCGCGCCACGCGCGAAACCGTGGCGCTGTACGACCAAAGCTCGTTCGGCAAGCTGCTGCTGCAAGGCCGATGCGCTGGCCGTGTTGCAGCGCCTGTGCGCCAACGAGATCGACGTGCCGGTCGGCCGCATGGTCTACACCGCGATGCTCAACGAGCGCGGCGGCTTCGAGACCGACGTGACCGTGATCCGCGAAGGCGCCGCGCGCTTCCTCGTCGTCACCGGCTCGGCGCAGGCGATGCGCGATGCCGACTGGATCACGCGCCACCTCGAAGCGCATGAACACGCGGTGCTGACTGACGTCAGCGCGATGACCTGCGTGCTCTCATTGATGGGCCCGAATGCGCGCGAACTGCTGGGCCGCGTGAGCCCGGACGATGTGTCGCCAGCGATGCTGAGGTTCTCGCACACGAAGGAAGTCGACCTCGGGTTGGCGCGGGTGCGTGCCGCACGCATGAGCTATGTGGGGGGCCCGGGCTTCGAGCTCTATGTGCCGGTCGAAATGGCGCGCCACGTGTACCTTGCGCTGCATTCGGCTGGCGCCGGCCTCGGCCTGGTGGACGCCGGCTATTTCGCCATCGACGCCTTGCGCATCGAAGCCGGCCGGCGCGCCTGGGGGGCCGAGTTGGGGCCGGATGAAACGCCGTTCGAGGCGGGTCTGTTGGTGGGCGTGAAGCTCGACAAGCCCGCGCCTTTCATCGGCCGTGCGGCATTGGTGAAGGCGCAGGGCCAGCCCCTGCGCAAGAAACTCGTGACCGTGGTGCTCGACTCGGCCGACGTATATGCGTGGGGCGGCGAGGCGGTGCTGATCGACGGGCTGCCGGTGGGCGAGTTGTCGTCGGTCGGCTGGAGCCCGAAGGCCGGGGCGTGCGTCGGCCTGAGCTATGTGCGCGGCGAGGCAGCGCTGCGGCCCCATGCGGGCACCGCGGTTGCCGTGGACCTGTGGGGCGAGCCGATGCCGGCGCGTGCGTGGGATGCCTGGCCGCCACCTATGATCCCCGCATGATCGGCCCCGCGCCCGCCCCCAGTTTCGTGGCCGACACCGCCCGCGCTGCGCTCGCGTGGCTGGGCGGTTGGTGGCGCACGCTGCACCTGGGCGCACTGGTGCTGGTCATGGCGCTGTCGCCGTCGAGCTACCAGCGCGACAACCGGCACGCGCTGGCGCGCCACATCGTCCTCGACACCGCGCCGGTGCTGCTGTGGTTCACGCTGTTGTCGTCGCTGGTGAGCCTGGTCGTGATCCGCATCGTCGTGACGACGGCGCTGACCTACGGCCTGTCGCAGTACGCGCTCGAGATGCTGGTGCGCGTGCTGGTGCTGGAGCTGATCCCGCTGACGGCGGCGCTGTTCGTGGCGCTGCGCTGCACGATCCCGAACGGCGCCGAGATAGCACGCATGCGGTTTCGCGGTGAGTTCGACGCGCTGCGCATGAGCGGCATCGACCCGATCAGCCGCGAACTGATGCCGCGTGTGGTGGCCGGCATCGTGGCGGTGCTGATGCTGGCGGCCGTGAGCTGCGCGGTGGCGCTGATGCTGTCATACCTGGGCGTCTACGGCTTCACGCGCGGCGGGCTGGCGGGCTACGGCCGCGTCGTCGGGCAGATATTCAACCCGGCCGTGGCGCTGGTGTTCGGCCTGAAGACGCTGTTCCTGAGCCTGGCGGTGGCGCTGATTCCGATGACAGCCGGCGTGTACGGCGTGCTCGTCAAGGGCATGCGGACACGGGCCGACCTGCAGGGCCTGGTGCGGCTCTTCGTGGTGGTGCTGTTGATCGAAGCGGTGAGCCTGATGGGCAACTACTATTGATCGTCGTCTGTTGATTCCCATGCCATTGCCTCCCGACTCCGAACGCGACCCTGCTGCAACGCCAGGGCCCACGCCGATTGCGCACCTCGAACTCAAGGCGGCCCTGCTGCTCGGCCTGCTCGCGCTGCTGCTGGCCGGTGCGGTCGTGTTCCTGCTGAATGCGCGTGGCGCTTTCGAGCCGACGCAGCAACTGGTGCTGATGGCCGACGACTCCGAAGGCGTCGTCGTTGGCATGGACCTCACCTTCGCGGGCTTTGCGATCGGGCGGGTTCGGCGCATCGAACTGGCCGACGACGGCAATGCGCGCATCCTCGTCGATGTGCCCACGAAAGACGCGCACTGGCTGCGCACGTCGAGCATGTTCACGTTGGTGCGCGGCGTGGTCGGCAACACCAACATCCGCGCCTTCAGCGGCGTGCTCACCGACCCGCCACTGCCCGATGGCGCGGTGCGCACGGTGCTGCGCGGTGACGCCACGGCCGAGATCCCGCGCCTGGTGGCATCGGCGCGCGAGCTGCTGGACAACCTGAACAAGCTGACCGCCACCGACTCGCCCTTGAACGCCACGCTCGGCCAGGTGAAGACGACCGTCGAGCGCCTGAACGGCCCGGGCGGCGCACTCGGTGTGCTGCTGGGCAACGAGACCGAATCGCGCAAGCTGCTCGCAGCGCTGGACCGCACCAACAGCTTGCTCGCGCGGCTCGACAGCATGGCGGCCAAGGCCGACACGCAGGTGTTCGCCAAAGGCGGCGTGCTGCCCGAGGCGCGTGACACCGTGGTGCAACTGCGCGCATTGCTGGGCGACGCACAGAGCAGCCTGAAGAAGGTCGATGCCGTGCTGGTCGAGGCGCAGGCCGTGGGCGCGAACGCCCGCGTGGCCACCACCGACCTGGGCGCGTTGCGGGCCGACGTGGAGGCGAGCCTGCGCAAGGTGGAGCAGTTGGTGAACGAGGTGAACCGCAAGTGGCCGTTCGCGCGCGACACGCAGATCAAGCTGCCATGACGATGCGTACCCGACCGCGCCACGCTGCAGCCTGCGTGATGCTGAGCCTGCTCTGCGCATGCAGCAGCAAGCCACTTCAACCTGAGTGGCAGATGAACGCCTCCGATTCGCTGCAACGCTCGCTCACGGCCTACCTGGCGGGCGACGCGCGCGTCGAAGCGCAAGAGTTCGCGAAGGCCAGAGGCGAAGTGGCCCGCACCGGCCGGGCCGACCTCCTGGCCCGCACCGAGCTGGCACGCTGTGCCAGCCGCACCGCGAGCCTGGTGGTCGAGGCATGCACTGCGTTCGAGGCGCTGCGGCCGGACGCCGCGCCGCCCGAGTTGGCCTACGCCGACTACCTGAGCGGCCGCGTGCGCCCGCAAGACGTGGCACTGCTGCCCGAGCAGCACCGCGCCACGGCGACTGCGCTGGCTGCCCCGCCAACCACCACCAGCGCGACCGGCGCGCCGCTGCCCGAAGCCACCGACCCGCTGGCGCGGCTGGTCGCGGCCGGTGCGCTGTTCCGCGCCGGGCGGGCGAGCCCCGCGCTCATCGCCCTGGCCGTGGACACGGCGTCAGCGCAAGGCTGGCTCAGGCCGCTGCTGGCCTGGTTGAACGTGCAGATGGAAGTTGCGCGCCAGGCTGGCGATGGCGCCACCGAGGCAATGGCGCGCCGGCGCATTGGCATCGTGCTGCAGCCGGCTGCGAGCCCGAGCCCTGCCGGCGCGGCCAGCGCGGCCAGCCGACCCTAGCGAAGCAAGCAGTCCCGCTGCAGCCAATGCAGCAGGATTAGGCTCGCTTCGAGCGTGAACAGGCCGTCGCGCAGGCGCCGCCAGAGCGCCTCCGGTGCGAGGCATTCGAACGTTGCCACTTCGCCGTCACGGTTGACAGGCACTTGGCTCGCGGGGACCACCGCCTCGAACATGTCGATGCGCTCGACCATGTAGCCGTGCGCCACCGGGCGGCGCACGCTCAGGAAGCCCATCGGCGCGACACGGGCCAGCGCGGTGATGCGCAGGCCCGCTTCCTCGGCCGTCTCGCGCCGCAGTGTGTCGCGCACGCCTTCGCCGGCGCTGACGAGGCCGCCGACCATCGTGTCCCATTGGCCGGGGTCGGTGGCCTTCTCGAACGCGCGCTGTTGCACCCACACGCTGCCTTCGGGCGTGGTGCCGACGAGGTGTACCGAGTGGGTCGCGATGCCGAGTGCGCGCGTGGCAGCGCGCTCGATGCGGGCCACCGCCTTGCCAGCGTTGTCGGTGACCGTGACCAGTTCATCACGCCACGCGGCGGCCGGGCCGAGGCGGCGCAGTGTGGCGGCTGCGGTGGCCAGTGCGGCGTCGAGGGGCGCGCCGCGCGCGGCGTCCACGGCCCAGCCATGGCCGGTCTTGCGCAGCGGCACGCCCGCTTTGATGAGGCTCTCGGCCCAGGCCGGTTCGATCGACCCGATCAACGTGGCCGATTGCAGCCAGCCCAGCGGCATGCGCGGCAACTCGGGGGGAGCGTCGCTGCGGGCGCGCAGCGCCGCCAGCCAGTCGGCGTCGGTCGTGAGCCTGGGCGGTGGATGAGCCGGGTCGGCGGGTGCGGCGTGAGGCACAGCGAAAGGTTCGGTTGGCATGTGCGGCCGAGTCTGCCGCCGCAGGTGAGCCGGTGCAACGGACAAACCGGCTCGACCGTGCAGAGTGCCATCCCCCGTGCGGCCGGGCCCACACCGCGTGCACGAATGCCGCGCGCCGCAGCGCCGGTTCAAGCGCCTGCGGCCACCGATGCAAGCAATGCGAGCAACGCCACTTCGTCCAGCACCGGGCGGCCGAGCTCGCGCGCCTTGTCGAGCTTGCTGCCCGCCTCGCTGCCGGCGACCACGTAGTCGGTCTTCTTCGACACCGACCCGCTGACCTTACCTCCGGCCGTTTCGATGCGCTCCTTGGCGTCGTCGCGGGTGAGCGTGGGCAAGGTGCCGGTCAGCACGAAGGTCTTGCCCGCCAGCGGCTGCAGCACCTGGCCTGCAGCGCTGCCCTCGCCTTCCGTCCAGGTGACGCCGGCCTTGCGAAGATCATTCACGACATCGCGGTTGTGCGCCTGTTCGAAGAAGGTGCGCACGCTTTGCGCGACCACCGGCCCGACATCGTTCACCGCGAGCAACTGGTCGAGCGTGGCGTCCATTAGCGGGTCCATCGCGCCGAAGTGTTTGGCCAGGTCCTTCGCGGTCGTCTCGCCCACGTGCCGGATGCCCAGGCCGTACAGGAAGCGCGCGAACGTGGTCTGCTTCGCGGCGGTGAGGCCCGAAAGCAGGTTCTGCGCGCTCTTCTCGCCCATGCGGTCGAGTGCGGTCAGGTTGGCCAGGCCGAGCTTGAACAAGTCGGGCAGCGTGCGCACCACGCCGGCATCGACGAGTTGGTCGACGATTCTGTCGCCCAGGCCTTCGATGTCGAGCGCGCGGCGCTGCGCGAAGTGCAGCATGGCCTGCTTGCGCTGTGCAGGGCAGAACAGGCCGCCGGAGCAGCGGTGGTCCATGCCGTCACGCTCGCGCACCACCGCACTGCCACACACCGGGCAGGCGCGCGGCATGCGGAAGTTGGGCACGTATCGCGCACGAACAGCCGGCACCACGCCCACCACTTCTGGGATCACGTCGCCAGCGCGGCGCACGATCACCGTGTCGCCGATGCGAACGCGCTTGCGGCGCAACTCGAACAGGTTGTGCAGCGTGGCGTTGCTGACCGTCGTGCCGCCCACGAACACCGGTGCGAGCTTGGCCACGGGCGTGAGCTTGCCAGTGCGGCCGACCTGAATGTCGATGCCGCGCAGCAGCGTCATCTGCTCCTGTGCCGGGTACTTGTGCGCCACCGCCCAGCGTGGCTCGCGGGTCACGAAGCCCAGGCGCTGCTGCAGCGCGCGCCCGTTGACCTTGTAGACAACGCCGTCGATGTCGAAGGGCAGCGCGTCGCGCTTGGCCGCCACCTCGGCGTGGAACGCCACCAGGCCGCTCGCACCCTGCACCACCGCGCGGTCAGTGTTGACCGGCACGCCCATCGCCGCCAACGCGTCGAGCAGGCCACTGTGGGTGGCCGGCACGGCCCAGCCCTGCACGTCGCCCAGGCCGTAGGCGAAGAAGCTCAAGGGGCGCTTCGCGGCGATGGCCGGGTCGAGCTGGCGCACCGCGCCGGCGGCGGCGTTGCGCGGGTTCACGAAGGTCTTCTCGTTCTTCGCCCCCTGGTCGATGAGCTCGCGCTGGCGCTCGTTCATGGCGTTGAACGCATCGCGGCGCATGTAAACCTCGCCGCGCACTTCGATCACCGCCGCAGCCACGCCCTTCAGGCGCGCGGGCACCTCGGCGATGGTGCGGATGTTCTGCGTCACGTCCTCGCCGGTTTCGCCGTCACCGCGCGTGGCGGCCTGCACCAGCCGGCCGCGCTCGTAGCGCAGGTTGATGGCCAGGCCGTCGAACTTCAACTCGGCGCTGTACTCGACCGGCGCTGCGCCTTCGTCGAGTTCGAGCTCGCGCCGCACGCGCATGTCGAACGCCACTGCGCCGGTGGGTTCGGTGTCGGTCTCGGTGCGAATGCTGAGCATGGGCACCGTGTGGTGCACCGGCGTGAACCCGGCCAGCACCTGGCCGATGACGCGCTGTGTCGGCGAGTCGACCGTGAGCAGTTCAGGGTGCGCGGCCTCGATGGCCTGCAGTTCCTGGAACAGGCGGTCGTATTCGGCGTCGGGCACCTGCGGCGCGTCGAGCACGTAGTACGCGTGTGCTTGCGCTTGCAGCTGTGCGCGCAGCTCGTCAGCGCGGGATGAAGGCGTCAATTCATTCACCGCAGTTGAAGCATTTGCCCGGCGGTCAGCTGAACAAGCGCCGCGCCGCCGGTGAGCCGGCCGGCAGATCGCGTGCTTCGAGGGCCACGTAGAGCTGGCTCAGTTCATGGCCGATGGCACCGAAGCCTTCGGGGCTGAGCGGCCGACCGTGGTCGTCGACGATGCTCGCGTCCATGCCCAGCGACAGCGCCTGCGCACTCGCCTGCCAGGCGACGAACGGGTCGGCCTTGGGGTCGGTCTGGGGCACGTCGAAGCTGAGCGTCACGTCGCGCACGGCGGCCACGTTCGGGTCGTCTGCGAGCGCGGCCTGCGAGTCGAACGTCAAGGTCAGGATCGGCGGTGCGCCCTCTTCCGACGCCGGCATCACGAGCCGGCCCGGCACCACGCCGGGCACGAAGCCGTGCCGGCCCGCGTGCTGCTGGATGTAGCCCACGCTCCACGCCGCCGAACGCGCGTGTAGGTGCACCGCGAGCTGCGCATCGTGCTGGCTCGCGAAGCCGTCGAGTTCGCGCGCGGCGGCCACGGCTTCGAGCATGTCAGGGAACTGCGGCAGCGCGCCGATGCCCTCGGCAAATGCCTGCACCTTCTGCACGAACTCGGAGTATTCGATCTCGTTCAGCGCACCGGTGCGGTTGGCCAGCAGCACGCCAGCCTGGAACTCGCCGTAGCGCTGGGTGCTGACCGGCGCTTCCCAATCGCCGGTCTCGCTGTTGAGCCCTTCGATGAGGAACGGCTTGCCACCTGCGCGCCGGGTGGTCGGCAAGTGGGCAATGGCCACCGTGCCGCTGACCGGCACTTCGACGGCCAGCGTGGCGATGGAGTCGACCAGCGCATCGAGCCGGTTCACGATGCGCTTGTTCGCCCGGCGCTCGGGGCCGGGCGCCAACTCGGCCGGGTCATGCGAATCATGCGGGTCGGCCTGCACGCCGACGAGCGGCGCGCCCAGCAACGGTTCGCGCGGCTCGGGCCGCGGCTCCATCACAGCGCGCTTCGGGCCGGCCTTGCGCGCCTGCCAGGCACCGTGCGCCACGACCCCGGCCAGCACGACACCGCCCAACGATGCGAGGGCGATGGTCAATGTACTCATCGAAGCTCCTGTGATCTTGTGATGCGGGCTGCGCAGCCGGCGTCAAGCCGCTTCGGCCAAGCTGACCGCGCCTTCCATGTCGACCGTGACGATGCGCGACACGCCCTGCTCCTGCATCGTCACGCCGATCAGTTGTTCGGCCATTTCCATGGCGATCTTGTTGTGGCTGATGAACAGGAACTGCGTGCCCTGCGCCATCTGCTTCACGAGGCGCGCATAGCGCTCGGTGTTGGCGTCGTCGAGCGGCGCGTCGACCTCGTCGAGCAAACAGAACGGCGCCGGGTTCAGCTGGAAGATCGCGAACACGAGCGCGATGGCCGTCAGCGCCTTCTCGCCACCCGAGAGCAAATGGATCGTGCTGTTCTTCTTGCCGGGCGGCTGCGCCATCACCTGCACTCCAGCATCGAGGATCTCGTCGCCCGTCATCACCAGCCGCGCATTGCCGCCGCCGAACAGCTCGGGGAACATGCGGCCGAAGTGTTCGTTGACCTGGTTGAAGGTGTTGGCCAGCAGGTCGCGCGTTTCCAGGTCGATCTTGTGGATGGCGTCTTCGAGCGTGGTCATCGCTTCGATCAGGTCGGCGTTCTGCGCGTCGAGGAAGGTCTTGCGCTCGCGTGACGCGGTCAGCTCGTCGAGCGCAGCCAGGTTGACGGCGCCGAGCGCATTGACTTCGCGGTTGATGCGGTCGATCTCGGCCTGCAAGCCGGTGAGCTTGACGCCGTTCTGTTCGATGCCGGCCGCGAGCGCCTCGAAGTCGACCGCCGCCGCAACCAGTTGATCGAGGTACTGCGCCCCGCCCAGTTGCGCGGCCTGCTCTTCGAGCTGCAACTTGGTGATGCGGTCGCGCAGCGGCTGCAGGCTTTGCTCGTGCTGCAAGCGCTGCTCGTCGGCACGCCGCAGGCGCATCGTCAGGTCGTCGTACTCGCTGCGCTTGGCGCCGAGGGCGGCTTCGCGGTCGAGCTTCAACGCCAGTGCGGTTTGCAGCCCGGCCTGGGCGGCCGCATCGGTGAGCACGGTCAGTTCGTCTTGCAGTTGCACGCCGGCCGCGTCGTTCGTGGCGAGCTGCTGCTGCGCGGTTTCGATGCCGCGTTGCAACTCGCCGCGCCTTGCTGCGAGCGAGCGCGCCGCGAACTGCGCCTCTTGGGATTGGCGCTCGAGCGTGCGCAACTGCTCGCGGGCCTCGGCCAGCTTGCGCTCGGCCGTGATCACCGCTTCGTCGAGTTCGGCGTGGCGCTCTTGCGTGGTCGCGAGCTGCATGTCCAGCTCGTCGAAGCGCGCTTCGCCAAGGGCGTTGCGTTCGGCCAGTTCTTCGAGCTGCGCGTCGACCTCGGCCAGCTCTTCGTCGAGCTGCCCGCGCCGGGCCGTGCTGGCTTCGGCGAGCTGCGACAGGCGCATCAACTCCACCTGCAACTGGTGCGCGCGGGTCTGGCTTTCGCCAGCATCACGCCGCGCGGTGACCAGGCGTTGCGACGCATCGGTGTAGGTCGCTTCGGCCCGCACCAGGCTGCTGCGCGCTTCTTCATGGATCAGCACCTGCGCACGCAACTGGCGGCCCAGGTTCTCGATCTCTTGCGCGCGGGCCAGCATGCCGGCCTGCTCGGAATCGGGCGCATGGAAGCTCACGGCGAACGGGCTCACGGCATGGCCGTCGCGCGTCATGATGACTTCGCCGTGCGTCAGCTGGCTGCGCGCCGCCAGCGCATCGTCGAAGTTCGCAGCCGTGTACACGCCCTCCAGCCAATCGTTGAGCAGCGCCTTCAAGCCGGCGTCGTTCAGGCGCAGCAGGTCGCTCAGGCGCGGCAGCGTCTGGTGCGTGTTGCTGATCGCGGCTTGCGGCGGTGTGTAGAACGCCAGCTTCGCCGGCGGGGCGTCGGTTGCGAATGCGCGCACGGTGTCGAGGCGGCCCACTTCGAGCGCGCCCATGCGCTCGCGCAGCGCGGCCTCCAGGGCCGTTTCCCAGCCTTGTTCGATGTGGATCTTGGTCCACAGGCCCTGCAGCCCGTCGAGCCCGTGGCGCGCGAGCCAGGGCTTGAGCTTGCCTTCGGTCTGCACCTTCTCTTGCAGCGCGCGGAGCGCATCGAGCCGCGCGCTCAGGTCGGCTTGCCTGCCCCCTTCGCTGTTCACAGCCTCTTGCTTGGTGCGGCGCTCGTCGTCGAGCGCGGGCACCTGGTCTTGCAGTTCGTGCAGGCGCGCTTCGTTGACGCCACGCGTCTCGTCGGCCGCCTCGAACTGGCGCTTCAACTCGGACAAGCGGTCCAGGTCGGGCGCGGCGAGCTGGCCTTTCTCGGCGCTGAGCTTGTCGCGCCGAGCGTTGAACTGGCGCCGCTGGTCGCCGACGTTCCGGCTCTCGGCGGCGAGCACCTGGATCTGCTGCTGCACCGCACCGACCTTCGTGCGCTGCTCGTTGGCAACCGCCTGCGCGGCGCGCACCGCGTCTTCGGCATCGGGCAACTTGCCGGCGTGCTCTTCGGCCTGCGCGGCCAGCACCTCACCCTGCTCTTCGGCGCCTGCCATCTGCTGCGCAATATGCTCCAGCTCGGCGCTGGCTTGCTGCTGGCGGTCCGCCCATTGCGCGCTCTGCGCCTTCAACTCGACCAGCCGCTGCTCGACGCGCACCCGGCCCTCCACGACATAGCGAATGCGCTCTTCGAGGCGGCTCACTTCGAGCGCGACTTCGGTCAGCGCGCCTTGCGACGCATGCAGCTCGTCGCTCGCAGCGTAATGGGCCTGGCGGATGGTTTCCAGCTCGGCCTCGCCGTGGCGCAATTCGGCGGTGCGGGCTTCCAGCGCATTCACCGCCTCTGACACTGCGGTCTTGACGCGCATCTCTTCGCTCGCCGCGTCGCGGTGCTTCAGGAACCAGAGCTGGTGCAGCTTCAGTTCGCCCGAGCTTTGCAGTGCGCGGTACTGGCTGGCCACTTCGGCCTGCTTCTCGAGCTTGTCGAGGTTGCTGTTCAGCTCGCGAAGAATATCGTCGACCCGGGTCAGGTTCTCACGCGTGTCCTTGAGCCGGTTCTCGGTCTCGCGGCGGCGCTCTTTGTACTTCGACACGCCGGCGGCCTCTTCGAGGAACAGGCGCAGCTCTTCGGGCTTGCTTTCGATGATGCGGCTGATCGTGCCCTGGCCGATGATGGCGTAGGCGCGGGGGCCCAGGCCCGTGCCGAGGAACACGTCCTGCACGTCGCGGCGGCGCACCGGCTGGTTGTTGATGTAGTAGCTGCTGGTGCCGTCGCGCGTGAGCACGCGCTTCACGGCGATCTCGGCGAAGCGGTTCCACTGCCCACCGGCGCGGCCGTCTTCGTTCGTGAACACCAGCTCGACGCTCGCGCGGCTCGCCGGCTTGCGCAGGCCCGAGCCGTTGAAGATCACGTCTTGCATCGACTCGCCGCGCAGCTCGCTCGCCTTGCTTTCGCCGAGCACCCAACGCACCGCGTCCATGATGTTCGACTTGCCGCAGCCGTTCGGCCCGACCACCCCGACCAGTTGCCCGGGCAACTGGAAGTTGGTGGGCTCGGCGAACGATTTGAAACCGGACAGCTTGATGGAATTCAGGCGCATGAGCGAGGTCGAGGCTGGCGCCTAAGTGCTTGATTTGTAAGAATAAAACCCGCGATGTGCGGGTGTCGGAGCGGCGTCGATGATAGCATCGCGCCCTTCATTCGAAACCTCTCGAACCCTCTCGAAACGTGACCCCGATGGCCCAACCCGCCCGCACCCCACGCGCCACCGCGCGCCCCGTTCCCGCCACCCCGCCGAGCGTTCCGAGCAAGCAGCTCGACGTGTTCCCGAACCCGAACCCGAAGCGCGACTACGCCATCCAGTTCCAGATCCCCGAGTTCACCTGCCATTGCCCGTTGACCGGCCAGCCCGACTTCGCGCACTTCACCATCGACATGGTGGCCGACAAGCTGTGCGTCGAACTCAAGAGCCTGAAGATGTACATGTGGAGCTACCGCAACGAAGGCGCGTTCCACGAAAAGGTCACGAACGACATCGTCGACGACATCGTGCGCGCCACGAACCCGCGCTTCATTCGCATCACGGCCAAGTGGTATGTGCGCGGCGGGATCTACACCAACGTGGTGGCCGAACACCGCAAGAAGGGCTGGAAGCCGCAGCCGGTGGTCAGCATGCCGGCTCACGATGCGCAGAACGGGCTGCTGGGCTGACGCCGGCCTGTCGCAGGCCTGTCGAAGTCGTGTTCGCGCGCAGCGTGCACTGTGCCGGTGAGCCCGCCGGTGCAACGGTCGAACGCAAGGGCGTTGCCGGCAACGTCGACATCACCGCACAGCGCTTCGACCTGCTGCTGGCGAGCGGCGCCGTGGTGCGCGTGGGCTGAACGGCCAACACCTGCTTCAACGGCGGCACACCGGCCACGCTACCCGGCAAGCGGGTGGAATTGCACGGCACGGTGGTGAACGGGGTGCTGATCGCGCAAGAGCCCGAGACAGACCCCTGAAGCCGCGCCAGTGCCTCGCCGATAATTCGGGCCATGAACCCGTTGCTCGCGCGCCTGCACCCCTACCCTTTCGAGCGCCTGCGCGCACTCACCCAAGGCATCCGGCCGAACCCCTCCTTCGCGCCCATCGGCCTGGGCATCGGCGAGCCCAAGCACGCGACGCCGGAGCTCATCAAGCAGGCCATCACCGACAACCTGGACGGCCTGGCACGCTACCCCACAACAGTCGGTGAGCCCGCGCTGCGCGAGGCCATCAAAGCGTGGGTGGCGCGCCGCTACGGCGTGACGCTGGATGCCCTGACGCAAGTGCTCCCCGTCAGCGGCTCGCGCGAAGCGCTGTTCGCGTTGGCGCAGACCGTGATCGACCCCACGCGAGCCGGCGCCACCGTCGTTTGCCCGAACCCGTTCTATCAAATCTACGAGGGCGCGGCCTTGCTCGCGGGCGCCGAGACAGCGTTCGTCAACAGCGACCCGGCCCGCAACTTCGCGGCCGACTGGGCCAGCGTGCCCCAAGCGACGTGGGCAAAGACGCAGTTGCTGTACGTGTGCTCGCCCGGCAACCCGACCGGCGCGGTGATGCCGCTGGCCGAGTGGCAGATGTTGTTCGAGTTGAGTGACCGCCACGGCTTCGTGATTGCGTCCGACGAGTGCTACTCCGAGATCTACTTCAGGGACGAACCCCCTTTGGGTTCGCTCGAAGCGGCCATGCAGCTCAGCCGCAGCGACTTCCGGAACCTGGTCGCGTTCACCAGTCTGTCGAAGCGCTCCAACGTACCCGGCATGCGCTCGGGCTTCGTTGCGGGTGACGCTGCGGTGCTGAAGCAGTTCCTGCTGTACCGCACCTACCACGGCAGCGCCATGAGCCCGGTGGTGCAGCAGGCCAGCATTGCCGCCTGGAACGACGAGGCGCACGTGGTGGCCAACCGTGCCAAGTACCGCGCCAAGTTTGCCCGGGTCATGCCCCTCCTGGCCGAGGTGATGGACGTGGCCCTGCCCGACGCCGGCTTCTACCTGTGGGCTGACATGGCGAAGCTGATGCCGGGCGCCGACGACGTGGCCTTCGCCCTCGGCCTGCTGGCTCAATACAATGTGGCCGTGCTGCCCGGCAGCCTGCTGGCGCGCGAGGCGCAGGGCGTGAACCCCGGCGCAGGCCGCATCCGGCTCGCGCTGGTGGCCGAGACCGACGAATGCGTCGAAGCGGCCCAGCGCGTCTGCTCGTATGTGCGAGCCCTTCATTCCTGAACCACACCTTGCCATGACCCAACAACTCCAAAGCATCATCGACCTCGCGTGGGACAACCGCGCCGCCCTCAACGCCGTCAACAGCCCGGAGATTCGCGAGGCGGTCGAAGAGACGATCTCGCAGCTGAACAACGGCAGCCTGCGCGTGGCAGAACGCCAGGCCGTGGGTCAATGGACGGTGAACCAGTGGGTCAAGAAGGCGGTGCTTCTGAGCTTCCGCCTGAACGACAACAAGGTCATGCGGGCTGGCGAGCTGGGCTTCTTCGACAAGGTGCAGACGAAGTTCGCGCACCTCGACGAAGCCCAGATGCGCGCGACCGGCGTGCGCGTGGTGCCGCCCGCCGTGGCACGGCGCGGCAGCTACATCGCGAAGAACGCCATCCTCATGCCGAGCTTCGTGAACATCGGCGCGTATGTCGACGAAGGCACGATGGTCGACACCTGGGCGGCGGTGGGTTCGTGCGCGCAGATCGGCAAGAACGTGCACCTGTCGGGCGGCGTGGGCATCGGCGGCGTGCTCGAGCCGATGCAGGCGAACCCGACCATCATCGAAGACAACTGCTTCATCGGCGCGCGCAGCGAGGTGGTCGAAGGCGTGATCGTGGAAGAGAACTCGGTGCTGTCAATGGGCGTGTACATCGGCCAGAGCACCAAGATCTACGACCGCGCCACTGGTGAAGTGACCTACGGCCGCGTGCCCGCCGGCTCGGTGGTGGTGAGCGGCAACCTGCCGAGCGCCGACGGCAGCTACAGCCTGTACTGCGCCGTGATCGTGAAGAAGGTCGACGCGCAAACCCGCGCGAAAACCAGCATCAACGACTTGCTGCGCGCCTGAGCGCGCATCGACGACCCACACCCGAAGGGAACCCCATGAGCGGCGGAAACATGGAACGCGTGCTGCGGTTGATGTCCGAGAAGGGCGCCTCCGACGTGTACCTTTCTTCGAGCTCGCCGATCCTCATCAAGATCAACGGCCAGCTGCTTCAACTCAGCGACCAGCCTCTGACGCACGCGCAGCCGCGCCAGTTGCTGGCCGAGTTGCTGTCGCCCACGCAGCTCGAGGAGCTTGAGGAAACCGGCGAATTGAATGTGGGCGTGGGCTTGCCCGGCGTGGGCAGCTTTCGCTTGAGCGCGTTCAAGCAGCGCGGCTCGATCGCAGCAGTGTTCCGCTGCATCCCCTTCGTGATCCCGACGCTCGAAAGCCTCAGCGTGCCGGCCGCGTTGAACACGATGATCCTGGAAAAGCGCGGCCTGATCCTGATGGTGGGCGCCACCGGCGCGGGCAAGAGCACGACGCTCGCCGCCATGCTGGAACAGCGCAACCAGCAGCTTGCAGGGCACATCCTGACCATCGAAGACCCGATCGAATTCCTGTTCAACAACAAGAAGTCGGTGGTGAACCAGCGCGAGGTCGGGCGCGACACGCAGTCGCTGCAGATCGGCCTGAAGAACGCGCTGCGCCAGGCGCCCGACTGCATCATGATCGGTGAGATCCGCGACCGTGAAACCATGACTGCTGCGATCTCGTATGCGCTGTCGGGCCACCTGGTGCTGTCGACCTTGCATGCGAACAACAGCTACCACGCGCTCGGCCGCATCCTGTCGTTCTACACGCCCGAAGCGCGGCCGGCGCTGCTGGCCGATCTGGCTGCGGGGCTGCGCTCGATCGTTTCGCAGCGGCTGCTGCGCAGCACGGCCGGCGGGCGAATTCCTGCCGTCGAGGTGATGCTCAACACCAAGCTGGTGTCGGAGCTGATCGAGCGGGGCGACTTCTCGGGCGTCAAGGAAGCGATGGAAAAGTCGCTGGCCGAAGGCTCGCAGACCTTCGAGCAAGACCTGGCGCGGCTCATCAACGCCGGCACCGTCACCCGCGACGAAGGCCTGGCGTACGCCGATTCCCCGACCAACCTGATGTGGCGTTTGCAAAACGACATGACGCCGGTCTCGCGCATCGCAGCCAAGCGCGACGAATCGGACGACAAGGCCGTGTTCACCGAGATGACGCTCGACGTGCGGCCCGACGCGGCAACGACCACCTCGGCCACGCTGCCCCGGTTCTGATGCGCGCGCCCATCTGCACATGACCTCCGCGTGAACCGCTCATGACCCGTACGCTGCAACTCGCCGAGCAACTGATCGCCTGCCGCTCGGTCACGCCCGACGACGGCGGCTGTCAACCGCTGATTGCTGCGCGCCTGCAGGCCATCGGCTTTGAATGCCACACGCTGATGCGCGGGCCCGACGGCGCGCGCGTGACCAACCTGTGGGCCGTGAAACGCGGCACGCAGGCGGCTGGCAAGCTGCTCGCCTTTGCCGGCCACACCGACGTGGTGCCCACCGGCCCGCTCGACCAGTGGCACAGCGACCCGTTCGTGCCCACGCACCGTGACGGCCAACTCTACGGGCGCGGCGCGGCCGACATGAAGACGTCGCTCGCCGCGATGGTGGTCGCCGCTGAAGAGTTCGTGGCCGCGCAGCCCGGCCACCGCGGCTCCATCGCGTTCCTGGTGACGAGCGACGAAGAAGGTCCGTCCATCGACGGCACCGTGAAGGCCTGCGAATGGCTGACCGAGCGCGGCGAACGGCTCGACTTCTGCATCGTCGGCGAACCGACCTCCGTCGACCGCCTTGGCGACATGATCAAGAACGGCCGGCGCGGCACGCTGTCGGGCCGGCTCCGGGTCATCGGCGTGCAAGGGCACATCGCCTACCCGCACCTTGCCAAGAACCCGATTCACGTGCTCGCCGCGCCGTTGGCGGAGTTGGTGGCGACCCGCTGGGATGCCGGCAATGCCTACTTTCCGCCGACCAGCTGGCAGGTCTCGAACATCCACGCCGGTACGGGTGCCAGCAACGTGATCCCGGGCGAGGCGGTGGTGGATTTCAACTTCCGCTTTTCGACAGAGAGCACGCCAGAGGCGTTGAAGGAACGCGTGCATGCGCTGCTCGACCGGCACGGCATAGCGTACGAGCTGGCCTGGACGCTGGGCGGCGAGCCCTTCCTCACTCCGGCGGGCGACCTGTGTAGCGCGCTGGGCGACGCGATCATCGCGACCACCGGCGTCACCCCGGTGCTGTCGACCACAGGCGGCACCTCCGACGGGCGTTTCATCGCCAAGATCTGCCCGCAAGTCATCGAGTTCGGGCCGCTCAATGCCACGATTCACAAGATCGACGAACGCGTCGAGGTGGCGAGCCTCGACCCCTTGAAGAACATCTACCGCGACACGCTCGCTCGGCTGCTGACATGACCCTCATCGAACTCATCACCGCGCAGAGCGCCCGCCTCAAACAGGCGGGCGTTTCGTTTGGCCACGGCACGACCAACGCCTTCGACGAAGCGGCGTGGCTGGTGCTGTGGGCCATCGGCATGCCCTTCGATGTGTTCGAGGTCAAGGCCTCGCGCGAAGCCACGCCTGATGAGGCCGAGAAGGCTGCGGCCATCGTGACGAAGCGCATCGAAACGCGCCTGCCCGCCGCCTACCTGACGAAGGAAGCGTGGCTGCAGAACGTGCCGTTCTACGTGGACGAGCGGACCATCGTGCCGCGCTCGTTCATCGCCGAGCTGCTGGCCGATGCCGAAGGCTCGGGCGAACTCGACGGCTGGTTGTCGGACACGACGCGCAGCGTGCTCGACCTGTGCACAGGCAACGGCAGCCTCGCGGTGATTGCGGCGCTGGCGTACCCCGAGGTCACGGTCGATGCGGCCGACATCTCCGAAGACGCACTCGCGGTCGCCCGCATCAACGTCGCCAAGCACGCGCTGGGCGACCGCATCACCGTGATGCCGTCCGATTTGCTGGCGAGCGTGCGCGGGCCGTACGACCTGATCGTCTGCAACCCGCCGTACGTGAACACCCAAAGCATGCGGGCGCTGCCCCCCGAATACCGGGCCGAGCCGGCGCTGGCGCTGGCCGGCGGCGACGACGGCATGGACTTCGTGCGCAACATCCTGCGCGACGCACCGACCCGCATGGCGCAGGCCGGCGTGCTGGTGCTCGAGATCGGCAACGAGCGCGCCCACTTCGAGCACGCGTTCCGCCGCCTGGAAGTGGCCTGGCTGGAAACCAGCGCCGGCGCCGACCAGGTACTGCTCGTCACGCGCGACGCGCTGGCGCGCTGGGCGCGGTGAACAAGAATTCCCTCTCCAAGAGTGAGAGGGGGCTGCACCTTGCCGAACCTCTGTGTTCCTCTGCGCCCTGCGCGCCTTTGCGGTGAATGACGTCGTCTTTGCACCGTCAAACCACGGTCGAGCAACACGCGAGCAGCGCCTGCTCGAAGTCGGCCAACAGGTCATCGATGTCTTCGATGCCCACCGACACCCGGATCAGCGTGTCGGCGATGTCCATGTCGGCGCGTTTGTCTGCACCCATCTCCCAGAAGATCGTCGGCGCCACGGGAATGGCCAGCGTGCGGTTGTCGCCCAGATGGCTGGACTTGATGACGACTTGCAGCGCGTCCAGGAAGCCCATCATGTCGAGGCCGTCGCGCAGCTCGAAGCTCAGCAGCGCGCCGAATGCGGCAAACCACTTGCGCGCGTTCGCGTGCTGCGCGTGGCTTGGCAGGCCGGGGTAGTGCACGCGTGCCACTTCGGGCCGGTCTTCGAGCCAGCTCGCAAGCAGCAGCGCGTTTTCGCAGGCGCGCTCCACGCGCAGCACCAGCGTTTCGGCGCCACTGGAAATGCGGTGCGCGGAATCGGCCGTGAGCGTGGCACCCATGTCGCGCAGGCCCTTCTTGCGCACCTGCAGCAGGCCCCATGTGGCGGCCGCGCCCTTGCGGTAGGCCGGCAAGATGTTCGGGTAGGCCGACCAATCGAAGCAGCCCGTGTCGGTGACGGCGCCGCCGAGCGCGTTGCCATGTCCGCTGATCGACTTGGTCAACGAGTTCACGACCAGGCCCGCACCCACGCTGGCGGGGCGGAACAGGCACGGGCCGCTCATGGTGTTGTCGACCACGTAGAGCAGCCCGCGCGTCGCACACATTGTGCCGATGGCGGCCAGGTCGGCCACTTGGGTGCGCGGGTTGGCGATGGTCTCGACGAAGACGATGCGGGTCGTCGGCCGGAGCGCCCGCTCGACGTTCGCCATGTCGGTGGCATCGACCAGCGTCACGCTGCAGCCGATGCTTTCCAACGTCTGCATCAGGCTGGCGGTGTTGCCGAAGAGAAAGCGGCTGGCAACGACGTGATCGCCCTGCCTCAACAGGCTGAACATCACCGCCGCAATGGCCGCCATGCCGGTGGCAAAACACACCGTGCCGCAGCCCGCTTCGAGCATCGTGATCTTCTGTTCCAGCGCGGTCGTCGTCGGGTTGCCCTGGCGCGCGTACACGTGGCCGCTGCGCTCGCCCTGGAACACCGCCACCAGGTCGGCGGCTTTGTCGTAGCCGAACGCCGATGCCACGTGGATCGGTTTGTGCGTGGCCCCGTGCTCCACACCGCCGAGGCGGTCGGCGTGCAGCAACTGCGTGGTGATGCCACGTGGGCCACGTGGGCCACGCGGGCCGCGCGGCGTGCTCGAATTCATCTCGTCATTCCTTCAGATTCGCCCAGATCGGCTCTCCCATGATTGTGCTCAAGAACATCACGCTGCGTCGCGGCTCCAAGGTCGTGCTCCACGACACCAGCGTCACGCTGCAACCAGGCGAGAAGATCGGCCTCGTCGGCCGCAACGGGGCCGGCAAATCGTCGCTCTTCTCGCTGCTGGCGCACCGGCTGCAATCGGACGCCGGCGACGTCAGCATGCCGCCGCGCTGGCGCATGGGCGAAGTGGCGCAAGACATGCCAGAAACCGAGCAAGGCGCGACCGACTTCGTGCTCGAAGGTGACAGCCGCCTGATGGAAGCGCAGGCCCAGCTCGCCGCTGCCGAGGCCGCCGACGACGGCCATGCCATGGGCGAGGCCCACCACGCGATCAGCGACGCCGGTGGCTTCGAAGCGCGGCCGCGCGCCCAAGCCATGCTGCTCGGCCTGGGCTTCAAGCCGCAAGAGCTCGACGCAGCGGTCAACAGCTTCTCGGGCGGTTGGCGCATGCGCCTGCAGCTCGCCCGCGCGCTGATGTGCCCGGCCGACCTGATGCTGCTCGACGAGCCCACCAACCACCTCGACCTCGACGCGCTGGTCTGGCTGGAGGCGTGGCTGCTGCGCTTCGAGGGCACCATGATCGTGATCAGCCACGACCGCGAGTTTCTCGATGCCATCACCAAGGTCACGCTGCACCTCGACGAGACCAAGCTGACCCGCTACACCGGCAACTACACCGCCTTCGAAGAGATGCGCGCTGAACGCATGATGCAGGCGCAGGCCAGCTTCGCGAAGCAGCAAGAGCGCATGGCGCACCTGCAGAAATTCATCGACCGATTCAAGGCCAAGGCCAGCAAGGCCAAGCAGGCACAAAGCCGGGTGAAGGCGCTGGCGCGAATGGAAAAGCTCGGCCCGGTGCTGACCAGTGCCGACTTCCAGTTCGAGTTCCGCGAGCCGGCCAGCCTGCCGAACCCGATGCTCGCGTTCTCGCAGGTGGCCTGCGGCTACCGGTCCGACACCGGGCGCGAGAGCCGCATCATCGACAACATCAACCGCTCGGTGCTGGCCGGCCAGCGCATCGGTATCCTCGGCGCCAACGGCCAGGGCAAGTCGACGCTGGTCAAGACCATCATCGGCCAGCTGCCGGCACTGACCGGCGACATCACCGAAGGCAAGGGCTTGTCCGTGGGCTACTTCGCACAGCAGGAGCTCGACGTGCTCTCGCTCGACGATGGCCCCTTGATGCACATGGTGCGGCTGGCGCGAGACGTCGGCCCGCCCGGCCGCGAACAGGAGTTGCGCGACTACCTCGGCTCGTTCCGCTTCGTCGGCGAGATGGTCACGCAGGCCGTGGGCACCTTGTCGGGCGGCGAGAAAGCGCGCCTCGTGCTGGCGATGCTGGTCTGGCAGCGCCCGAACCTGCTGCTGATGGACGAGCCGACCAACCACCTCGACCTGACCACGCGCGAGGCGCTCAGCATGGCGCTGAACGAGTTCGAGGGCACGGTGCTGCTGGTCAGCCACGACCGCGCGCTGCTGCGTGAGGTGTGCGACGAGTTCTGGCTCGTGACGGGCGGTGAAGTGAAGCCCTTCGACGGTGACCTGGACGACTACCAGAAGTGGCTGCTCGAACAGTCGCGTGAAGCAGCCAAGGCGCAAGCCAAGGGCGCCAAGGCGGCCAGGGGCGAGAAAGCCGAAAAGGCAACCAAGGGCAAACCGAAGTTCGTGGACAAGAACGCCGTGACCGGTGCGGGGGGGGCACCCTCGCCAGCCGCACCGGCTGCGTCCCCTGCCGTGCGCCAGCAGCGTGCGGAAGAGATCAAGCCCCTGCGCAAGGAGTTGAACCGCATCGACAACCGGCTGGGTGTGCTGATGAGCGACCGCGAGGCCAGCGAAGCCACCGTGGGTTCGGGCAGCGCCACACCCGCGCAACTGGCCGAGCACGGCAAGCAGCTGAAACTCATCAACGCCGAGATCGACACACTGGAAGCACGCTGGCTGGAGCTGAGCACACAGGTCGACGCGCTGGGCCCCTGACCCGGCCCATCCGGCTAGCAGGGTATTTGAATTGCACGCAATTAAATTGCGATCCATTTGATACAGTCAGGGCATGGTTACTCGTCTGCGCACCGCCCACCGCCGCATGCAACCTGCCACCGAGGACATGCTGCGTCTGGACCACCAGCTGTGCTTCGCGCTTTACTCCAGCTCGCTGCTGATGACCAAGCTCTACAAGCCCGTGCTCGGCGCGCTCGGCCTCACCTACCCGCAGTACCTGGCAATGTTGGTGCTGTGGGAGGCCGACGCCATCAGCGTGCGCGAACTCGGCGAGAAGCTCTACCTCGACTCCGGCACCCTCACCCCGCTGCTCAAGCGCATGGAGGCCGCCGGCCTGCTGACCCGCGAGCGCGCCACCGATGACGAGCGCCGCGTCGTCGTTGCGCTCACCCGGGCCGGGCGCGCGCTGCGCCGCAAGGCCGCGCACATCCCGGCCACCGTGGCGTGCGCCTCCGGTTGCGAGCTCGACACCCTCACCGCACTGACGGCGCAGCTTCAGGCCCTGCGCAACAACGTTGCGAGCCACCTGCTCGCCGCCTGACCCGTTCTCCCCCCCCCCACCACCGAAAGAAGGAACTTCCATGGCACTCGAAAAGATTCTTTACACCGCCCACGCCACTTCCACCGGCGGGCGCGAAGGCTCGTCGAAATCGTCCGACGGTGTGCTCGACGTGAAGCTCACCACACCGAAAGAACTGGGCGGCAACGGCGCCTCGGGCACCAACCCCGAGCAGCTGTTCGCAGCCGGCTATTCGGCCTGCTTCCTCGGCGCGATGAAGCACGTGGCGATGATGCAGAAGGTCACCCTGCCGGCCGACACGACCATCAAGGCCGACGTGGGCATCGGCCCGATTCCGGCTGGCTTCGGCATTCAGGTGGCGCTCACCGTCACCATCCCCGGCATGGAACACGTGGCCGCCGAGAAGCTGGTGCAGACCGCTCACGGCGTGTGCCCGTACTCGAACGCCACGCGCGGCAACATCGATGTGACGTTGACGGTGGTCTGACCCAGCGCGCACGGACCGCGCACACCGAACGGCCGCCTCCGGGTGGCCGTTTTGCTGAGCGCATGACACACGCGTGTCATCGACGAAGGCGAGCCTGCGGGGTTGCACACACACCGAAGAAAGCCATGCCCAAGTCGCGTCGCAACGCCTACCTGCTTGCCCCGCTCGCGTTTGCTGCCGCCCTTTGACTTCATCGCGACAACCGCCGCCGGCCTGGACAACCCGAACCAGTGGTTCGTGGTCGGCGTGACCGACAGCGAGATCAGCGCGCTCGGGGCCAGCTATACGCCGCAGTACGTGACGGCGATCCCCGAGCCGCAGGCCTGGGCCTTGCTACTCGGTGGCCTGGGTGTGCTGGGTGGCTCGGCGAAGCGCCGCCAGCGAGGCTGAGCCGCATGCGCGGCTGCGGCTGAGCCCGGTTCAGGGCTGCGGCGGCATCGAGGTAGGCATCAGGGTCAACATCAGCTCGATGCGGGCCTTGACGGGTGAGAGGCCCGTGGTCGGAGGCCACCGCTCATGATTGCCCAGCCCCGCCGGCGCACGCCTGCCGGCCACGATCGGCCCCTCGACGCACCGCGTGGCCAGCATCACCTGCACGCCGCGGTCGCGCGCCCGATGCAGCGCCGACAGCAACGATTCGTGCACCGTGCCATTGCCGGTGGCCGCGACGACGAGCCCGCCAGCACCCGCCGCACACAGCGCGTCGACCACCGCACCCCGCGCCCCCGCGTGGCTGATGACGATCTCCACGACCGGCCATGCGGCCGCATCTGCGCCGAGCTTGGCCAGCCCCAAGCCGAGAGCAACGTCGTCCGGCCATGGCCGCAGGGCTCGCAGCGCGCCTTCCTCGATCCACGCCAACGGTCCGGCATCGCCCGATCTGAACGCATCCAGGCGGTAGGGGTGCGCCTTGTGCACATCGTGCGCGCTGTGCACGGCACCGGCCAGCACCGCAACCACGCCGCGCGCGCCAGGCTGGTGCGCCACGCACACGGCGTCGATCAGGTTCTGCGGCCCGTCGGCCTGGGCGCTGGTGGCCGGGCGCATGGCAGCGGTCAGCACCACCGGCTTGGCCGGTGCGAGCACGCGTTGCAGGAACCATGCGGTCTCTTCCAGCGTGTCCGTTCCATGGGTGATGACGATGCCCGAGACGCTCGCCCGCGCCAGGTGGTACGCCACGCGCTGCGCCAGCGCCAGCCACACAGCGTGTGTCATGTCCTTGCTGTCGATCTGGGCAAGCTGCTCGGCCTCCAGTGGCATGCCGGCGAGCGCGGGCACGGCATCCACGAGCGCTTTGATCCCGATCTGCGCGGCCGTGTAGCCCGTGTTGTCAGCCGCGCTCGCCGCCGTGCCCGCGATGGTGCCGCCGGTGCCCAGGATCACAACGGTCGATGAAGTGCTTTGCATTTTTGTGGTGGCTGGATGAAAATACAGGTACTGGATGGATTGTCAGCTGGGCCCTCGAAAGAGCGTTGGCTGCACCACCCGCCTCGCATCATCGGTCAAGCCAACAGGAACGCGCCATGCACGACGAACCTTACGAGAAGCCCAAGCTCACCGAGCGCCAGCAGCAGATTCTCGACCTCGTACAGAGCGCAATCGAACGCACCGGCGCGCCACCCACGCGGGCCGAGATCGCGACCGAGCTCGGGTTCAAGTCGGCCATCGCCGCCGAAGACCACCTGCAGGCGCTGGCCCGCAAGGGCGTGATCGAGCTGATCAGCGGAACGTCGCGCGGCATTCGGCTGCGCAGCGAGACCTTGCGCGCCCTGAACGAGGCGCGCGGCAAGCAGTTCAGCCTGCCGCTCCCCGGCTTCGCACAGCTCACGTTGCCGCTCATCGGCCGCGTCGCGGCGGGCAGCCCCATCCTGGCACAAGAGCACATCGACCAGACCTATGTGGTCGAAGCCAGCATGTTCCCGCGCCGGCCCGACTACCTGCTCAAGGTGCGCGGCATGAGCATGCGCGATGCCGGCATCATGGACGGCGACTTGCTCGCGGTGCAGAAAGCCAAAGAGGCGAAGAACGGCCAGATCGTCGTGGCCCGCCTGGGTGACGACGTGACCGTAAAACGTTACCGCCGCACGCGCCACATGATCGAACTGATCCCCGAGAACCCCGACTTCGAGACCATCGTCGTGCCCACCGGCGGTGACGCGGGCGACGTGAACTTCGAGATCGAGGGCCTCGCTGTCGGCCTGATCCGCAACAACATGATGATGTGACGGTGATGGCTGCGCTGCGCGACCCCACGAAGCTGCGCGCGATCAAGGCGCCGAAGGCCGCCAGCGCCGCGCTCTGCGAGGTGCTGGAACAGTTGCCCAACATCGGCCCCGCGATTGCCGCCGACCTGCGGCTCATCGGCATCCACCACCCGCAGCAGTTGTGCGACAAGGACGCCCATGCCCTGTACCAGCAACTCTGCGCCGCCACCGGCCAGCGCCATGACCCGTGCGTGCTCGACACCTTCATGGCCGCAACCGACTTCATGCGCGGCGCGCCGCCGGCACCGTGGTGGCACTACACCGCGCAACGCAAGGCGCAGTTCGACCAGGTCTGATGCAGCCGCCGCGTCGCGGTGACGTTCCAATTGCACCTGTTCACCGGCGCACTTCAACTGATTGATTCGGTTGCATCGAGAAACAATGTTTCGATGGCGGCGCGTCCCGCCGGCCCGGGAGCCTGTTGATGTTGTCCCCTGAACCGAACGCTGAATCGACCGCGGGTTCGCACATCGTGCGACGCACTCGGTGAGCGCCGTCTGGCAAAACGCGGAGCAGCTGTTCGGCGTGATCCACGCACCGCTGGCCACCGCGCACCGCATTGCCGAGCGCCGCGCGTTCGTCGAGCTGAAAACCTGCTTCATGCTGGCTGCGGCCGACGTGGCAGGCGCCATCGGCGAGCGCCTGCGGCTGCGCGTTCGCCAGACCAACGACACCACCGATCTGTGGCGTTTGCGGGCAGCCATCCTGTGCTCGCTCGAGCCCGGCCACCCGCGCACCGCACAGCACCGGCGCGACCTGCAGCGCGACCTCGACAGCCTGTTCGGGCCGACGACATTGGCCTGAGCGGCGCTTGACCCTGCGGCCGCGAGCGGCCGCCCTGTACCGCTACGACTTGGGCGCGCCCAGGAAGTCGCCCTTGCCGAGTTCCACGCCGTTGTGGCGCAGCAGCGCATAGGCGGTCGTGACGTGGAAGTAGAAATTCGGCGTTGCGAAGTGCTTGAGGTAGGCCTCAGCCTTCAGCGTCATCGAGCCGTCGCGGCGCGGCACGACCACGTCCTTGTCTTCGCGGCCGTCGATCTGCGCGGCCGGCACCGACTCGATGAACGCCGCGGTCTTGCGGATGCGCGCTTGCAGGTCGGCGATGCTGGCTTCGGTGTCGTCGAACTTCGGCGCGTCGACATCGGCCACCCGCGACACGGCGAACTTGGCCGCGTCGCAGGCGATCTGCACCTGCTTGCTGAACGGCAGCATGTCGGGCGCCAGGCGCAGGCCCAAGTACACCGCGCTGTCGAACTTGCGGGCCACGGCATGGGCCTCGGCCTTGTCGAGCCAGCCCGCCAAGTTGCCCAGCATGCGGGTGAACACCGGCACGGTGGCCGAATGCAATGTGATGGTCATGTTGAGCTCTCTGTTGAGGGTGTCGGGCATGCTACTCGCAGGACGCTGCGCGTGCACAATCGTCGCCTGCCTTCAACGCCGTACCGACCCCTTGCCCCCTGCTGCCGTGAACATCATCATCCTCGACGACTACCAGGACGCAGTGCGCAAGCTCAAGTGCGCAAGCGTGCTCGAGTCGCTCAATGCCAAGGTGTTCACCAACACCGTGAAGGGCATCGGCCAGTTGTCGGTGCGGCTGCGCGACGCCGAGGTGCTGGTGCTGATCCGCGAGCGCACCCAGTTCCCGCGAGCGCTGCTGGAGAAACTGCCCAAGCTCAAGCTGATCTCGCAGACCGGCAAGGTCGGCTCGCACATCGACCTGGACACCTGCACGCGCATGGGCATTGCCGTCGCCGAAGGTGCAGGCTCGCCAGTGGCGCCGGCCGAGTTGACCTGGGCGCTGATCATGGCGGCCATGCGCCGGCTGCCACAGTACATCGGCAACCTAAAGCACGGCGCGTGGCAACAGTCGGGCCTGAAGGCGGCTTCGATGCCGCCGAACTTCGGCCTCGGCAATGTGCTCAAAGGCAAGACGCTGGGCATCTGGGGTTACGGCAAGATCGGCCAGATGGTCGCCGGTTACGGCCGGGCGTTCGGCATGGACGTCACCGTGTGGGGAAGCGAATCGGCGCGTACCCAGGCGGTTCATGACGGCCTCAAAGCCGCACCCAGTTGCGAAGACTTCTTTGAGGCCTGCGACGTGATCTCGCTGCACCTGCGCCTGCACGACAGCACACGCGGCGTCGTCAAGCTCGACGCCCTGTCGCGCATGAAGCCGACGGCGCTGCTCGTGAACACCTCGCGCGCCGAGCTGATCGAAGAGAACGCGCTGGTCTCGGCACTGAACCGCGGCCGCCCCGGCATGGCGGCGGTCGACGTGTTCGAGAGCGAGCCCATCCTGCAAGGGCACCCGCTGCTGCGGCTCGAGAACGCGGTGTGCACGCCGCACATCGGTTATGTCGAGCAAGACAGCTACGAGCTGTACTTCCAGCATGCCTTCGAGAACGTGGTGAACTTCATCAACGGCCAGCCGACGAACATCGTCAACCCCGACTCACTGCGGGTCTTGCGATGAACGCGGGCTTCGCCCGCCGGTAACCGTGGGAGCCGTGGCCCTGCCCGCGCCCCGGCACGAACCTCTTCGCGCGTCGGTGCGCTGGGCGCTGCTGTTCGGCAACTTCGTCACCGGCTGCGGGCTGATGGTGGTGGTCGGTACGCTCAACGACATCACGCGCTCGCTCCAGGTCTCGGTGTCGACCGCAGGGCAGTTGATCACGATCGCTGCGGCGGTGGTGTGCGTGGGCGCGCCGTTGCTGGCGGGCTGGGTGGCCGGTTTCGACCGGCGCCGCCTGCTCACGCTGGCGATGCTGTGGTACGCCGCCGGCCATGCCCTGTGCGCTCTGATGCCCAGTTATGCCACGCTGTGGCCGCTGCGCGCCGCCACACTGCTGGCGGCCGCCGTGTTCACGCCGCAGGCCGCAGCAGCCATCAGCTTCATGGCCCCACCCGCCGAGCGTGGCCGGCACATCACCTTCGTGTTCCTCGGCTGGTCGGTGGCGTCGGTGCTCGGCTTGCCCATCGCCAGCTGGCTCGGTGAATCGTACGGTTGGCGCACCGCGTTCGTGGCGATTGCCGCGATGGCGCTGATCGCCGCCGGCTGGGTCTTCGCGGTGCTCCCGAACGGCGTGAAGCCTGCCGGCCTTTCGGCGCGCGACTGGCGCCAGGTGTTCACGAACCGGGTGCTGATGGCGATGGTGCTCGTCACCGCGCTGTCGGGCGCCGGGCAGTTCACGGTGTTCTCGTACTTCACGCCGTACTACCGCACGGCGCTCGGCGCCAGCACGGAGCAGATCAGCCTGCTCCTGATGTGGTTCGGCGCGTTCGGGCTGGTGGGCAACATGGTGCTTACGCGGGTGATCGACCGCGTCGGCGCGAACGCCGCCGTTGCAGCCACGCTCGCGTTGATCGCATGTTCGATGCTGTTGTGGCCGCTTGCGACAACCATCCTGGGCATGGCCGTCGTCAGCATCCCGTGGGCCCTGGGCTGCTTCGCGTCCAACTCCACGCAGCAGGCGCGGTTGAGCATCGCCGCCCCGGCGCTTGCGCCCGCGCTGCTGGCGCTCAACACCTCGGCCATCTACCTCGGGCAGGCGACGGGCGCTGCCAGCGGCGGCTGGCTCATCGCGCACGCGGGCTATGCGCCACTGAGCTGGCTCGGCCTGGGCTGGCTCGCATTCGCCATCGCTCTCAGCTTGTGGGTCGGGCGCCGCCAGCCCGCGCTTGCATGACCAGCCCCGCGCGCATCGATGGCGCTGAGGGACCGTTGGTGAAGCCTGCATCGCCGCGCGAGCTGTTCATCGCGTTCAACAAGCTCGCGTTGCAAGGCTTCGGCGGGGTCTTGCCAGTGGCGCAGACGGAACTCGTCGAGCGCCGGCGCTGGCTCAGCCGCGAACAGTTCGTCGAGATGCTCGCGCTGAGCCAGGTGTTGCCGGGCCCGAACATCGTGAACCTGGCGCTGATGTTCGGCGACGGCCACTTCGGCCTGCGCGGCGCGTTCGCGGCGATGGCCGGGCTGCTGGTCGTGCCGATGATCATCGTGCTCGCGCTCACCGCGCTGTACGGCCAGTTCGCCGGGGTGCCGCTCGTCAGCGGCGCGCTGCGCGGCATGGCGGCCGTGGCAGCAGGGCTGGTGATTTCTACCGCCTTCAAGCTGCTGACCACGCTGCGCAACAACCCGATGGGGCGCCCGCTCGGGCTGGTATTTGCCGCCCTGACCGTGGTCGCCATTGCGTGGCTGCGTTGGCCGCTGGTGTGGGTGGTGGCAGGCGGCGGTGCCGTGTGCGTGGCCATAGCGTGGAGGCGGCTGCCGTGATGTTCGCGACGATCACACCCGATATCGGAACCGCCGGCCTGCTGGCCCTGTTCACGCACTTCTTCATGCTCAGCTTGCTGGCCGTGGGGGGCGCCATCAGCACGGCACCCGACATGCAGCGCTACCTCGTGGTCGAGCAGCACTGGCTCACCGATGCGCAGTTCAGTTCGTCCATTGCCATCGCGCAGGCCGCGCCCGGGCCGAACGTGCTGTTCGTTGCTGTGCTGGGCTGGAACGTGGCTGGCCCGCTCGGCGTGCTCGCCACGATGGCGGGCTGCCTTTTGCCGTCCACCCTGCTCTCGCTGTGGGCCACGCGCTGGGGCGAACAACGGCAAGGCTCGGTCGGTGTGCGGGCTTTCAAAGCCGGCATGGTGCCCATCACGCTCGGCCTGCTTCTGTCGACCGGCTGGGTGCTGGCCTTGCCCTACATCGGCGAAGCGAGCCACCGCGCCGGTGCATTGGCTTTGATCGCCGTCACCCTGGTGGTGATGTTGCGCACCCGGCTCAGCCCCATGTGGCTGGTCGGCCTGGGCGCGGCGGTCGGGGCGCTGGGGTGGGTTTGAACCGAGCTGAGCTGCGCACTCAGCGCAGCGCCCGCTCCACCAGACCGGGCAGCGCAGCCAGGTCATCGGCCGCTGCCGAGGGGAAGCCCGACCAGCGCTGAACGTCGGAGGCAATGAGCACATCGGCACCGCCTTCGCGGGCGGCGCGCACCAGCACGCTCAAGGGAACATGGGGCTGCGAATCGGCGTCTTGCATCACCACGGGCGTGCCGCCCATCTTCGATGCGAGCACGATCACCGGCCGCTCACCGCCAACCCGCACCAACACGCTCAGGCCCTGGCCGCGTGCCGCGTACTCGATGCGCTGCAGCGTCTCGACCACATCGAAGCGGCTGTGCCGCAGCACGCGCAGCGTGGTCGAACGCTCTTCGGCGCCAACCTCGCGCAAGGGGATCAGGGCCGCCATCACGACCGCAAAACTGCCGGTCATCCACAGGCGAAACGGGCGTCGGGTGGTCTGGGTCGGCTTCATGCAGCTCAGGGTAGGACGTGGCCGTGTCAGGCACAAGTCCGTCACGTGAAGATCGGTAAACGGATGTGACCTGCTCGTCGCTCTACCGCGTGCCGAAGATCTTGTCGCCCGCGTCGCCCAGGCCGGGAATGATGTAGCCGACCTCGTTCAGGTGGCTGTCGATGGCCGCCGTCCAGCAACGCACATCGGGGTGTGCCTTGTCGAGCGCGGCCGCGCCCTCGGGTGCGGCCACCAGCACGAGAGCGCGAATGTCCTTGCAGCCGCGCGCCTTCAGCAGGTTCACGGTCGCGATCATCGAGCCGGCCGTGGCAAGCATCGGGTCGATGATCAGCGCGGTGCGCTCGTCGAGTTGGCCGACGAAGCGCTCGAAGTAGTTCTCGGGCTGCAGCGTCTCGTGGTTGCGCGACAGGCCCACCACGCTGACCTTCGCGTTCGGGACCATGTCGAGCACGCCGTCGAGCATGCCCAGGCCGGCACGCAGGATGGGCACGACCGTGACCTTCTTGCCGCTGATCTGGTCGATCTCGGTCGGCCCGCTCCAGCAGGCGATGGTGGTCTTCTCGAGCGGGAAATCGGCCGTGGCTTCATAGGCCAGCAGCCGCGCCAACTCGTTTGTCAGTTCACGGAATTTCTTCGTCGAGATGGCGTCCTCGCGCAGCAGGCCGACCTTGTGCTTGACGAGCGGGTGGGTCACATCGATCACGGGCATGGGGGCTCCTTCTTTGGCGTCAGGCTGCGGCGTCAGGCTGCGGCCGACCGGGTGCGCTGGCGCACCGCTTCGTACAAGCACACGCCACTGGCTACCGACACGTTCAGGCTCTCGACCGCACCATGCATCGGCAGGCGCACGAGTTCGTCGCAGGTCCGAGAAGTCAGCTGGCGCATGCCGGTGCCTTCGGCGCCCAGCACCAGCGCCACCGGGCCGGTCAGGTCGAGGTCGTAGAGCGATTGCTGCGCGTCGTCGGACGTGCCGATGATCCGGATGTCGCGCTCCTTCAGTTCCTTCAAGGTGCGCGCCAGGTTGGTAACCATGAAGTACGGCACGGTGTCGGCCGCACCGCTGGCCACCTTCGCGACGGTGGCGTTGATGCCCACCGCATGGTCCTTCGGGGCGATCACCGCATGCGCGCCCGCGCCGTCGGCCACGCGCAGGCAGGCGCCCAGGTTGTGCGGGTCGGTGATGCCGTCGAGCACGAGCAGCAGTGCCGGGCCATCAGCAGCATCGAGCGTGTCGTCGAGCGAATGGCTGATCGTGATCGCCTCGACCCGCGCCGCCACACCTTGGTGGCGGTGGCTGCCGCAGAGCTTTTGCAGGTGCTCATCGTCGCTGTCGATGAGCTTGGCGCCGGCGTCGCGCGCGCGGTCCACAAACTGGCGCATGCGCTGGTCGCGGCGGGTGGCGTCGACATGGATCTCGATCACCGACTTCGGCGCCGATTTCAGGCGCACCGTGACGGCATGAAAGCCGAAAAGAATCTGTTTGCTCATTCGCCGATGTTATTCGCAAGCCCGCGCCGAAGCGTGTGCGAGTCGCCCGGCGTGTGGTGTGGCTCGGGTACCATGCGCGCCGGTTTCAACCGACCTTCCCTGCCTCGAAAGAACACCATGCAAATGATCTGCCTCGACCTCGAAGGTGTGCTCGTTCCCGAGATCTGGATCGAATTCTCGAAACGCACCGGCATCACCGAGCTGGCCCGCACCACGCGCGACGAGCCCGACTACGACAAGCTGATGAACTTTCGCATCGGCCTGCTGGCGCAGCACCAACTGCGCCTCGCGGACATCCAGAGCGTGATCGCCGGCATGGGCCCGATGGCCGGCGCGAAGGACTTTCTCGACGACCTGCGCAGCCGCTACCAGGTGCTGATCTTGTCTGACACGTTCTACGAATTCGCCAAGCCCTTGATGGCGCAATTGGCCTGGCCGACGCTGCTGTGCCACAAACTGGAGGTGGATGCGAAAGGCTTCGTCACGCGCCACGTGCTGCGCCAACCCGACCAGAAACGGCACGCGGTGAACGCGCTGCGCGATTTGAACTATCAGGTGATCGCCGCGGGCGACTCATACAACGACACCGGCATGCTGGGCGCTGCGCACGCGGGCTTCTTCATCCACCCGCCCGAAGCCATCACGAAGCAGTTCCCGCAGTACCCGGTGACGCGCAGCTACGCCGAGTTGAAGGCCGCGATCGACGCTGCGGCCACGCGGCTCGCGGCCACTGAGTAGCCACGAGCACAGCGCGAGCAGGTTCAGCGGCCGGTCTCTTTCAGGTAAGCCGCACGCGCCGCGATGGCGGTGTCTGCGAAGTCGGAAAACACGCCGTCGATGCCGAGGCGGAACACCTGCAGGTACTCGGCCTGCGGATCGCCCTTGTAGTCGTACGCGAGGCGGCGCTGCTCGTTCCGGAAGGTGTACGCGTGCACCGTCAGGCCGGCCTTGTGCGCGTCCGCGATCAGCGTGGTCGGCGTTTGCGTGCTGGCATCGTTCAGGTTCTTCTTGCCGTCGCCGTTGACATCGATCATGTTGCCGTTCGCGTCGTAGCTGCCCTTGACCGGCACGATGTACGGCTTCCACGGGCCAATGCCGTCGGCGTAGGTCTTGACCTCGGCCAGGCCGGCGGGCGTGAGCATGGCGGTGAACTTGCGTGTGTCGCCGGCCTTGGCCCAATCAAAGGGGCGCGAGTAGATGGATGCGTCGGGGTTGTCGACGGTGCCGTTCTTGAAGTCGTAGTCGTCGCCGTCCACGAGCTGCACCAGCCGCGCGTTCAGGCCCTGGCCGCGCATGTACTTCAGGCTGCTCGGCTCGAAGCTCTGCACGAAGATCGGCGCTGTCTTGCTGTTCCAGCCGGCCGCATTGATGATGGCGATGAGCTTGTCTTCGAGCGGCAGGCCCAGGTCGCGGTGGTAAGTCGGGTTCTTGGTTTCGGGGTACACGCCGATGGTGCGGCCGGTGCTTGCCGATTTCGCCTTGACCAGGTCCACCAGCTCCTGGAACGTGACGATCTTGTAGACGCCGTTGTATTGCTGCGGCCGCTCGGCATCGGTCGAGATACCGCCCAGCGTCTTGATCTCGGCGAGCGTGAAGTCGCTGGCGAACCAGCCGGTCTGCACCTCGCCGTCCACGCTGGTCGTCTTCTGACGCGCCGCGAATTCGGGGTGGCTGGCCACGTCGGTGCTGTAGGCCAGGTTCGGGTCATGGCGGGCGATCAGCACGCCGTCTTTCGTCGACACCAGGTCGGGCTCGACGAAGTCGGCGCCCAGTTCGATGGCCTTGACATAGGCCTCGTAGGTTTCCTCCGGCAGGTAGCCCGACGCACCCCGATGCGCGACCACCAGCGGAGCCGCGCCGTCGAGCGTCTTGAGCGGGCTCGGGTCATCGTTTCCGCCACAAGCGCTCAGTAGCACGCCGCCGCAAGCCAGCGCGGCGGCCAAGCGCAGATGACGCGCGTTCGTCGAGAGGGTGAACATGGGTGGTGCTCCTCGTTGTAGTGGCCCTGAGTGTGCGCGGTTCATGTGACATGTCCATGTCGCAGACCCTCGGTGCCCGGCTTGCCGCCGCGCGTGGCGACCCTTCAGCGCAACGCGAGCCAAGCCGTCAAGAGGCCTATCAACACCGGCTGATGCACCATGTAGAAAGTCAGGCTCCAGCGCCCCAGCACGGCCAAGGGCGAGGCGATGCGCGGCACGGCGCCCGCGAGCCAATGCCTGCGCCGCACCAGCGTCCACTGGCCGGCGGCAACGCCCCACCACATCACGCCAAGCCAGGGCAGCAGGGGAACATAGTCTTCGGTCACGGGCTTGTGCGTGACGAGGCCCACCCAGTTGCTCCAGCGCGTGTCGAACCCCGGGTGCGCAACGAAGTGCGGCAACAGCAGCGCAGCCGCGCCCAGCAGCCAGAGCCAGCCGCCGGCGACCGCGCTGAGCCGCACCACGATCAGCATGAGCGCAATGCCATGCAACACGCCGAAGCTGATGAAGCTGTTCGGGAACATCCACCACGACCCCGCGCTCACCAGCAGCGCGCACAGCGCCACCTGCGCCCAGCGCCGCCAGAAGCGCGGCCAGCCCTGGCTTTGCGACAGGGCCAGCGCCTGGCCCAGCCCGGCGCAGAACAAGAACAGCGAGACGATGCAGGTGCGCTGAATGGTCCACACCGTGTCGGTGTAGAAGTTCTGGTGAATGAGCTTCGCGTGGTTCAGGTCGAACGCGAAATGGAAGGCCGCCATCCACACCACGGCCAGACCCCGCAGCGCATCGAGGCGGTCGAATCGTTCGCGGGTCGTGGGCTGGTGCAGGGGCATGCGCAAACGATAGCGCACGGCCTCACCGACCCGACGCGCGATCAGGTCGCCGCAGCGGTCGCGCGGCGCAGGCCCAGGTATTCCAGCAGCGACCCGGCGCCAGCCGAGACCTTCGCCGATGTGGCCGAACCCGCCGTCGCGGTGCCGTTCAAACTGGCCGCAGTGTCGGGCACGCTGTCGTTCATCACCACGACCACGGTGGTTGGAACGCCGGTCGACCTCACGCTCTCCGAACGGGCACGGGAGACCTTCTTCCCCGCCGACGAGCAGACTGCCGCAGCGCTGAGAGCCTGAGCCATCGGACCCGCGCGCTACAGTCGGCCGCATGGCATACGAACTGCATTACTGGCCCACGATTCAAGGGCGCGGCGAATTCGTTCGGCTGGCGCTCGAAGCCGCCGGCGCGCCCTACATCGACGTGGCCCGCGGTCAGCCGGAGGCCGGCCAGGGCATGCCGTCGATGCTGCACGCGCTGAACAACAGCACCTCGCCGCACCCACCTTTCGCGCCGCCGTTTCTGAGGGACGGCGCGCTCGTGGTCGGCCAGACGGCGGCCATCCTGCACTACCTTGCGCCCATGCTGAAGCTGGTGGCGCGCAGCGAGCAGGCACGCGCCTGGACACAGCAGATTCAACTGACTGTCGGCGACATGGTGAACGAGGCCCACGACACGCACCACCCGGTGGGCACCACGCTTTACTACGAAGACCAGAAGCCCGAAGCATCGCGCCGCGCGCGCGAGTTCTGCGCCACGCGGCTGCCGAAATACCTGCACTGGTTCGAACGCATCATCGCGGGCAACCCGGCCGGGCAACGCCACCTGGTGGGCGGGCGCCTGAGCTACGCCGACCTGTCGCTGTTTCAACTGGTCGAAGGGCTGCGCTATGCCTTTCCGACCGCCACCGAGACGGTATTGTCGGCAACACCCCAGGTGGCCGGCTGGCACGACCGCGTTGCCGCGCTGCCCAAGGTGGCGGCTTACCTGCGCAGCGCGCGGCGGCTGCCCTTCAACGAACAGGGCATCTTCCGGCGCTACCCGGAGCTGGACTTTCCGGCGACTGCCGAGGCACCGTGAGGCGCGCGCGTCAGCTGCTCTGGCTAGCGCGCTCCCATGCGTCGCGGGTCGCGGCCCTGGCGCGGCCCCACTCCAGGCGCGAGCTGCCGCGCGCGTCGGCCCACCCTTTGGACAACTCGGCTTCCGCCTCTTCGAACGTGCGGCCCAGGTGGTCGCGACGGGCGGCCATGCCGTAGCCGTAGGCCGGTGCGTAGTCATCGAAGTTGTCGTCGGGCGCCACGTCGGTGCGGGTCGAGAAGTTGCTGCGCCAGTAGGTCTCTTCGACGGTCGGGTCGACGAGTTCAGCCACGCCCTTGCCGGCCAGACCGCCGATGACCGCGCCCAACGCTGCACCGATGGCGGTGCCCAGCGGGCCGGCGACCGTGCCCACGGCCGCACCCGCCGCGGCACCCCCCATCGCGGCGCCGAGGCCGGTGCCGATGGGGTGTGCGCCGGGCGTGCCGGTGATCGGGTCGAGGTTCAAGCTACCGGCCGCGCTATCGCCAGGCACGCCCGGCACACCGCTCACCACAGGCTCGCCGATGCGGGCTGGTGACTGGCGCGGATCGCGGACGATCGTGTCGGCGTAGGCGTCTTTGGCGCGTTCGAGTTGCCGGTCGGTGATGCGGCCCGTCATGTGCAGGCGCTCCACGTCGCGCAGGTAACCGACCAGCACGGCCGGCTCGACGACCGTCGGGCTGCCGAGTTGGCGCAGCAGGTCGGTGTAGGTTTGCTCTGAAGTCTTTTCCATGGCGCTGCCTTTCATGCCGAAGTTGAGGGCATCAAGGTAGGCGCAACGCGCCAGCGCGCGTGTCAGCCATCGGCTTGTGCGGCGGACGGACGCCGCCGCTTCCACACAGGCCTCTCAGCCCTTCAACCGACCCAGCGGCGCGCGTTGGCGAACATGCGCATCCACGGGCTGGCGCTGCCGCGCTCACCGCAAGTCCAGCTCATCTGGACGTTCCGGAACACGCGCTCCGGGTGCGGCATCAGCGCGCTGAAACGCCCGTCGCCGGTGGTCACTGCGGTCAGGCCACCGGGGCTGCCGTTGGGGTTGAACGGGTAGGCCTCGGTGGCCGCGCCGGTGTTGTCGACGAAGCGCATCGCGCGCAGCACCTGCTGGCTGTCGCCGTGCTGCGAGAAGTCGGCGAAGCCTTCGCCGTGCGCCACGGCAATCGGCAGGCGGCTGCCGGCCATGCCGGTAAAGAAGATCGACGGGCTCTCGAGCACTTCGACCATCGACAGGCGCGCTTCGAACTGCTCGCTCTTGTTGCGCGTGAACTTCGGCCACGCCTGCGCGCCGGGGATGATGGGAGCCAGTGCGGCCATCATCTGGCAGCCGTTGCACACACCCAGCGCAAAGGTGTTGCGGCGGTTGAAGAACGCCGCGAATTGCTCGGCGAGCAAGGGGTTGAACATGACCGAGCGTGCCCAGCCTTCCCCCGCGCCGAGCGTGTCGCCGTAACTGAAGCCCCCGCAGGCCACGAAGCCCTGGAACATGTCGAGCCGCGCCCTGCCGCTTTGCAAGTCGGTCATGTGCACGTCGAAGGTGTCGAAGCCCGCCAGGTTCATGGCGTAGCTCATCTCGACGTGCGAGTTGACACCCTGTTCTCGAAGGATGGCGAGCTTCGGCCGTGTGACCGCAAGCGCCGCGCCAGTGATCTGACCGGCCACGTCTTGCGTGGCGTCGAAGCTCAGGTGCACGTGCATGCCGGGGTCATCGGCGCGGCCCACTGCCGCATGCTCGGCATCGGCACACACCGGGTTGTCGCGCAGCTGCGAGATGCGCCAGCTCACGTCGTCCCAGGCCTGGTGCAGGTCACGCAGCGGCGCGCTGAACTGGGCCTTGGCGTCGCGCCACACTTCGACCGCAGCTCGGTCGTTCGGCTTGCCGATGAAGTGGCTGTGCTTGCTCAGGCCGAACTCTCGCAGCAGTTGCATCACCTCGTTGCGCACCTGGGTGGCCACCTGGATCACGACGCCCAGCTCTTCGTTGAACAGCGCGCGCAAGGTCAACTCGTTGCGCCGCGTGCCGACCTGCGCGGCCCAGTTCTTCGAGTCACCGTACTCGGCGCGGCTGTCGCTGATGCCGTCGCCTTCGGTCACGAGCATGTCCACGTTCAGGCTCACGCCCAGGTGGCCGGCGAAGGCCATTTCGCAGACAGTGGCCCACAGGCCGCCGTCGCTGCGGTCGTGGTACGCCAGCAGCTTGCCCTCACCGCGCAGCCGGTTGATGGCCGCCACCAGCGCCTTGAGTTGCGCCGGGTTGTCGAGGTCGGGCACGCCGTCTTGCGCGGCCGAGCCGTACTGACCCGTCACCTGCGCGAGCATCGAGCCGGCCATGCGCTTCTTGCCATTCCCCAGGTCGATCAAAATCAGCGTCGTGTCGCCCGGCTGAAGCTGTGGCGTGAGCGTGGCGCGCACGTCGGCCAGCGTGGCGAACGCGGTGACGATCAGGCTGACGGGTGCGGTGACCTGCTTGATTTCGCCGTCAGCCGACCAACGGGTTCGCATCGACAAGCTGTCTTTGCCGACCGGCACGCTGATGCCGAGCGCCGGGCACAACTCCATGCCGACGGCCTTCACCGTGTCGTACAGGTCGGCGTCTTCGCCGGGTTCGCCGCAGGCCGCCATCCAGTTGCAGCTGAGCTTGACGCGGCTCAGCTCGAACGGCGCGGCCAGCAGGTTGGTGATGGCCTCGCCGACGGCCATGCGGCCCGACGCGGGCGCGTCGAGCGCGGCCAGGGGCGTGCGTTCGCCCATCGCCATGGCCTCGCCCTGGAAGCCGCTGTAGTCGGCCAGCGTCACGGCGCAATCGGCCACCGGCACCTGCCACGGGCCGACCATCTGGTCGCGGCTGTTCAACCCGCCCACGGTGCGGTCGCCGATGGTGATGAGGAAGCGCTTGCTGGCCACGGTCGGGTGGCGGAGCACGTCGAACGCAACCTTCTCCAGCGCCACATCGGTCAGGTCGAGCGCAGGCGACGTGCGCGCCACGCGGACCGCGTTGCGCTGCGTCTTGGGCGGCTTGCCGAGCAGCACGTCCATCGGCATGTCGATAGTGCGTTCACCTCCGGCGCCGTCTTCGAGGATCAGGGCCTTCTCAAGGGTCGCCACGCCGACGACGCCGAACGGGCAGCGCTCGCGCTCGCACATCGCGCGAAACATCGGCAGCGCTTCGGGCGCCACCGCCATCACGTAACGCTCCTGGCTCTCGTTGCACCAGATCTCTTTCGGCGCAAGGCCGCTTTCTTCGAGCGGCACGGCGCGCAAATCGAAGCGTGCGCCCCGGCCAGCGCCGTCCACGAGCTCGGGGAAAGCGTTGCTGATGCCGCCGGCGCCCACGTCGTGAATCGCGAGGATCGGGTTGCTCGCTCCCAAGGCCCAGCAATGGTTGATGACCTCTTGCGCGCGCCGTTCGATCTCGGGGTTGCCGCGCTGCACCGAATCGAAGTCGAGCGCCGCCGCGTTGGTGCCTGCCGCGAGTGAACTGGCGGCGCCACCGCCCATGCCGATGCGCATGCCGGGGCCGCCGAGCTGGATCAGCAAGGTGCCGGCCGGGAACGCGATCTTCTGCGTTTGCGAGGCCGAGATGTTGCCCAGACCACCGGCGATCATGATGGGCTTGTGGTACCCGCGGCGCACCGCGTCAGCGCCCTCGCCGACCGTCTGCTCGTAGACGCGGAAGTAGCCGCCCAGGTTGGCGCGGCCGAACTCGTTGTTGAACGCGGCGCCGCCGAGCGGGCCGTCGAGCATGATTTGCAGCGCGCTCGCGATGTGGTCCGGCTTGCCATAGGGCTGCTGCTCCCAAGGCTCGGAGCTCGAAGGCCCGGACAAGCCGGGCCGCCCGGGCAGGTGCAGGTTCGACACGCTGAAGCCCGTGATGCCAGCCTTGGGGCGCGAGCCGCGCCCGGTAGCGCCTTCGTCGCGGATCTCGCCGCCCGCGCCGGTGGATGCGCCGGGAAACGGCGAGATCGCGGTCGGGTGGTTGTGCGTCTCCACCTTCATCAGCACGTGCACTTCTTCGCTGCGTGCGCTGTAGATCGGTGCGTTGGTGTAACCCTGCGGCAGCCAGCGCTCGATGGTGCCGCCTTCCATGACCGAGGCGTTGTCGCTGTAAGCGATCACGGTGTGTTGCGGCGCCATTGCGTGGGTGTTGCGGATCATCTGGAACATCGAGCGTTCCTGCGCCACGCCGTCAACCGTGAACTGCGCGTTGAAGATCTTGTGGCGGCAGTGCTCGCTGTTGGCCTGCGCGAACATCATCAGCTCTACATCGCTCGGGTTGCGTTTCAGCACCGTGAACGCGTCGACAAGGTAGTCGATCTCGTCCCCCGACAAAGCCAGGCCGAACTCGGTGTTCGCGCCGACCAGCGCTGCGCGGCCCGCACCCAACACATCGACATGCGCCATGGGCTCGGCGGGTTGCGCGTCGAACAAGTGATGCGCGTCTTCGCGGGCCACCAGCACGCTCTCGGTCATGCGGTCGTGCAGCAGCGCGGCGCAGGCCGCAAGTTCATCGGCGCTGAGCGGCTTGCTGCCGCCGAGCAGGCCGGTCTTGATGGCAAGTCGGAACTCGGTGACGCGTTCGACACGCTTCAGCGCCAAGCCACAGTTGTGCGCAATGTCGGTGGCCTTCGAGGCCCACGGCGACACGGTGCCGAGCCGCGGTGCAACGACGACCAGTGTGCCTTCTGTCGGGCCGGCGTAGGCATCACCGTAACGCAGCAGCGCCGTCAACGTGTCGTGTTCTTCGCGGGTGAGTTCCGCCGCGCTCGCCACCCAGTGCACGTGCCGCGCCGCCACCGCCGTGACACGCGGTGCGACCGCCTGCAGCCGCGCCAGCAACGCCTGCGCGCGGAAATCGGACAGCGCGTTGCCGCCCTCGAAGTGGGTCAGGTGCTGGGAGGTGGAGGTCACGCGGGGCGGGCTCGGGCAGGTTGCGGCTCGGCCGGAGCGAGGGCGCTCCGGTGCAAGCCCATGAGTTTACGGGGCCTGAGATAATGCATGCCATGACGATCACCATCAAAACAGCTGCCGACGTCGAGCACATGCGCATCGCCGGCCGCCTGGCTTCCGAAGTGCTGGACATGCTCACGCCCCACGTCAAGCCCGGCATCACGACCGATGAACTCGACCGCCTGGCGCACGACCACATCGTGAATGTGCAGTTGGCCATTCCTGCGCCGCTGAACTACGCGCCCGCCGGTTACACACCGTACCCGAAGTCGATCTGCACCTCGATCAACCACCAGGTTTGCCACGGTATTCCGAACGACCGGCCGCTGAAGAACGGCGACATCGTGAACATCGACGTGACGGTCATCAAGAACGGCTGGCACGGCGACACCAGCCGCATGTTCGTTGTCGGTGAAGGCTCCATTGCTGCGAAGCGGCTGTGCCAGTTCACGTACGACGCCATGTGGAAAGGCATCGTCAAGGTCAAGCCCGGCGTGCGCCTGGGCGACATCGGCCACGCGATTCAAACCTTTGCCGAGAACGCGGGCTTCTCGGTCGTGCGCGAGTTCTGCGGCCATGGCATCGGACAGAAGTTCCACGAAGAACCGCAGGTGCTGCACTACGGCCGCCCGGGCACGCTGGACACACTCGTGCCGGGCATGATGTTCACGATCGAGCCGATGATCAACGCCGGCAAGCGCGACATCCGCGAGTTCGGCGACGGCTGGACCATCGCCACCAAAGACAGGTCGCTTTCAGCCCAGTGGGAGCACACCGTGCTCGTCACCGACACCGGCTACGAGGTCATGACGCTCTCGGCCGGCAGCCCGCCGGTGCCGGCCTTCGTGACGACGGCCACAGCCGCGCACGCCTAGGGCCGAAGTGTCTGCCGTTCTGAGCGCGCCGCCCCCGGCGCTGCAGGCACCGACGCTGCCAGAACTGCGCGAGCAGTTCCGCGCCGGCAAGGCCGCACTGCTCGGCCATTTCAGCGCCTCGCGCCCGACGGCACCGGCCGCCCTGCGGCTGACCCGGGCACTGTGCAAGCACGTCGACCAGACGCTGCTGGCGCTGTGGACGCTGTCGGCCATGCCCTCGGCCACCGCCTTGCTGGCGGTCGGCGGTTTCGGCCGGGGCGAGTTGTTCCCGCACTCCGATGTGGACGTGCTGGTCTTGCTGCCGCCACCCCATGCGAACGAGAGCGAAGCCCTGAAGACGGCGATCGAAGCCTTCATCACCGCGTGCTGGGACATCGGCCTGGAGATCGGCTCCAGCGTGCGGACCGTCGGTGAATGCATCGCCATGGCCAAGAGCGACGTGACGGTGCAGACGGCGTTGCTCGAATCACGCTACCTGTGCGGCTCGCGGCGCGTGTTCAACACCTTCCGTCATGCCAACACACAGGCCATGGACGCGAAAGCCTTCCTTCGGGCCAAGACGCTGGAGATGGTGCAGCGCCATCGCAAGTTCGAAGACACGCCCTACTCGCTGGAGCCGAACTGCAAGGAGAGCCCGGGCGGCCTGCGCGACCTGCAGGTCCTGATCTGGATCGCGCGTGCCGCAGGCCTCGGGAAGAACTGGAACGAACTCGCCGCCAAGGGGCTGATCACACCGTTCGAGGTGAAGCAGCTCAACCGCAACGAAGGGCTCCTCAAGCTCATTCGTGCGCGCCTGCATGTGATTGCCGGCCGGCGCGAAGACCGCCTGGTGTTCGACCTGCAAACCGCCGTGGCCGAAAGCTTCGGCTACACCGGCAGCCGCGTGCAGCGCGCCTCCGAAGTGCTGATGCGCCGCTACTACTGGGCCGCCAAGGCGGTGACGCAGCTCAACCAGATTCTGATGCTCAACATCGAAGAGCGCATCGAAGGCTCGCAGGACGCGCCGATGCGGCGCATCAACGACAAGTTCCTGGAGCGCGGCGGCATGCTCGAGGTGGCGAGCGACGACCTCTACCAGCGCGACCCGCACGCCATCCTCGAAACCTTCCTGGTCTACCAGCAGACAGTCGGGCCGAAAGGCTTGTCGGCGCGCACGCTGCGCGCGCTCTACAACGCCCGCGACCGGATGAATTCGGCGTTTCGCCACGACCCGGTGAACCGCGCGACGTTCATGAAGATCCTGCGCGAGCCCGAGGGGCAGACGCACGCCTTCCGGCTGATGAACCAGACCAGCGTGCTGGGCCGCTACCTGTGGGTGTTCCGCCGCATCGTCGGGCAGATGCAGCACGACCTGTTCCACGTCTACACGGTCGACCAGCACATCATCATGGTGCTGCGCAACGTGCGGCGCTTCTTCATTCCAGAACACGCCCACGAGTACGCGTTCTGCTCGCAACTTGCATCCACCTTCGACCGGCCCTGGGTGCTGTACATCGCCGCCTTGTTTCACGACGTGGCCAAGGGCCGGGGCGGCGACCACTCGGTGCTGGGCGGGCAGGAAGCCCGCCGCTTCTGCCGCGATCATGCCGTGCCGGCCGAAGACACGGCACTGATCGAGTTCCTGGTCGAGGCGCACCTGACCATGTCGCGCATCGCGCAGAAGGAAGACCTCTCCGATCCGGACGTCATCGAAACCTTCGTGAAACTCGTGGGCAACGAGCGGCGCCTGACCGCGCTGTACCTGCTGACCGTGGCCGACATTCGCGGCACCAGCCCGAAGGTGTGGAACGCCTGGAAGGGCAAGCTGCTCGAAGACCTGTACCGGCTCACGCTGCGCGCGCTGGGGGGCGCACGGCCGAACGTGGACGCCGAGGTCGAAGCCCGCAAGCTCGAAGCGCGCCACGCACTGAACCTGCACCAGTTGCCGACCGGCAGCGAACTGCCGCTGTGGCAGACACTGGAGCTGAGTTACTTCATTCGCCACGACGCCGCCGACATCGCGTGGCACACACGGGTGCTGCACGAGCAGGTGCAAAGCCTGCTGCCGGTGGTGCATGCACGCGTGTCGCCACTGGGCGAGGGCTTGCAGGTGCTGGTGTACGCACCCGACTGCCCCGACCTGTTCGCACGCATCTGCGGTTATTTCGACGGCGCCGGCTTCAACATTCTCGATGCCAAGGTACACACCACGCGCACCGGCTATGCACTCGACACCTTCCAGGTCAACAGCCCCGACCTGGACCAGCACGCCTTGGGCACCCAGTACCGCGACCTGATCTCGTTTGTGGAGACGCAGTTGCTGCGCGCCCTCACGGCTGCCGAGCCACTGCCTGAGCCGAGCCGGGGCCGCATCTCCCGGCGCGTGAAGTCGTTTCCGATCACGCCGCGCATCAACCTGCGGCCCGATGAACGCGCGCAGCGCTGGCTGCTGGCGGTGTCGGCGAGCGACCGTTCGGGCCTGCTGTACTCCATCGCGCGTGTGCTCGCGCGCCACCACATCAACCTTCAGCTGGCGAAGATCACCACGCTGGGCGAGCGCGTCGAAGACACCTTCCTGATCGATGGCTCAGCCTTGCAGCAGAACAAGCTGCAACTGCAGATCGAGACCGAGTTGCTCGACGCGATGAGCGCCTGATGCTCTCCCGCACCACCGCTGCCGAAACGCTGGCGAACCTGGGCGCATTCGACACGCTGATCGACGCGCGCTCGCCCGCCGAGTTCGCACTCGACCACCTGCCCGGCGCAGTGAACTGGCCGACACTGAATGACGACGAGCGCCGCATCGTCGGCGCCGAGTACAAGCAGGTGTCGGCGTTCGAGGCCCAGAAGCGCGGAGCCGCCATGGTGGCGCGCAACATCGCGGGTCACATCGAACGCGAAGTGATGGCCAAGCCGAAGGGCTGGGCGCCGCTCGTGTACTGCTGGCGCGGTGGCAAGCGCAGCGGCTCGCTCGCAACCGTGCTGGCGCAGATCGGCTTCAACGTGCAGGTGCTCGACGGCGGCTACCAGGCCTGGCGCCGCGCCGTGGTGGCTGAACTGGGCGTGTTGCCCGCGACGCTGCAATACCGCGTGGTCTGTGGCAGCACCGGCTCGGGCAAGAGCCGGCTGTTGCAGGTGCTGCGCGAGCACGGTGCGCAGGTGCTCGACCTGGAGGCCTTGGCGAACCACCGCGGCTCGGTGCTGGGCCTGGTCCCGGGCAGCCCACAGCCGGCGCAAAAGCAGTTCGACTCGCGCGTGTGGGCCGCGCTGCGCAGCTTCGATCCGGCGCGGCCGGTGTTCGTTGAAAGCGAGAGCAAGAAGATCGGCGACCTGCGCGTGCCACAGGCGCTGATCGAGTCGATGCGCGCATCACCCTGCATCATGTTCGACCTGGCGCTCGAAGCGCGCGTGGCGCTGCTGCTGGAGGA
>JANXWV010000080.1 GCA_025350965.1 Rhizobacter sp.
CTGCGCTACATCTGCGACCGGATCGTCGGCGTCGGGCCGCCTTTACCGGTGCTGGTCGGTCCTACGCCGACCGGGTAACTCACGTTTTTAGGTTCACTCCGCCGAGGGCGCCGCTCGCGTGACGCGGCGGTCCAGGCCCGACGAGGTGTATTACGAACTGGGCACCTTCTTCCTTCTTGTCTTTGGTAGCCAAAGGCTTTCCCCTTCAGGAGCGATCGCCGTCGCGCATCAGCGCCTCGATCTCGCGCGCCGCGACCGGCACGCCGCGGCTGATCAGCTCGCAGCCGGTGTCGGTCACGACCGCGTCGTCCTCGATGCGGATGCCGATGTTCCAGAAGCGCTCCGGTACGCCGAGCGCCGGGCGCACGTACAGGCCCGGCTCCAAGGTCACGACCATGCCGGGCTCGAGCACGCGCGACGGCTTCATCACCGCCGGCCGACCCGTCGCGTCGACCTGCTCGCTCGGCGCCTCGGCCAGCGACAGGTACTCGCCGACATCGTGCACGTCGCGCCCCAGCCAGTGGCCGGTGCCGTGCATGTAGAACTGGCGGTAGGCGGTCGACGCGATCGCGGCGTCGGCATCGCCGACCACGTCACGATCGAGCAGGCCGCTGTCGAGCATGCCCTGAGTCAGCACGCGCACCGCGGCGTGGTGTGCGTCGCGATGGCGCGCGCCGGGGCGGGTCGCGTCGGCGGCGGCCTGCTGCGCCGCCAGCACGATCTCGTAGAGCTCGCGCTGCGCTGGCGTGAAGCGGCCGTCGGCGGGGAAGGTGCGGGTGATGTCGCTGGCGTAGCCGTCGAGCTCGCAGCCGGCGTCGATCAGGCACAGCTCGCCGGCACGCAGCGGTGCATCGGCGGCAGCGTAGTGCAGCACGCAGGCGTTCGCACCGGCCGCCACGATGCTCGGGTAGGCGGGGCTTTGCGCGCCGTGGCGCCGGAACTCGTGCAGCAGCTCGGCCTCGATCTCGTATTCGCGCACCGTGGCTTGCGGGTCCGCGCGAAAGCGCGCACCGCAAAAGCGCATGGCGCGGGCATGCGCGCCAGCGCTGATGTGCGCGGCGCGCCGCATGGTGGCAAGTTCGCCCGCGTCCTTGTGCAGCCGCATGTCGGCCAGCAGCGGGCCGAGGTCGCGCTGCGTTCCCGGGCATGCCACACCGCTGCGCGCCTGATCGCGCAGCGCGGCGAGCCAGCCGTCGATCTGCGCTTGCAGGGCCGGGTGCAGGCCGAAGGTCGACCACACCGCAGGGTGGCGCGCGAGCTGCTCGACGAGCACCGCGTCGATCTCGGCCACGTCGAAGGCGCGCGTCACGCCGAGTGCGGCGGGCGCGTCGGCGGGGCCGAGGCGCTTGCCGTCCCAGATCTCGCGGGTCGGGTCTTTGGGGCGGCACAACAGGGTGGTCTCGCCGCTGTCGGACACCAGCAGCCAGCCCTGCGGTTCATCGAAGCCGGTGAGGTAGTGGAACGAGCTGTCGTGGCGATACGGGTGGTCGTTGTCTGCGTTGCGCGGGCGTTCGGGCGCGGTCGGGATGATGGCGAGGCCGCCGCCGGCGTCCAACATCGCCTGAGCGAGGCGCGCACGGCGGTGCGGGTAAGGAAGCGAGGGTTGCATCGAACTCATGCAGGCAATGTAGCCTCGGTGTTTTGACCGACTCTGAAAGACCTTGATGGAATACCGCCGACTCGGCCGCAGCGGCCTGCAGGTGAGCACCCTTTCGCTCGGCTCGTGGGTCACGTACCACACGCAAGTCAACACATCCGCCGCCACCGAGATGCTGGCCGCCGCGATGGACGCCGGCATCAACTTCTTCGACAACGCCGAGATCTACGCCGGCGGCCAGAGCGAGGTGGTGATGGGCGAAGCCTTCAAGGCGCTGAAGTGGCCGAGGCTGAACTACATCGTCTCGACCAAGTTCTTCTGGGGCCTGGCGAACCGTGACGAGCCGGGCAGCGCGAACCGCGTGAACACGCTGAACCGCAAGTACCTGATGCACGCCATCGACGGCTCACTCGCGCGCATGGGGCTGGACTTCATCGACCTCGTCTACTGCCACCGCCCCGACCCGGCCACGCCGATCGAGGAAACCGTGCGCGCGATGAGCGACATGATCACCCAGGGCAAGGCGCTCTACTGGGGCACGAGCGAGTGGCCGGCCGACGACATTCGCGCTGCGTGGGACATCGCGGAGAAGCACCACCTGCACAAGCCGGTGATGGAGCAGCCGCAGTACCACCTGTTCCACCGCGAGCGCGTCGAAAAGGAGTACGCGCGGCTCTACGCCGACACCGGCCTGGGCCTGACGACCTGGAGCCCATTGGCCAGCGGCCTGCTCACCGGCAAGTATGCGAACGGCATCCCCGAAGGCAGCCGCGGCGCACTGGCGAACATGGGCTTCCTGACCAAGGGCCTGCTCGACCCGGCGAAGAACGCCGCCGTCGCACAGCTGGCTGTCGTTGCCGACGAGCTGAGTTGCAGCGCGGCGCAGCTGGCGATCGCGTGGGTCGCGAAGAACCCGCATGTGAGCACGGTCATCACCGGCGCGTCGAAGTTGTCGCAGCTGCATAGCAACCTGGGCGCGCTCGATGTGCTGCCGAAGCTCACGCCCGAGGTGATGGCACGGATCGACGCGATCAGCGCGCCGCTGGCGGAGTGATGCCGTCGGCGGGCTCGCCGCCGAGCCCGCGTACGTTCAGCGCGTCGAGTTGCGCCGGCGTGCCCACGTTCTGCCATTCGCCGCCGTAGACCTCGGCCGTGATCCGCCGCTCGCGCATGCAGGCATAGAGCAGCGGGCCGAGTGCGGCGCGCGTGCCGGGCACCACGCCTGCCACCAGCGCGGCGCGGCACAGCGCGAGGTTGGCGTAGGTCCGGCGAAGGCCGTCGGGCCCGGGCGCATCAGCCAGGCCGAAGCCTTGTGCGTCGAGGCCGAAGTCGCCTCGTGGGTGGAACGGCGGGTTCGGCACCAGCCACAGGTGCGCGTGTGCCGAGCCTTCTCTGAAGCGCTGCGAGTCGGCTGCATCGAACCCGAACTGCGGCGCGAAGATGTCGGCCGAGACGAGCCAGAACGCGTCGTCCGCGTGGTCGATGAGCAGCGGCAGCGCTTGGGCGATGCCGCCAGCGGTTTCCAACGCGCCGCCATGGTCGCGGCCTTCCATCGAGTAGCGGATCGTCAAGCCGAAGCGTGTGCCGTCGCCGAGCGCCGCCGTGATGGCCGGCTCCAGCCAGGCCGTGTTGACCACCACGCTGCGGACCCCGGCTTTCGCCAGCGCCAGCAGGTGCCATTCGATCAGCGGCCGGCCGCGCACCACCAGCAATGGCTTCGGCGTGTGGTCGGTCAGCGGGCGCATGCGTTCACCCCGACCGGCCGCGAGGATCATCGCTTTCATCGGCGGCCTGCAACGGCAGAAGACAAGGGCCGCTGCGGGGTGTGCTCGCCGCGCATCAGCGAATGCTGCTCGACCCGGCCCGGCTCGAACACCGCCAGCAAGGTCGCCAGCAACGCATGCGCCTTGGCCGAGTTGTCAGCGCCCATGTTGCACACGTACACGTCGAGCGTCACAGCCGCGATCTCGGGCCAGGTGTGCACCGCCAGGTGCGATTCGGCCAGCAGCACCACGCCGGTGATGCCAACGGGCGTGTCCACGGGCCTGCCGACGGGCGAGTCGGCCGACGCATCGGCAGCTGCCTTGAATCGGTGGAACAACTCGCCCACCGGTTGCAGGCCGGCCGCCACGACTGCGGCCAGGCACAGGGTGCGCAGCGCAGCGGGGTCGGTCATCTGCGGCCGGTGCACGGGGCAGTCGCGCAAGTCGGCGGTGAGGTGCAGTCCGTGCATCGGCGTGATTATCGGCGCCGGCCGGCGTTCGAGCCTCGTGCTCGCGCCCTGCTTCCGTGTTGCTTCCATCCTGCGGCGGAGCCGCCCCTAAAATCCGCGTCTCTCTGCCCACTCCCCACGGATTCGCATGGCCACCCACACCCTCGACACCCCTGGCCAAGCGGCCCTGATGGCCAATGCGATCCGCGCGCTCGCGATGGACGCCGTACAGCAAGCCAACTCGGGCCACCCCGGCGCGCCGATGGGCATGGCCGACATGGCCGTCGCACTCTGGGGCCGGCATCTCAAGCACAACCCCGGCCACCCGCAGTGGGTGGACCGCGACCGCTTCGTGCTGAGCAACGGCCACGCGTCGATGATCCTGTACGCGCTGTTGCACCTCACGGCCTATGACTTGGCCGTGAGCGAGCTGCGCAACTTCCGCCAGTTGCACAGCAAGACGCCTGGCCACCCCGAGCACGGCATCACGCCCGGGGTCGAGACCACGACCGGCCCGCTCGGCCAGGGCATCGCGAACGCGGTGGGCATGGCACTTTCCGAGAAGCTGCTCGGCGCGCACTTCAACCGCCCCGGCCACGCCGTCGTGGACCACCGGACCTATGTGTTCCTCGGCGATGGCTGCCTGATGGAGGGCATCAGCCACGAAGCCTGCGCGCTCGCCGGCGCCTGGAAACTCAACAAGCTGATCGCGCTGTATGACGACAACGGCATCAGCATCGACGGCAAGGTCGCGCCCTGGTTCATCGACAACACGCCGGAGCGCTTTCGCGCCTACGGCTGGAACGTGATCGCCGATGTGAACGGCCAGAGCGCCGATGCGGTCGATGCCGCCATCACCAGCGCGCACGCCTCCGACAAGCCCACGCTCATCTGCTGCAAGACGACCATCGGCATGGGCTCGCCGAACCGCGCCGGCACCGCCAAGGCGCACGGCGAGGCGCTCGGCGCAGACGAGATCAAGCTCACCCGCGAAGCGCTGGGCTGGACGAGCGAGCCGTTCGTCATCCCGGAAGACTGCTACTCGCTGTGGGACGCGCGCTCGCGCGGCCTGGCGCAGGAAACCGCGTGGGTGAAGGCGTTCGAGGCCTACGGCAAAGCCTTCCCGGAACTCGCCGCCGAGTACGCGCGCCGCACCGACAGCGAACTGCCGGCCGGCTGGGCGCAAGCCGCCGTCGACGCCGCCGTGGCCGCGCACGTGAAGGGCGAGAACGTGGCCAGCCGCAAGGCCAGCCAACTGGCGCTCGAAGCCTTCACGAAGGTGCTGCCCGAGTTGCTGGGTGGCAGCGCCGACCTGACCGGTTCGAACCTGACCAACACCAGCAGCACACCGCCGCTGCGCTTCGATGCCGCCACCGGCGCGGCCAACGACGGCCGCCACATCAACTACGGCGTGCGCGAGTTCGGCATGGCCGCCGTGATGAACGGCATTGCGCTGCACGGCGGCTTCATCCCGTACGGCGGCACCTTCCTCACGTTCAGCGACTACAGCCGCAACGCCATCCGCATGGCGGCGCTGATGAAGCTGCGCGTCGTCCACGTGTTCACGCACGACAGCATCGGCCTCGGCGAAGACGGGCCGACGCACCAGAGCATCGAGCACGCGGCTTCCCTGCGGCTGATCCCGGGTCTGGACGTCTGGCGCCCGTGCGACACGGCCGAGACCGTCGTGGCGTGGGCCTGCGCCATCGAAAGCACGACCCGGCCGAGCGCGCTGTTGCTGTCGCGCCAGAACCTGCCGTACGCACCGAAGCGCTCGCTCGACGAGATCGCCAAGGGTGCCTACGTGCTGGCCGAGCCGAGCGAGGTGGGGCTCAGGAAGAAGACGCAGGCCGTGATCATCGCCACCGGCTCCGAGGTGCAGCTGGCACTGCATGCGCAGCAAGCGCTCGCGGGCCGCGGCATTGCGGTGCGCGTGGTCTCGATGCCCTCGACCAGCGTGTTCGACCGCCAGAGCGCGGCCTACAAGACCAGCGTGCTCCCGCACGGCGTGCCGCGCATCGCAGTCGAAATGGGTGTCAGCGACGGCTGGTGGAAGTACGGCTGCGCGGCCGTCGTCGGCATCGACACGTATGGCGAGTCGGCCCCCGCGCCGGTGCTGTTCAAGCACTTCGGGTTCACGCCCGAGAACGTGGTGGCGACGGTGCGCAAGGTGCTGGGCAAGTAGGTGCGCACTGTGGCGACGTCGGCCTGGTCACGCCGCTTCGGCGGGCACTGCCTGCGGGTCGTTGGCGTGGCCTTGCTCGTGGTCGCCGGGGCGCAGGCCGCAGCAGAGCCTGCGGCACAGTCGGCATTCGAGCTGAGGCCAGCGTCGCAGAGCGTGGCGTGCCTGACCTCGGTTCGGCCGGAACAGAAGCCGCCTGCCTTGCCCTCGGAGGAGCGTCTGTCGTCTGAAGCCGTGGTGCGACTCCAGCTCCACTTCAGCGACCCCTCCGCGCCTCCGGTGGTTCAGGTGGTGGCCAGCAACGGCAGCAGCACGCTCTTATTGGCAGTGCGCGACCACGTGCTGAACTACCGGCTACCGTGCTTGAAGCCGAACCTCAGCGTCTACACAATCCAGGAGTTTCGGGTCATGGCGAATGACCCGCGAGGGCAGGTCCAAAAACGTGCACTCCTTGAGAGCGAGGCCCGATTTGGCCTGCCGGAGGAGTGCATGGCGGGCATCGTCAACGCGCCGCCGCCTGACTTCAAGCGCTTCATTCCGTTGTCGCTGAAGACCATCGTTCGCCTGACCTTCAACGCCCCCGATGCACCACCGGACGTGCACATGCTCTTCGACAGCGGGCCACCCGCGTGGACAGCGGCGATCCTGGCGAGCGTTGCCACCTATCG
>JANXWV010000082.1 GCA_025350965.1 Rhizobacter sp.
AGCAGTGTGTCGAGCGGAATCATCGCTGGTCGTTGGTCACGCCGTTTCAGCGAATAGTTCGCGGCCGATCAACATCCGCCGGATCTCGCTGGTGCCGGCGCCGATCTCGTAGAGCTTGGCATCGCGCCACAACCGGCCCAGCGGGTACTCGTTGATGTAGCCGTTGCCGCCAAAAATCTGGATGCCCTCGCCGGCCATCCAGGTCGCCTTCTCGGCGCACCACAGGATCACGCTCGCGCAGTCCTTGCGCACCTGGCGCACGTGCTCGATGCCGAGCATGTCCAGGTTTTTTGCCACAGTGTAGGCAAAGGATCGGCCGGCCTGCAGCACGGTGTACATGTCGGCCACCTTGCCCTGGATCAGCTGGAACTCGCCGATGCTCTGGCCGAACTGCTTGCGGTCGTGGATGTAGGGCACCACGCTGTCCATCACCGATTGCATGATGCCCAGCGGCCCGCCGGTGAGCACGGCGCGCTCGTAGTCGAGGCCGCTCATCAGCACCTTGGCACCGCCGTTCAGTGTGCCCAGCACGTTCTCGGCCGGCACCTCCACGTTGACGAACACCAGCTCGCCGGTGTGGCTGCCGCGCATGCCGAGCTTGCTGAGCTTCTGCGCAACGCTGAAGCCGCGCATGCCCTTCTCGATCAGGAACGCGGTGACGCCGCGCGCACCCAGCTCGGGCTCGGTCTTGGCGTACACCACCAGCGTGTCGGCATCGGGGCCGTTGGTGATCCACATCTTCGTGCCGTTCAGCAGGTAGTGGTCGCCCTTGTCCTGCGCCTTGAGCTTCATGCTGATGACGTCGGAGCCGGCGCCCGGCTCGCTCATCGCGAGCGCGCCCACGTGCTCGCCGGTGATGAGTTTGGGCAGGTACTTGGCGCGCTGCGCATCGTTGCCGTTGCGTTTGATCTGGTTCACGCACAGGTTGCTGTGCGCGCCGTAGCTCAGGCCGACCGAGGCCGACGCGCGCGAGATTTCTTCCATCGCGATCATGTGCGCCAGGTAGCCCATGCCGGCGCCGCCGTACTCGTCGGAAACGGTGATGCCGAGCACGCCGAGCGCACCCATCTTGCGCCACAGGTCCATCGGGAATTGGTCGGATGCGTCGATCTCGGCAGCGCGCGGCGCGATCTCGGCGTGCGCGAACTCGCGCACCGCGTCGCGCAACGCGTCGACGTCTTCACCGAGTTGGTGGTCGAGGCCGGGAAGGTGGGTCATGGTCTGTCTCCGTTGATGGGTTTGCGCTCGCCGCGTGGCGGGCTCTGGGTGAGCAGGCGCCGGGCCTCTTTCTCGTGTGCACGCACCTCGGCGAGGGTGGTGTTGAGGTCGGCCATCTGCTGCTCGAGCTGGGCCCGGTGTTCGGCCAGCACGACGAGGAACTTGGTCAACTGCGCCTCGGTGTCGCGCGGCGACTCGTACATGCCCACCAGGTCTTTCACCTCCGCCAGCGTGAGGCCCAGGCGCTTGCCGCGCAGCGTGAGCTTCAGGCGGGTGCGGTCACGTGCGGTGTAGATGCGGGTGCGGCCGCTGCGCTGCGGGTTGATGAGGCCGCAGTCTTCGTAGAAGCGGATGGCGCGGGTGGTCAGGTCGAACTCGCGCGCGAGTTCGCCGATGGCATAGGTGACCGGGGGGTTGGGGTCGTGCTGGGCGGGCATGAGGGTGGGCGCGGGGATGGGCATGGAACACAGGGGACAGCGCAGACCGGACCAGAACCGTACACTGGTTCGATTGACGTATACGTAAAGTTTACGTCGCGCGGCTTCCTGTCGGCCATGCCCACCGCCAAGCTCACCACCTCAAAGACGCCCCGCCATGAACGCCCTCGAAATGCAGCTCGACTACCCCCTGGGCGACACCTTGCCCGCCATCGGCAGCACGCTCGAGGTGGCGCCCGGCGTGCGCTGGCTGCGCATGCCGCTGCCGTTCCAGCTCGACCACATCAACCTGTGGCTGCTGCGGGATGTGCAGGTCGGTGACGATGGCCCCCGCGAGGGCTGGACCATCGTCGACTGCGGCATCGCGAACGAGGCCACGCGCACGGCGTGGGAGCAGGTCTTCGCGAGTGAACTGGGCGGCCTGCCGGTGCTGCGCGTGATCGTCACGCACATGCACCCCGACCACATGGGCAACGCGCACTGGCTGACCGAGCGCTTCGGCGTGCGCCTGTGGATCAGCGCGACCGACTACAACGTGGCGCGCCTGGCCACCAGCGTTCAGGCTGGCTTCGGCGGCGAAAAGTCGGCGGCCTTCATGGCGAAGCACGGCCTCACCGACCCGGAGTCACAGGCCAAGATCAAGGCGCGCACCAACTACTACGCGAGCATGGTGCCGCAGGTACCCGACAGCTTTCGCCGCCTGACCGACGGCGACCGGCTGCAGATCGGCGGGCGCGAATGGGTGTGCCACGTGGGCTACGGCCACGCGCCCGAGCACATGGCGCTGCACTGCGCGGCCACCGGCACGCTGATCAGCGGCGACATGGTGCTGCCGCGCATCTCGACCAACGTGAGCGTGATCGAGGTCGAGCCCGAGGCCGACCCGCTGCGCCAGTACCTCGACTCGCTGCAGCGCATGAAGTTGCTGCCCGCCGACACGCTGGTTCTGCCCTCGCACGGCCGGCCCTTCACGGGCATGCACACGCGCATCGACCAGCTCACCGCGCACCACGACGAGCGCTTTGCCGAGGTGCTGAGCGCGTGCGCCGAAGCACCCCAGTGCGCGGCCGACCTGCTGATGGTGCTGTTCAAGCGCAAGCTCGATCTGCACCAGACCACGTTCGCCATCGGCGAGTCGATTGCCCACCTGCACGCGCTGTGGCTGGTGGGCACATTGAAACGGCAGGTGGACGCGCAGGGCGTCTACCGGTTCACGTTGGCTTGATCCGCCGCCGCCTTTTCGTGGCGTGGTGATGCCCCTTTGCAATCGAGAACCTCGACCGGTCTTGCGCCAGGGTTTTCCCACGCAGATGGTGCGACTTTGAACGACAAAATCGGTACCGCTTTGGGCGGTCGGATGCACCCGTGCATCACCGGCCGGGCAACCCGCGGCGCGCTCGCTACACGGCGTCCACAGGGCTTCCACAGTGCGACAGCGGCCACGGATTGAGGCTTGTTCGCACCCCAAAGCCCCTTCATTCACACTCTCTTCGCCACGATGCAAACCCTCACACCGAAACCTTCGCGCACACCCGGCCACTTGCCAATGGCCGGCGTGACGCAGGCCTGCGCGCTTACCTGCGTGCTGGCCTGCGCGCTGCTGCCGCGCATCACCGCAGCCCAGGCGGCAACGCCTGCGGCCACCACCTTGCCGCCGGTCGTCGTCACCGCCACGCGCACCGAGGCGGCCGCGTTCGACGTGCCCGCATCGATCGACCGGATCGACGGCGACACGCTTCGCGATGGCCGCATGCAGGTCAACATCTCCGAGAGCCTTTCCACCGTGCCGGGCCTGCTGGCGCGTGACCGCCAGAACTACGCGCAAGACGTGCAGATCTCGGTGCGCGGCTTCGGCGCGCGCTCGACCTTCGGCGTGCGCGGCGTGCGCCTGTACGTGGACGGCATTCCCGCCACGTTGCCCGATGGGCAGGGTCAGGTCTCTAACGTCGACCTCGGCTCGGCCGGCCGCATCGAGGTGCTGCGCGGGCCGTTCTCGGCGCTGTACGGCAACTCGGCCGGCGGCGTGATTCAAGTGTTCACCGAAGACGGCAGCGGGCCGCCGACCGTTGGCTTCGGCATGGCGGCGGGCAGCGACGGTGCGCTGCGGCTGTCCACCAAGGTGTCGGGCTCGCAAGGGGCGTTCGGCTACGTCGGCAGCATCAGCCGCTTCACGAGCGACGGCTACCGTGACCACAGCGCCGTGCAGCGCGAGATCGGCAACCTCAAGTTCACGCTCGCCACCGACGAGTCGAGCAAGCTCACGCTCGTGGCCAACAGCGTGAACCTGCCGAAGGCGCAAGACCCGCTCGGCCTGACGCGCGCCCAGTTCGAGGCCGACCCGCGCAGCGTGGACCCTTCGGCAACGGCCTTCGACACGCGCAAGACCGTCGACCAAACCCAGGTCGGCGCGGTCTACGAACGCAAGCTCGACGGCGCGAATGCGCTGCGCCTGCTGGCCTATTCGGGCCACCGCAACACGGTGCAGTTCCAGTCGATCCCGGTGGCCACGCAGGCCGGTGCGCTGCAGCCCGGCGGCGTGATCGTGCTGGGGCGCGAATACAGCGGTGCCGACGTTCGCTGGTCGTTCAAATCGACCCTGGCCGATGCGCCGTTCTCGCTGATCGCGGGCATGGCCTACGACAAGCTCGGCGAGCAGCGCCAGGGCTTCCAGAACTTCGTCGGCACCACGCTCGGCGTGCAGGGTGTTCAGCGCCGCAATGAGCGCAACGACGTGTCGAACTTCGACCAATATGCACAGGCGTCATGGCAGTTCGCGCCCGCGTGGACGCTGAACGCCGGTGTGCGCCACAGCAGCGTGCGCTTCGACTCGAAAGACGCCTACATCACGGGCATCAACAAGGACGACAGCGGTGGCGCCACCTACGGCGCCACGCTGCCCGCGGTCGGCCTGATGTTCGCGCTCAGCCCGAACGTGCACCTGTACGCCACCGCAGGGCGCGGCTTCGAAACGCCCACGCTGAACGAACTGGCTTACCGCCCGAACGGCGCCACGGGCCTGAACTTCGGGCTCGATGCGGCGCGCAGCAACAGCATCGAAGCCGGCGTGAAAACGCGCATCGACGGCCTGGGCGAACTCAACGCCGCCGTGTTCGACACGCGCACCAGCAACGAGATCGCCACCCTCACCAACAGCGGCGGGCGCGCCACGTTCCAGAACGTGGGCGGCACGCAGCGCAAGGGCATGGAAGTGGGCTGGTCGACACGCTTGATCGACAACCTGCGCGCGCAGGTCGCGCTGACCTGGCTCGACGCCAAATACGGCGACACGTTCAAGACCTGCACCGCAGCACCTTGCACCGTGCCGAACGTTACCGTTGCCAGTGGCAACCGCATACCCGGCGTGGCGCGCGGCTCGGCCTTCGCGGCGTTGAACTGGGCGCCGCCGCAAGGCTGGCGTGGCGGCGTCGAGGCGCGCTACCTGAGCGCCGTGATGGTCAACGACACCAACAGTGACGCTGCGGCGAGCTATGCGGTCGCCAACGCGAACATCGGTTATGTGGCCAAGCTGGGCGCGTGGGAGCTGACCGGCTTCGCCCGTGTCGACAACCTCTTCGGCCGCGCCTACGTCGGCTCGGTGATCGTGAACGAAGGCAACAGCCGCTTCTTCGAGCCGGCACCGGGCCGCACGTGGCTCGCGGGTGCGTCGGCGCAGTACAGCTTCTGAAGACGCACGTTCTGAGGTCCGCGCGTCAGTTCAGGCCGGCCGCGCGCACCGCGGCTTCGTGGCCGGCGCCGCGTGCCATGTCCAACGCGGTCTGGCCGCGGTCGTCGCGCAGCTCGGCGCGCGCACCCCGCGCCAGCAGCAGCGCCACGGCGTCGGCATGGCCCTGGCCGGCGGCCCACATCAGCGCGGTCAGCTGGTGGTCATAGGGCGTGTTCACGTCGACACCCGCATCGAGCAGCGCCGCCAGCACGGCCGCATGCCCCTGGCCTGCGGCATACACGACGGCAGGCTTGCTCATGCGGTCCAGCGGCGCCGTGCGGGCACCGGCGGCGAGCAGGCGCCGGGCGATGGCGGCGTGGCCGCCGTAGCTCGCCGCCATCAGCGGTGTGACGCCTTCGACCGAGGCCAGGTTCACGTCGGCACCGGCCTTCAACGCCGCAGCGGTCAGCTCGGTGTTGCCCTTCTCGCAGGCCATCAGCAGCGGTGTCTTGCCCAGGCGGTTGCGCGAGTTCACAGCCGCCCCCTGGTCGAGCAAGCGAGTCACCTGCGCAACATGGCCTTCGCGTGCCGAAACCAGCAACTGCGCGTTCAGGCTCAGCGGCGAAACCGATGATTCCTGTGGTTGCGCAGCAACCGGAGCCGGTGCGCCGAGCAGGGCCGCCATCAGGCAAGGCGTGAGCCGGCAGAGCCGCAAGAGTGTTGTCATGAAAGCCTCCCTCGTTCGATGGCCGCTCGCAGGGTAAACCAGTTTGCGGCTCGGCGGAATGCGGCTACGCTTGTCCGCGAGGCAAAGGCAGTGGCCCGGTTTGGCGTGCATTGATCGGCGCGTCGTCCGGGCCACGGGCAGCATTGCTTCGAGCGGCCGTGAACAGCACGTTCGCACCCCACAAAGCAAACACAAACCATTGGAGTAACCCATGACACGAACCGACATGTTGCGCAGCACGAGTGTGGCGATTTCCGTGGCTGCGGCTTTCGCGGCCCTGCCTTCGGCGGCCTTCGCGCAGGCGGAGATTTCCGGCCAGGCGGTGGCCACCGGCATGGCTGTGCCGAAAGCTGTTTCCGTGTCGCAGCGGCAGCTCGACGCAGCCGATGGCGACAGCGCGAACTTCCTGCACTCGAACATGAACTACGCGCAAACGCGCTACTACCCGGCCGACCAGATCAACAGCGGCAACGTGGCCAAGCTGCGACCCGCGTTCCAGTTCCAGACCGAGGTGCTCGAGTCGATGGAGACCGCGCCGATCGTGGTCGATGGCGTCATGTACGTCACCACCTCGTACAACCACATCTACGCGCTCGATGCCGTCACGGGCAAGGAGTTCTGGCACTACAAGCACAAGATGGGCGCCGTGACCACCTACTGCTGCGGCCCGAACAACCGCGGTGTGGCCATCATGGGCGACAAGCTCTACATGGGCACACTCGACGCCAAGCTCGTGGCACTCGACGCGAAGACCGGCAAGGTGCTGTGGGCAACGCAGATCGCCGACCCCGAAGCCGGCTACTCCGAGACCATGGCGCCGGTGGCCGTGAACGGCAAGGTGCTGATCGGCACCAACGGCGGCGAGTACGGCATACGCGGCTTCGTGAAGGCCTACGACGCGAACGACGGCAAGCTGCTCTGGACCTTCGACACCGTGCCCGCCAAGGGCCACGAAGGCGTGTGGGCGGTGAACGACGCGACCAACCGCAACATGAAGCGCGACATCGCCGCCGAGAAGGCGCAGTTCGCGAAAGGCGGTGGTGATTTCTACAAGACGCTGGGCGGCGGCGTGTGGATGGCGCCTGCCATCGACAAAGACGCGAACATGGCGTTCTTCGTCGTCGGCAACCCCAGCCCCGACCTGTACGGAGCGGAACGCCCGGGCGACAACCTCTACACCGACTCCATCGTCGCCGTCGACCTGAACACCGGCGCCTACAAGTGGCATTACCAGTACGTGGCCCACGACGTGTGGGACCTCGACGCCGTGTCGCCGGTGATCCTGACCGACGCGATGGGCAAGGACGGCAAGATGCGCAAGGTCGCCATCCATGGCGGCAAGACCGGCCACGTTTACGTGCACGACCGGGCCACCGGCGAGTTGATCCGCTTCAGCGAAGCCATGGTGCCGCAAGAGAACATGTGGGTGCTGCCCACGAAGGACGGTGCGCGCATGCTGCCGGGCGCGAACGGGGGCGTCGAGTGGAGCCCGATGGCCGTGAACCCCAAGACGCGCCTGGCCTACGCCGCCAACCTGCACCAGCCCATGACGTACCACGTCGAAGAGGCCAAGTACCCCGGTGGCAAACTGTGGCTGGGCGGCGCGTTCAAGGTGATCGCCACCGAGAAGCAATGGGGCCGCCTGGCCGCCGTGAACATCGACACCGGCAAGATGGAATGGAAGTTCGACACCGAGCAACCGCTCATCGGCGGGGTGCTGGCCACGGCCGGCAACCTGGTCTTCAACGGCGAAGGCAACGGCCTGTTCCGCGCCTTCGACGCGAAGAACGGCAAGATGCTCTGGGAGTACCAGTGCGGCGCCGGCGTCAACGCGCCGGCGGTCTCGTACATGGCCGGCGGCAAGCAGTACGTGGCGGTGGCCGCAGGCGGCAACACGCAGCTCGACTTCAAGCGCGGCAACTCGGTCGTGGTGTTCGCCCTGCCGTAAGCAGCGCAGCAGCGATGCAGCGCAAAATCAGTTTGTCGACTCTTTAACCCCAGCGGCCCCGCCCGAAGCGTTCGCGCTTCGGGCGGGGCCGCCACGATTCCACCTCATGACTTCATTGCACGCATTGCTCGGCACCGCCTTGATCGGTGCCGCAACCACCTTCATGCCGCTGCCCGCTGCGGCACAGGCCGCAGACGCCGCTCCGCCCAAGGCCGCGCTGTGCGCCGCCTGCCATGGCGCGAACGGCAAGCCGCTGCTGCCGGCCTACCCCGTCCTCGCCGGGCAGACGGCGCGTTACACCTACCTGCAGCTGCGCGACTTCCAGGAAGGCCGGCGCACCCACGAGTTGATGACGCCGATGGTGGCCGGCATGACGCGCGACGAGATGCGCGAACTCGCCGACTACTTCGCCAGGCAGAAGCCGCCGCCGCAGGCCTACGTCGCCAGCGCCGACAAAGCCCGCGTCGGCAAGCTGAAGGCCGACGAGACCCTGTGCACCATGTGCCACCTGGGCGGCTTTGCAGGGCAGAACGAAGTGCCGCGCGTGGCCGGGCAGAACTTCGACTACATCGTCAAGCAGCTGACCGAGTTCAAGGCCCGCCAGCGCACCAACGACGCCGGCACCATGACCAGCGTGGCCAACACGCTGAGCGCGCAGGACATCGACAACCTGGCTCATTACCTCGTCGGCCTGTGATGCCGCAGGCTGCCCTGCTCGACCTGAACCCCTCATGACCAACGCCCGCTCCATCGCCCCGTTCGAAACGTCCGCGCGCTACACCCGCGTGGCCATCGCGCTGCACTGGCTCATCGGCCTGGCCTTGCTTGCACAGATCGCCTTCGGCTTCCTGCTCGACGACCTGGCGCCGCGCGGCACGCCGGCCCGCGCGGCCACGATCAACCTGCACAAGTCGGTCGGCATCGTGCTGTTCGTGTTGATCGCGGCACGGCTGCTGTGGCGGCTGCGCCATGCGCCACCGGCCTGGCCAGCCTCGATGCCGGCATGGCAGCACGGCGCGGCACGCTTCGGCCACCGCACGCTGTATGCCTGCATGGTGGTGGCACCGCTCGCGGGCTACGTCGCGTCGAACTTCAGCAAGCACGGCGTGCGCTTCTTCGGCGCGCGCCTGGCGCCGTGGGGCCCCGACCTGCCCCGCGTGTACGACGCGCTCAATGGCCTGCACGTGGCAACGGCGTGGCTGCTCACGGCGCTCATCGCCGGGCACATCGCGGTCTCTCTGAAGCACGCGCTGATCGACCGCGACGAAGTGTTCTCGCGCATGTGGCCGGGCGCGTCACCGTGAATGACTTGGCCACTTCCCCGACCTCATGACACTCAAACCCATCGTTCTTGCCGGCCTCGTCGTCGCATCGTTCGCGACACTGGCGGCCCCCTTCGCCTACGTGCCCAACGAGGGCTCGGGCACGCTCAGCATCATCGACACCGCCACCGACACCGTGGTCGCCGAACTGCCCGCCGGCAAGAAGCCGCGTGGCACTGTAGTCTCGCTCGACGGGCGCACCGCCTACGTGAGCGACCAGCCGGGCAACCAGCTCGTGTTGCTCGACCTGGCGGCGCGCAAGCCCGCCGGGGTGATTGCGCTGGGCGAATCGCCCGAAGGCGTGGGCATCTCGGCCGACGGCCGCTGGGTGGCGGCGGCCGTGGAAGAAACGAACGAGGTGATGTTCGTCGACACCCGCAGCAACAAGAAAACGTTCAGCGTGAAGGTGCGCGGCAAGAACCCCGAGCACGCCATCTTTTCGCCCGACGGCCGCCTGGTGTTCGTCAGCGCCGAAGAGGGCAATGCGGTCGACGTGATCGACTTCGCCCGCCGCACGCAGGTGGCGCAGGTGGCGGTCGGCATGCGCCCGCGTGGCATCGGCTTCTCGCCCGACAGCAGCCGCGCTTACGTGGCGGCGGAATCGTCGAGCGAGCTGTTCGTGATCGACACGAAGAGCTTCACCGTGCTGGCCAAGGTGGCCGCCGGTTCGCGCAGCAACGGCATTGCGGTGCACCCCGACGGCACGCGCGTGTTCGTGTCGAACGGCGGTGACGCCAGCGTGTCGGTGTTCGACGTGGCCAGCGGCGCGTTCACTGCCACCATCGGCGTCGGCCAGCGGCCGTGGAACATGGCGCTCACGCCCGATGGCGGCAAGCTCTACGTGGCGTGCGGGCGTTCGGGCGTGGTCTCGGTGATCGACACCGCACGCGGCGTGAAGCTGGCCGACATCACTGTGGGCAAGCTGCCCTGGGGCGTGGCGATCCGATGACGTGGCGTTCACCGCCGCCGCAGCATCTGCGCTGCGGCCTGGGCACCTCGCGTGTGCTCAAGTCTCTTGCCCTCACGCCTTTCGCTCTGATCGCCACGGTGGCGCATGCTGCCAACCCGGCCGAGGTGCTGGAGTTGCCGCAGGTGCAGGTGGTGGGCACCACGTTGCTGCCCGGCTCGGCGGTGCCGCTGGCCAAGCTGCCCGCGAATGCACAGCTCTTCACCAGCAAGGACCTGAAGCGCCAGGCCAGCCCGAGCCTGACCGACTTCCTGGAAGCCAACGCCACCGGCCTGACCGTCAACGCCGCGCAGGGCAACCCGCACCAACCCGACATCAATGTGCGCGGCTTCAGCGCGTCGCCGCTGCTCGGCACGCCGCAAGGCATCTCGGTGTTCTTCGACGGCATGCGCGTCAACGAGCCCTTCGGCGACAGCGTCAACTGGGACCTGATCCCGGCGTCCGCCATCAGCAGCATCCAGCTCATCCCGGGCTCGAACCCGGCGTACGGGCTGAACACGCTGGGGGGTGCCATTGCCGTCTACACCAAGAGCGGCAGCAGCGAATACCCTGACCGGCCGGGCGGCTCGGTCAGCGTGTCGGGCGGCTCGTTCGGGCGGCGCGCGCTGGGCCTGGAAACCGGCGGCAAAGCGGGCGACCAGGCTGGAACATGGGACTGGTTCGCAACCGCCAACGACAGCCAGGACCATGGCTGGGCGCAGCACAACGCGAGCCACGTGCGGCAGGCCTTCGCGAAACTCGGCTGGCAGAACGACACGACCGACATCGACCTCAGCCTGCAGCTCGCCGACAACCGCCTCGAAGGCACCCAGACGCTGCCGCAGAGCTTCACCGACCCGCGCGAGGCCTACACCTGGCCCGACTTGAACGCCAACCGCGTGGCTGCGCTGGCACTCAAGGCCAGCGTGGAGATCAGCGACATCTGGCTGCTCAGCGGCAACGCCTACGTGCGGCGCTTTCGCAACCGCAACGTCTCCAGCAACGTGAACGACGCCTTCGTGGCCGGCGATGTGGTGCAGGCCACGAACGACGCATCGACCATCGACCAGTTCGGGCGCGGCGCCGGCATCCAGCTCACGCGCAGCGGGCCGCTGGGCGGCCTGCTCGGTGGGCTCAGCCAGCGCCTGCTCGTGGGCGCAAGCGTGGACGACGGGCGCGCCCGCTTCACGCGAACGTCGCAAGAGGCCACCTTCACGCCCGACCGGGGCACGCAGGCGCTCGGCGCGTTCACGCCCGACACCGATTCCGACTCGACGACCCGGCACACCGGCCTCTTTGCGTCGAACTCGGTGGACATCACCGAGCGCTGGACGCTCACCCTGGCCGGCCGCTTCAACCGTGCCGATGTGACCATCACCGACCGCAGCGGCGCGGCGCCGCAGCTCAATGGCGCACACCGCTTCGAGCGCTTCAACCCGGCGCTCGGCATCAGCTTCAACCCGAGCGCCACGTTCACCGCCTATGCGAACTACGGCGAGGGCATGCGCGCGCCCACCGCCATCGAACTCACCTGCGCCGACCCGAACGATCCGTGCAAGCTGCCGAACAACTTTCTCGCCGACCCACCGCTCAAGAAGGTCGTGTCGCAAACGTTGGAGGCCGGCGCGCGCGGCAGCGGCGAGGGCGGCCTGGCATGGAGCGTGGCCGTGTTCCGCACCGACCTGCACGACGACCTGCAGTTCATCAGTGCCAACGGCGTGGCGGTGAACGCGGGCTACTTCCAGAACGTGGGCACCACGCGCCGGCAGGGCATGGAGCTGGACCTGCGCGGCCGCTTCAAGCTGATCACCGCCGCACTGCACTACAGCTTTGTCGATGCCGCATACCGCACCGGCTTCACCGCGAATAGCCCCGCCAACTCGAGCGCCGATGCGAACGGCGCCATCAGCGTGCAGCGCGGCAACCGCATTCCCGGCGTGGCGCGCCATTCACTGAAGCTGCGCCTCGATGCCGATGCCACGAGCGACTGGCGCATCGGCGCGAGCCTGCTGGTGGCGAGCGGCGTGAACGCGCGTGGCGACGAGAACAACCTCGACGCGAACGGCCGTGTGCCCGGCTATGCCGTTGTCAACCTCGACACGCGCTGGCAGCTGACGCGCCAGTTCAGCATCTTTGCGCGCATCGACAACGCGCTCGACCGGCGCTATGCCAACTTCGGCGTGACCGGCCTGAACGTGTTCACCGGCCCGGCGCGCAGCTTCGACGCAACCAACCCGCGCGCCGAGCAATTCCGCGGCTACGGCGCGCCGCGCGGCGCCTGGGTGGGCGTTCAGTCCACGTTCTGATTGAGTCGTGCCCGAGGCATAGACTGCACCTCTCAAAAGCAACCGGGGGAGACACCCATGAACCTGATTCATCGTGCGGCCACAGGTGCCGCTTGTGCCGCCTTGCTCGTGCTCGGCGCCTGCGCATCGGCCCCCGGCCGGCCCATCGGCTGGGGCGAGCCGCAGGTGCTGGTGGCGCCGTCGTCGTTCACCGGCGTGCACGGCCTGGCGGTCGACGGCAAGGGCCGGCTGCTCGCCGGCAGCGTGGTTGGCTACGAGATGTGGGAAGTCGACCGCAACACCGGTGCCGCGAAGGTATTCATCCCCGCGCCCGAAGGGCAGGCCGACGACATTGCCGTGGGGCCGATGGGCGAGCTGGCGTGGACCAACTACCTGATGGGCATGGTGCGTTATCGCGAGAGCGACAGCGCCCCGATGAAGGTGCTCGCAAAAGACCTGCCGGGTTTGAACTCGCTCGACTTCGACCGCAAAACCGGCAAGCTCTACGCGTCGCAGGTGTTCCTGGGCGACGCGCTGTGGGAGCTCGACGTGGCCGGTGTGGCCCCGCCGCGCCTGATCGCGAAAGACATGGGCGGCTTCAACGGCTTCGAGGTCGGCCCCGACGGCATGCTGTACGGGCCGCTGTGGTTCAAGGGCCAGGTCGTGAAGATCGACCCGGCCAACGGCGCCATCACCGTCATCAACAACGAGTTCCAGACGCCGGCGGCCGCCAACCTCGACGGCAAGGGCAACCTGTGGGTCGTGGACACCAAGGTCGGGCAACTGAGCAAGGTCGAACTCGCGACCGGCCGCAAGACGGTCGTGAAGCAGCTGCAGGCGTCGCTCGACAACCTGGCCATCGCGCCGGACGGCACGATCTACGTGTCGAACATGGCGAACAACCAGATCCAGGCCTACAACCCCGCGACCGATGCGCTGCGCACCCTCACCAGCGGCAAGCTCGCGGTGCCGGCGGGCCTGAAGATCGACGGCAACACGCTGTGGGTGGCCGACATCTTCGGCTTCCGTGAAGTGAACGCCAGCAGTGGCGATGTGCTCGACGTGTTTCGCATGCACTCGGCCACGTCGGAGATGGAGTACCCGTTCGCGGTGGGCGTGTCGACCAAGCAGTTCGCGCTGGCGTCGTGGTTCACGGGCACAGTGCAATTGATCGACCGCACTACCCGCAAGACGGTCAAGACGATCCACGGCCTGAAGGCACCGTACGACGCGCTGCCAATGGAAGACGGCAGCGTGCTGTATGCCGAGATCGCGACCGGCAACATCACGCGCGCAAGCGGCACTGAATACGCGACCACCGCCGTCGTGGCCAGCGGCCTCAAGGGCCCGGTGCAGATGACGCTCGGCCGCGACGGTGCGCTGTACGTGACCGAAGCGGCCGGCACGCTCACCCGCATCGACCTCGCGACCGGCGTGAAGACCGAAGTGGCCAGTGGCCTGGCCCTGCCCGAAGGCGTGGCGCAAACCCCTTGGGGCAGTTTCATCGTGGCCGAAGCGGCTGCCGGCAAGCTGACCGAGATCGACCTGGTAACCGGTGCCAAGCGCACCGTGGCCGACAAGCTGCCCATCGGCCGCCCCGCCGGCCCGGGCATGCCGCCGCCCTACGTGGTGACCGGCGTAGCGGTGGGCGCAGACGGCAGCGTGTACTTCAGTGCGAACCGCAACAACGCGGTCTACAAGGTGCGGCCGCAGCGCTGACGGCCAGCCGCGCGCCACCGCGCATTCGTCGGCGGCCTCGTCGGCGCGTTCAGCGGTGCGCCCTTCAGTGCGCCGCCGCGCGGGCCAGAGCGCTGCGCGCAAGCCGCTCCGACGTGATCGAGCGATCCAACGGAGCGCGTGACAGGCCCGCGCGCTCGTAGTGCATGTTCTCGTAGATCAACGCCGTGGCCGGGTGCGCGCGCAGCACGGCTTGCAGCGCGTCGCCGGGAATCGGGTCGGCGCGCAAGGCGATTTGAAGCTGCCGCACCAGAGCACGGTACTGCTCGGCGCCGATGGTGGCCACGTTCGGCTCCACGCGATCGAGCAATTGCGCGAGCGCAATCAGGGTTTCGAGGTTGCTGGTGCGGGCATCGAGTTGGCGGGTGGCCATGGCGGGTCCTTGCGGGTGCGGCGTGGGTTGCGGCGATGGTCCTTACGTAGGGGCGATCCACCGGCGATCAAGGTGGGGCCTTCCGGCTCGGCGGACGCGCGGCGGGTGCCACCGCGTCCAACGCGGCCGCAAACTTCCACGCGATGCGCCTGCCGATCGGGTTGCCGACCACGCTGGCCTGCGCCACGCCGAGCTGGTCGAGGAAGGTCGCGAGCAGCTGCAGGCTGCGCGCGATGCCCTCTCAGCGCTGAACCATCCGCTGCATCGCCTCCGGGTACCGCGCGCCTTGCACCGTGATGCTCGCGGCAGCAGTGTCGATGGCACGCAGGTCGTCGGCCGACAGGGCCAGGTTCACGGCGCCGATGTTCTCTTCCAGCCGGTGCAGTTTCGTCGTGCCCGGGATCGGCACGATCCAGGGCTTTTGCGCGAGCAGCCAGGCCAGCGCCACCTGGGCCGGCGTGGCCTTGTTCTTCGCGGCCATGCGGGTCAGCAACGCCACGAGCGCCACGTTGGCCTCGCGCGCCTCGGGCGTGAAGCGCGGCAGCGTGCTGCGAAAGTCGGCCGCATCGAGCGGGGTCGATGCATCGATCTTGCCGGTCAGGTAGCCGCGCCCGAGCGGGCTGAAAGGCACCAGGCCGATGCCCAGTTCTTCGAGCGTGGGCAGCACCTCGGCCTCGATGTCACGCGTCCACAACGAGTACTCGCTTTGCAGCGCCGCCACGGGCTGCACGGCATGGGCGCGGCGAATGGTGAGCGCGTCGGACTCCGACAGGCCGAAGTGCTTCACCTTGCCCTGGCGGATCAGGTCTTTCACCGTGCCCGCCACGTCTTCGATGGGCACGGCCGGGTCGGGGCGGTGCTGGTAGAGCAGGTCGATGCGGTCGGTCTGCAAGCGCGCCAGCGACGCATCGACGACGCTGCGGATGCGCTCGGGCCGGCTGTCGACACCGGGCATGGCGTCGACCCGGAAACCGAACTTCGTCGCGATCACCACCTGACCGCGAACCGGCGCGAGCGCTTCGCCCAGCAGCGCTTCGTTGTTGAACGGGCCGTAGATCTCGGCGGTGTCGAAGAAGGTCACGCCGCGCTCGACCGCAGCGCGAATGAGCGCAACCATCTCTTGCTTGTCGGGGAAAGGCACGTAGGCATGCGTCATGCCCATGCAGCCCAGGCCGATGGCCGAAACGTGCAGGCCGCTGCGGCCGAGTTCGCGTTGGTTCAATTCGTTCTCCTGTTCGGTTGCGGAATGCAGGCTCAGTCGATGGGCCACGGCATGCCCTTCGGCAATGCGGTGGGCGGCGCCTCGGGTGCCGGCTCGCGCAGCGGCTCGATCACCGGCGCCGCACCCTTGCCTTCCACCCCGCGCCACCACGGCGTCACCGTGTCCACCTGGCTCGGCTCGATTGGCTGGCCGAGCTTCGGCATCACGAGTTGCACGCCTTGCTTCGGCGCAAGCTGAAGCAGCGTCTCGGCGGGCTCGTCCCATGCGTGCATGGCCAGGCTGAAGGTGCCCCAATGCACAGGCAGGAAGGCGCCACCGCCGAGCAGTTGCAGCGCTTCGAGGGCGTGAACCGGGCCGAGGTGAATGTCGCCCCACGCCGCATGGAAGGCGCCCACTTCGAGCATCACCAGGTCGAACGGGCCGAGGCGCTCGCGGATCTCGGTGTACTGGTCGGTCAGGCCGGTGTCGCCGCTGAAGAACACGCGGTGCTTCGGTGAGCGAATGACGAGCGACGACCACAGCGTGCTGTTGCGGTCTTTCAGCCCCCGGCCCGAGAAGTGCTGTGACGGTGCCGCGGTGACCTCGACCTCGGTGCCGGGCAGGCGGTGGCTCTGCCACCAGTCGAGTTCGGTGATACGGCTCTTGTCGACACCCCAGGATTCGAGGTGCGCGCCCACGCCGAGGCTGGTGACGAAGGGCACGCTGGTCTTCGCGAGCGCGCGGATCGTGGGCAGGCACAGGTGGTCGTAGTGGTCGTGCGAGATCAGCACCGCGTCGATCGGCGGCAACGCCTTCAACGCCACCGGCACGGGCTGGAAGCGCTTTGGCCCGGCCAGTTGCGAAGGCGATGCGCGCAGGCCCCAGACCGGGTCGGTCAGCACGCGCACGCCGTCGATCTCGATCAGCACCGTGCTGTGGCCGAGCCAGGTGGCGCGCAGGCCGCTGCCCGGGCGGCGCTGCCACAGCGCGAGCGGGTCGAGGCTGGGCAAAGGGTGCTCGGGCACGCGGCGCGTGCCGCCACACAGGAAGTCAGTCAGCGACGGCATCTTCGCCAGCGGGTCGCGCAAGCCCGGCCGAATCGGGGCGCGGTTGCGGAAGCCTGCGGCAGTGTCGCCCTCGCGGCCCGGCACCCACAACGGGCTGGCTTGCATGCGTTCCAGCCGCTCGCCGGTGGCGCGCGATCCGAATGACTTCATGACGAGAATCCTTGGGCGTTGCGGCGCGGCCCGCAGTGCAGGCGGCCAGCGTGTTCGAACAGGCGCAAACCATAGCATCGCCAACCGCAGGGTGCCGGGCGCATGGCCTCGCGGGCGGGGGGGGGTCGGCGCCGTCCTACAGGCAGTCGCGTCGCGGGCGGATGGTGGCGGCTTGCCGTCGGCGCTAGCGTCAAACGCTGAGGCCGTTTTGCGGCCGTACCCAAGGACGCCCCATGAAGATCTTGATGGTTCTCACATCGCACGACCAACTCGGCAACACCGGCAAGAAAACCGGCTTCTGGCTGGAAGAATTCGCGGCGCCCTACTACGTGTTCAAGGACGCAGGCGCCGACGTGGTTCTGGCATCGCCGAAGGGTGGCCAGCCGCCGCTCGACCCGAAGAGCGACGAGGCCGATTCGCAAACCGCCGACACCCGCCGCTTCAAGCAAGACCCTGCAGCGCAAGCCGCACTGGCCCACACCGCGAAGCTCGCCGGCGTGTCGGGCGATGGCTTCGACGCGCTGTTCTACCCCGGCGGCCACGGCCCGCTCTGGGACCTGGCGGAAGACGCCGACTCGATCAAGCTGATCGAAGCCATGACCTTGGCCGGAAAGACAGTCGCGGCCGTGTGCCACGCGCCCGGTGTGTTGCGCCACGCGAATGCCGCCGGGGGCGCACCGCTGGTCAAAGGCAAGCGGGTCACCGGTTTCACGAACACAGAGGAAGAGGCGGTGCAACTGACGAAGGTCGTGCCCTTTCTCGTGGAGGACATGCTGCGCGAACACGGCGGCCACTACAGCAAGGGTGCCGACTGGCAGCCCTACGTGGTGACCGATGGCAAACTGATCACCGGCCAGAACCCCGCCTCGTCGGCGGCCGCCGCGCGCGCGGTGCTGGCGCAACTGACATCACCCGACTGAAGCAAGGAACCCCGCACCATGGCCTACCAAAGCACGAACCCGTACAACGGCAAGGTCGTCAAGACCTTCACTGAACTCACCGACACGCAGCTCGAAGCCAAGCTGCACACCGCCCACGATTGCTACGAGAACACGTGGCGACACAAGACCTTCGCCGAGCGCAAAGCGGTGCTCGCGCGCGCCGCCGCCATCATGCGCGAGCGCCCGCAAGAGTTCGCCGAGCTCATCACCATCGAGATGGGCAAGCTGATCGCGCAGAGCCTGGGCGAAGTGGCGCTGAGTGCCGCCATCCTCGACTACTACGCCGAGCATGCCGAGGCCTTTCTGGCGCCCGAGAAGCTCACCACGCCGCGGGGCGAAGCCAGCGTTGAAAGCAGCCCCATGGGCGTGCTGTTCGGCGTGGAGCCCTGGAACTACCCGTACTACCAGATCGCCCGTTTCGCCGCCCCCAACCTGATGGCGGGCAACGTGGTGATGGTCAAGCATGCGTCCAACGTGCCGCAGTGCGCGCTGGCCTTCGAACGCCTGCTCGAAGAAGCGGGCGCACCGGCCGGCGCCTACACCAACCTGTTCATCAGCAAGGACCAGGTCGCCAAGGTGATCGACGACGTTCGCGTGCGCGGCGTGGCTTTGACCGGCAGCGAAGCCGCAGGCGCCGTGGTGGCCGAACGTGCCGGCAAGAACCTGAAGAAGTCGACGCTCGAACTCGGCGGCAGCGACGCGTTCATCGTGCTCGACGACGCCGACCTCGACAAGGCCGTGAAGCACGCCGTGAGCGGCCGCATGGGCAACAGCGGGCAGGCCTGCACCGCGTCGAAACGCATCATCGTGGTCGAGGCGCTGGCCGACCGATTCCTCGACAAGTTCCAGGGCGCGATGCAGGCCTTCGCCCCCGGCGACCCGCTCGACAAGCAAACCACGCTCGCGCCGCTGTCGTCGGCCGGTGCGCTGAAAACGCTGCTCGGCCAGGTCGACGAAGCCGTGGGCCATGGTGCCCGCGTGCTGATGGGCGGCGGGCGCATCGAGGGGCAGGACGGCGCGTTCATGCAGCCCACGATCCTGACCGACCTGGCACCGGCGAACCCGGCCTACAAGCAGGAGTTCTTCGGCCCGGTGGCGCTGTTCTTCCGTGTGGCAGACGAAGCCGCGGCGGTGGCCCTGGCGAACGATTCACCCTTCGGCCTGGGCGGCTCGGTATTCACGCAAGACGCAGAGCGCGGCAAGCGCGTGGCCAGGCAGATCGACACGGGCATGGTGTTCATCAACTCCGCCGCCGTGTCGTCACCCGAGTTGCCGTTTGGTGGGGTGAAGAACTCCGGCTATGGGCGCGAGTTGTCGGGCGCGGGGATTCTGGAGTTCATCAACCGGAAGTTGATTCGGGTGAATTGAATGGAAAGATCCGGCGCCCGTTGAGCCGGTCTCGCCTGAAAAAAACGGGGTGTCGCGCCCCGCAGCTCACCCCCGCGCCAACACCGCCCTCAGCGCCGCCCCGGTGTGGCTGCGCGCATTTCCCACCAACGCCTCCGGCGTGCACTCCCCCACCACCGCCCCACCCTTCACGCCGCCCTCGGGCCCGAGGTCGATGACCCAGTCGGCTTCGGCGATCACGTCGAGGTCGTGTTCGATCACCACGACGCTGTGGCCGCCGTCGACCAGGCGGTGCAGCACCTTGATGAGCCGTTCGACATCGGCCATGTGCAAGCCCACGGTCGGCTCGTCGAGCACGTACAACGTGTGCGGCGCCTTGTTGCCACGCTTGCCGATGTCGTCGCGCACCTTGCTCAGCTCGGTGACGAGCTTGATGCGCTGGGCTTCGCCGCCACTGAGCGTGGGTGACGGCTGGCCGAGCGTGAGGTAGCCCAGGCCCACGTCTTTCAAAAGTTGCAGCGGGTGTGCGATGCTGGGCATCGATCCGAAGAATTCGACCGCCTCGTCGATTTCCATTTTAAGAACGTCGCCGATGCTCTTGCCGCGCCAGCTCACGGCCAGCGTTTCGGCGTTGAAGCGGGCACCGTGGCAGACGTCGCAGGGCACCTTCACATCGGGCAGGAAGCTCATCTCGATGGTGCGCATGCCTTGGCCTTCGCAGCCGGGGCAGCGGCCTTCGCCGGTGTTGAAGCTGAAGCGGTTCGGCGCGTAGCCGCGTGCTCGGGCTTCGAGCGTGTCGGCGAAGAGCTTGCGGATCGTGTCCCAGAAGCCGATGTAGGTGGCGGGGCACGAGCGCGGCGTCTTGCCGATGGGGGTTTGGTCGACTTCGAGCACGCGGTCGATGAAGCCCCAGCCTTCGATGCTCTCGCAGCCGCTCCAGGCCGGCTTGCCGCCGCGCACATTGAGGAACTGAGGTTCGCGAGCTGCACGTCGCGGGCGAGCGTGGACTTGCCGGAGCCACTGACGCCGGTGACGGCGACGAGGCGCTTGAGGGGGACGTCGACGGTGATGTCGTGCAGGTTGTGGAGGTTGGCGCGCTTGATGGTGAGCGGACCGAATTGTTCTCGGTGAGTGTTTGACTCGCTGCGCTCGCCCCTCACCCCCGCCCTCTCCCCAAAGGGGCGAGGGAGCAATACCTCGCGGCGCGGGTGAATGGGGTGGATCAGCGGGTGAGCCAGGAAGCGGCCGGTGACCGAATCGGGGTTCTTCGCCAGGTCGGCGGCGCTGCCTTCGGCGACCAGGTGGCCGCCGCGCTTGCCGGCGCCGGGGCCGATGTCGATGATGTGGTCGGCACGGCGGATCGTGTCTTCGTCGTGTTCGACGACCACCAGCGTGTTGCCCTTGTCGCTGAGGTTCTGCAGCGCATTCAGCAGCACCTGGTTGTCGCGCGGGTGCAGGCCGATGGTGGGCTCGTCGAGCACGTAGCACACGCCTTGCAGGTTGCTGCCCAGTTGCGCGGCAAGGCGGATGCGCTGCGCTTCGCCGCCGCTGAGCGTAGGCGCGGCGCGGTCGAGCGTCAGGTAACCCAGCCCCACTTCTTCGAGGAACTCGAGCCGGCTCTTGATCTCGCTGACCACGTCGCGCGCGATCTCGGCATCGCGGCCGACGAGCTTCAACGACTCGACCCACGCGCGGGCATCTTCGACCGGCCACTGCGCTATCGCCGTGATCGCGTGGTCTTCGAAGGTCACGCCGCGCGAGGCGGGGTTCAGGCGCGTGCCGGCGCAGTCGGGGCACGGGGCATCGACCACGCCTTCGACTTCTTGCTCCTCCGAAGGGAAGCTCTGCTCGCGGCCCTTGTTGTCATCGTCGCGCACCGAGTCGTCATACGCCTTGCGTTGCTCGCGCGTCAGCGCCAGGCCGGTGCCGACGCAGGTGGTGCACCAGCCGTGCTTGCTGTTGTAGCTGAACATGCGCGGGTCGAGCTCGGGGTAGCTGGTGCCGCAACTCGGGCAGGCGCGCTTGGTCGAGAACACTTTGAGTGTGCCGATGTGCGCCGTGCTGGTCTCGTTGATAATCGCGCCCTGCAAGCCGTCGAGCGGCGTCAGCAGGTGCATGACGCCCTTGCCGGCATCCAGCGCCTTGGCAAGCAGCGCGCGCAGCTCGGGCTCGTGCTCGGCGCTGACGACGATGTCGCCCACGGGCAGCTCCAGCGTGTGTTCCTTGAAGCGGTCGAGCCGTGGCCAAGGGCTCGTGGTGATGAACTCGCCGTCCACCCTCAGGTGCGTGTGGCCTCGGCCCTTCGCCCACTTGGCGAGGTCGGTGTACACGCCCTTGCGGTTCACGACCAGGGGCGCGAGAAGGCCCACATGCTCGCCCTTGTGATCACGCAGCAGCTGCGCGGCAATGCTCTCGGGGCTCTGCGGTTTGACCGGCGAGCCGTCCTTCGTGCAGTGCTGCAGGCCGAGCTTGACGTAGAGCAGGCGCAGGAAGTGCCACACCTCGGTGGTGGTCGCGACCGTGCTCTTGCGCCCGCCACGTGACAGCCGCTGCTCGATGGCCACGGTGGGCGGAATGCCGTAGACCGCGTCCACCTCGGGCCGGCCGGCCGGCTGCACGATGCTGCGCGCGTAGGCGTTGAGCGATTCGAGGTAACGGCGCTGGCCTTCGTTGAACAGGATGTCGAACGCAAGCGTGCTCTTGCCCGACCCCGACACGCCGGTGACCACGCTGAACTTGCCGCGCGGGATGCTGACGTCGAGCGACTTCAGGTTGTGCTCGCGGGCGTTGACGATGCGGATGACTTCAAGCGCGGGGTCATTCACCGCAGAGGCGCGCAGTGACGCAGAGTTGCGCAGAGAAGATTGAAACGAAATGCCCTCCTCTGTGTAACGTTGCGTTCCCCTTTCCTCTGCGGTGAATGAATTGGCCATTCCCATCGCCACGTCGTAGTCACGCAGCGCCTTGCCCGTGTGCGATGTCGGGTGCTGCTTCACGTCTTCCGGCGTGCCGGTGCACACGACCCAGCCACCGGCTTCGCCGCCTTCGGGGCCGAGGTCGATGAGCCAGTCGCTCGCGCGGATCACGTCCAGGTTGTGCTCGATCACGATGATCGAATGCCCCGCATCCAGCAGCTTTCGGAACGAGCGCATCAGCTTCGCGATGTCGTCGAAGTGCAGCCCGGTCGTGGGCTCGTCGAACATGAAAAGGTTGCCCTTCTTCGCCACGCGCTGTTGGCTCGCCGCCATGTGCTGCGCGCTCTCGGCCAGGAAGCCGGCCAGCTTCAGGCGCTGCGCCTCGCCGCCACTGAGCGTGGGCACCGGCTGGCCGAGCTTCACGTACTCCAGGCCCACGTCGACGATGGGGGCGAGCACGCGCAGCACCTCGCGGTCGTTGCGGAACAGTTGCACCGCTTCGCTGACAGTCAGCTCCAGAACATCGGCAACCGACAGGTCACGGATCAGGTCACCCGGCAACCTGCGGTCGATCTTCACCTCGAGCACCTCGGCGCGATAGCGGCGGCCGTCGCAGTCGGGGCAGCGCAGGTACACGTCGGACAGAAACTGCATCTCCACATGCTCGAAGCCCGAACCGCCGCAGGTGGCGCAGCGGCCGTTGCCCGCGTTGAAGCTGAACATGCCGGCGGTGTAGCCGCGCTGCACCGCCAGCGGCGCCTGCGCGAACAGCTTGCGGATTTCGTCGAACGCGCCCACGTAGCTGGCCGGGTTGGAGCGCGCCGTCTTGCCGATGGGCGACTGGTCGACGAACACCGCGTCCATCACCCAGTCGGCACCCAACATCGCGTCGTGTTCGCCCGGCGTGTCGGTGGCCTTGCCGTCGTGGCGCAGGAGTGCGGGGTAGAGCACGTCCTGCATGAGCGTGCTCTTGCCGGAGCCGGACACGCCGGTCACGCACACCAAGTGCTGCAGCGGGAACTCGACGGTGATGTTCTTCAGGTTGTGCTCGCGCACGCCTTCGAGAATGAGCTTCGGCGTGGCCTCGGTGACGAAGCGCTTGATGCCCATGCTCACGTGCTTGCGCCCGCCGAGGTAAGCGCCGGTCAGCGTGTCGGCACCGCGAATGGCCTCGGGCGGGCCGTCGAACACGATCTGCCCGCCACGCTCGCCGGGGCCGGGCCCCATGTCGATCAAGCGGTCGGCGGCCAACATGACGGCCGGGTCGTGCTCGACCACCACGAGCGTGTTGCCCGCATCACGCAGCCGCAGCATGGCTTCGATGATGCGGTTCATGTCGCGCGGGTGCAGGCCGATGCTGGGCTCGTCGAGCACGAACATGGTGTTGACGAGCGAGGTGCCGAGCGCGGTGGTGAGGTTGATGCGCTGCACCTCGCCGCCGCTGAGCGTGCGGCTCTGGCGGTCAAGCGTGAGGTAGCCGATGCCCACGTCGCACAGGTACTTGAGGCGCGTGCGGATCTCCAACAAGAGCAGCCGCAACGCGCCATTCACTCCCTCCCCCACTGGGGGAGGGCTGGGGTGGGGGCCTGCGGCGCGCTCGTCGTCGGCCGGCTCCGATCCCGGCCTCCATCCCGGCCTTCCCCCCGGGGGGGAAGGGGTGAAGAGGCGGTCGAAATACGACCGCAGCTTTTGGATGGGCAACAACATCAAGTCGTGCACCGTCAGGCCGGGAAGCGCTTCGAGCTGCTCGCGCGACCAGGCCACGCCCTGCGGCATGAAGCGCTTGCTCGGCGCGAACACCGCGTCGGCGTCTTCCTTGCTGCCCAGGCGCCAGAGCAGCGCCTCGGTCTTGAGCCGTGCGCCGCCGCACACATGGCACGGCGTATAGCTGCGGTATTTGGAAAGCAGCACGCGGATGTGCATCTTGTACGACTTGCTCTCCAAATATTCGAAGAAGCGTTTCACGCCGTACCACTGCTTGTTCCAGTTGCCTTTCCAGTTCGGCGTGCCGTTGATGACCCAGTCGCGTTGCGCGTCGCTGAGCACGTTCCAGGCGGTGTCGCGCGGGATGCCGGCTTCGCCGCCGTACTTCAGCAGGTCGTCCTGGCAGTCTTTCCACGCCGGCGTTTGCATCGGCTTGATGGCGCCGCTGCGCAGCGTCTTGCGCGGGTCGGGGATGACAAGGCCGTAGTCGACGCCGATCACGCGCCCGAAGCCGCGGCAGGTGTCGCAGGCGCCGTAGGCCGAGTTGAAGCTGAAGAGGGCGGGCTGCGGGTCGGCATAACGGATGTCGCTGTCCGGGCAATGCAGGCCCGTGGAGAAGCGCCACACGGCTCCCTCGCCCCCGCCCTCACCCCTGCCCTCACCCAGAGGGAGAGGGGGCAACACGTAGACCGTGACGCGGCCGCTGCCGCGCTTCAAGGCCATCTCGATCGCCTCCAACGCCCGCACCTTCTCGATGCCCTGGATGCGGAAGCGGTCGGCCACCACGTCCAGCACCTTGCGCTCGCCCACCACCCGCTCGGCCTGCACGCGGGTATAGCCACTCGCCGACAGCCACTGCTCGACCTGTTCGGCACTGGTGTCGGCCGGCAGCTCGACCGGAAAGGTGAACACCAGCCGTGGGTCGCTGCCCACGGTGCGCGCCATCAGTTCCGCGTAGATGGTTTCGGGCGAATCGTGCCGCACGCCTTGCGCCGTCTGCTTGTCGAACAACTGCGCGCCACGCGCGAACAGCAGCTTCAGGTGGTCGTTCAACTCGGTCATGGTGCCGACCGTGCTGCGCGAACTGCGCACCGGGTTGGTCTGGTCGATGGCGATGGCGGGCGGCACGCCGTCGACACGGTCGACCGCCGGGCGGTCCATGCGGTCGAGGAACTGGCGCGCATAGGCGCTGAAGGTCTCGACGTAGCGGCGCTGGCCTTCGGCATACAGCGTGTCGAATACCAGGCTCGACTTGCCCGACCCGCTCGGCCCGGTCACGACCGTCAGCTCGCCGGTGCGGATGTCGAGGTCGAGGTTCTTCAGGTTGTGCTGGCGTGCGCCGCGAATGCGGATCAGGCCCTTGGGCGTGGGGCCGGGTGCAGCCTCGGGGGAAGCTGGGGAACTGGGGGAATCGGGGGTGGGGCTGCCGGGGAGCGCGAGGTCCATGGAAGGGGTGCCGCAGAGTGGCCTGAGATTGTAGGGAGCGCGCTGCGGTGCCGCATTCGGGGCGGGTGGTATCCCTCATGAACTTCGGGGTGTCACGCCGGCCCGGGGCTTCGCTCAGGGCATTCGCGGAATTGAGCACCCCGGCGGCCTGATCCCGCTCAGACCGCACAAGGAGGAAGTCAACGCCGTGGTGGTGGAGCGACCAGAAACTCGAACGTCGCCTGGCGCGTTTGCGGCGAATTCAGGATGCCGAGGTGCGTGGTGCCCAGGATCGGGTCATAGGCGCCCTGCCCCACCAGGTCGAGCTGGCGTGCGCCCTTGATGACGGCGCTGCGCGAGAAGTCGGTGGGTTGGCCGAACGAGTCTTCGGCGGGCACCGGGGCGATGAAGCCGTCTTGCACCGGGAAGTACACGAAGCTCTTGTCGGCGTTGCGGATCACGAGCGTGCGCGGGGTGTCGCGGTCATCGTCGTGACCACGGCCATGGCCGCCGTCACGATCGCGCTCACCGTTCAACAGCTTCAGGAAGCGCGTGTTCGGCGAGCCCAGTTCAACGCACACCTCGCTCGCCGGCGTGAAGCCGCCGAAGGCCGCGCCCTGGAAGTAGTTGGCCGCGTTCGGCGAGCAGTTGATGATGCCGCCGTTCGGCCCGTCGATCGCAACGAAGCGGCGCACCAGCCGGCCCGAGTCGTCTTGCCGCATCCACTCGCGCGCCAGTGTCACGCCCAGACTGTGGGCCACGATGTCGACCTCTTTCGCGCCGGTGAACGCCAGCACGGCCAGCACGAAGCGGCGCAGGTCGGGCACGTTGGCGGCATTGGTGTGGGCGATGCTGGAGCGGCGCGTCTGGTTGCCGGTCAGGTCACACTGGTCGCCCTGGTAGCCCAGACCCCACAGCTCGCTGGTGGCATAGCCACTGTCGGCTAGGTACTGTGCCATCGCCTGCATGCGGCCGAAGCGGTTGCAGGCGGTGGGGAACGGTGTGTCGTTGTTGCCGTGCAGGAAGATCACCGGCGTGCGCACCACCACGCCCGCCGCGCCGAAGCCGATCACCGGCTTGCCGAGCGAGGCGTCTTCGATCGCCGGGAAGCCCGGAGGAAAGGTCTCGCCGACCGTGCCGGCCGCATGCGCTGCGGTGGCCATGGTCAGGGCACAGGTGGCCAGTGTCAGCGTCGTGCGCCGAATCCAGTTCGTCGTCATGGTCGTCTCCTCGGTGGGTCGTTTTGAACGGCGGCCGCTCAGGCCGCCAGGGCGTTGTGAAGGCGGCCCGTCAGGCCACCAGAAAGCGCTCGACCAGTGCGAACTGCTCGGGCGTGTTCAGGGCCGGCGCGTGGCCGCAGCCCTTGACCTCGACCACCACCGCGCGCGGGCCGCGCACGCGCATCTGGTCGGCCACCTCCGGCAGCAACAGGTCGGAGGTCTCGCCGCGCAGGGCGAGCACGGGGATGTTGATGCGGTCCCATTCCGGCCAGCGCGCGTAGTCGTCTTCGTGGTGGCTGAACTGCATCACCATCTTGGGGTCGTAGTGCGGCGTGACGCGGCCATCGGGCAGGCGGCGTGTCGAGGTTTCGGTCAGGCGCCGCCACTGCGCATCGGTCAAGCGGCCATACGGCTTGTAGACGGTGCGGAAGTACTGCTCCAGCTCGCTCACGGTGGCGAACGACTCGGGGCTGCCGGCATAGCCGCGAATGCGTGCGATGGCGGCCGGCGCGATTTGCGGGCCGTTGTCGTTCAGCACGAGCCGGCGGATGCGCCCGCGCAACGCGCCTGCGGCCGCGACCATGCCGATGGCGCCGCCCATCGACGTGCCCAGCCAGTGAAACCGCTGCAGCCCGAGCTGGTCGACCAGGCTCACCGCGAGCCGCTCGTAGAACGCGAGGCAGTACTCGCGCTCGGGCTCGGGGCTCCACTGGCTCAGGCCGCGGCCGAGGGTGTCGGGGCAGATCACGCGGAAGCGCTGCGCGAGGTGCGCGGCCACGTCGTCCATGTCGCGGCAGGTGCGGGCCAGGCCGTGCCAGGCGACCACCACCTCGCTGTGCTGCGCGCCCCACTCGGTGTAGTGGATCTCGCGGCCTTCGCACGTGAGGTAGTTCGACGTGAAACCTTGCGGCGTGGTGCTCATGGCGCTGCGCCCCGCATCGCACGCAGGCGGCCCACCACGCCGGCAGGGAAGTGGTAGACCGACAGCACGAACAGGATGCCCAGCCACAGCAGCCAGCGGTCGGGCGAGATGAGTTGTTGCAGCACGGGCACACCCTCGACGGCCGACTCTAGTTGCCATGACGCCAACTTCATCAGGTCTTGCAAGTAGCTCTGCGCCAGCACGAACAGCGCGCTGCCGACGACCGCGCCGTACACCGTGCCCATGCCGCCGATCACGACGATGAGCAGCACGTCGAGCATGATCTCGAACGACAGCGTGGTGTCGGGGCCGTTGTAGCGCAGCCAGAGTGCCAGCAGGCAGCCGGCGAGCGTGGCGAACAGGGCCGACAGCACGCTCGCCAGCGTTCGGTACACCACCGTGCGGTAGCCGATGGCTTCGGCGCGGAAGTCGTTCTCGCGAATCGCCTGCAGCACGCGGCCGAACGGCGAGTTGACGATACGCAGCATCACGAGCACGAGCGCTGCGGCGGCGAAGAACAGCAGGTAGTAGGTGAGGAAGCGGCCGTCGATGCTGGCGCCGAGCACCGCTTCTTCAACGTACTTTGTTCCTGGCTGCAACGCCTCGGGCACCTTGAAGGTCAGGCCGTCTTCACCACCCGTCAGGTCCGACAGCTGCGAGCCCAGGCTCAGGAAGGCCGAGGCCACGGCGAGCGTGATCATCGCGAAGAAGATCGCCTTCACGCGCAGGCTCGCCAGGCCGATCAGCACCGACAGCAGCAGCGACGCGAGCAGCGCGAGCGCCATGCCCGTGAGCACTGCCCCCCAGGTCGGCCCGATGCGCGTGCACGCGATGGCCACGCCGTAGGCACCGATGCCGAAGAACATGGTGTGCGCGAAGCTCACGATGCCGGTGTAGCCGAGCAACAGGTCGAAGCTCGCCACCAGCACGATGAACACGATCACCTTCGCCGCCACGTTCAGCGCCTTCGTGCCCGGGAACAGGAAGGGCGTGAACGCCAGGCCGAGCACGATGGCGGCCAGCAGCAGCGCCAGCCACCGGTTGCGCGGCAGGTCATGGGAGAGGAGGCGGTTGAGCATTTGGGTTGGATTCAATTCATTCACCGGTTCGCCACCGGGTAGAGCCCCTGCGGCCGCCACAGCAGCACCAGCACCATCAGGCCGATGTTCGAGAACATGGCAACCTTCGGTGCCACGAAGCCGGTGTAGTTGGCGAGCAGGCCGATCAGCAGCGCACCGATCAGGCAGCCCATGGTCGAGCCGAGGCCGCCGACGATGATGACGATGAAGATCAACACGTTCACGTGCGAGCCGATCTGCGGCAGCACGCCGTGCTGGTACACGCCCCACAGCGCACCGCCCAGGCCCGCCAGCGCCGAACCGGCGACGAACACGCCGACGAACAGGCGCCGGATGCGGTAGCCCAGGGCCTCGACCATCTCGCGGTCTTGCACGCCGGCGCGGATCAACAGGCCGAGCTTGGTGCGGTTGAGCGTGAACAGCATCAGCGCCAGCACGCCGAGCCCCACGAGCGTGGCGAAGATGCGGTACTTCTCGAACGCCGCCATGTCGGTGCCGGCCGCGAACGTGACCACGCCGCGCAGCGCCTCGGGCATTTCGATGGTGATGGGCGTGGTGCCCCAGATCACCTTGATCAGCTCCTCGCCGATGATCATGCCGCCCATCGTGATGAGGATCTGCTTCAGGTGCTGGCCGTACACCGGCCGCACCAGCACGCGCTCGAAAGCCCAGCCCACGGCGGCGGCCAGGCTCATGGCCACCAACATCGTCACGAACAGCGGCACGAGGTTGCGCCAGAGCTCGGGGCTCGTCGTCCAGCCGCTCATCACGGCGAACACGCTGGTCGCCAGGTAGGCACCGAGCGCGATGAACACACCGTGGCCGAAGTTCAGCACGTCCATCAAACCGAAGACGAGCGTCAGGCCCGAGGCGATGATGAAGATGATCATGCCCATCGCCAGGCCCGCCAGCGTGAGCGTGAGCCAGGTGCTGGTCGAGCCGACGAGCGGCCAGCCGGCGAGCATCAAGCCCAGCACCAGGGCCACCGGCTTCCAGTCGAAGCTCGCCATTGGGACGGCGGCAGCGGCGGCCGGCGCGGTGAGTGCGGTCGTGGTCATGCGTGCGCCCCGAGCGAGAGGCCGAGCAAGCGCTGCTGCAGCCCTTCATCGCCGGCCAGCTCGGCCATGGCGCCGCTGTGCACGACAACGCCGTCGTCCATCACCGCCACGTGATCGCCGAGCGCACGCGCCACGCTGAAGTTCTGCTCGACGAGCAGCACGGTCGTCTGCGTCTGCTTCAGCTCGCGCAGGGCAGTGATCAGGTTCTGCACGATGGCCGGCGCCAGGCCCTTGCTCGGCTCGTCGATCAGCAGCGCTCGCTGCGGCTCGACCATGGCGCGCGCAATGGCGAGCATCTGCTTCTGGCCGCCCGAGAGCTTGCCGGCGGGGTAGAGCCAGAACTTCTGCAACGCCGGGAACAGACCGAAGAGCCATTCGAGCCGCTGTGCATCCATTTGCCCCACCGTGCGGGCCTGGCGGGCCGCGAGCAGCAGGTTCTCGCGCACCGTGAGATCACCGAAGATGCCCATGTTCTCGGGCACGTAGGCAATGCCGAGGCGGGCGATGTCGGGGGTGGTGAGCCGGCCCGCCTTGCCGCCAATGGCCGCGCCGTCGAATTCAACTGCGCCTTGCGACGCCGCCCACAAGCCCATGATCGTTCGGAGCAGCGTCGTCTTGCCCGCCCCGTTGCGCCCGAGCAGCATCGTCACCTGGCCTGCCGGCACGTCGAGGTCCACGCCATGAAGGATGTGATAGGCCCCGATGTGCGTGTGCACGCCGCGCAGCCTGAGCAGAGGGGCGTTCATGCGGCCTCCGCGACGACGCCCAGATACGCCTGCTGCACCACGGGTGACGCGATCACCGCTGCCGGTTCGCCGTCGGCCACCAGTTGGCCGTTGTGCAGCACGATGATGCGGTCGGCCAGTTCGCGGACCACGTCCATCTTGTGCTCGACGAGCAGGATGGTCTTGCCCGGCTCGCGCTTCAGGGCGCGGATCAGGTCGAGGATCACGGGCACGTCGTCCACGCTCATGCCGGCGGTCGGCTCGTCGAACATGTAGACGCTGGGCTCGAGCGCCATCAGCATCGCGACCTCGAGCTTGCGCTGGTCGCCGTGGGGCAGGCTGCTGGCGGTTGCGCCGGCGCGGTCGGCGAGGTTGACCTTGTCGACCAGTTCCATCGCGCGGGCCAGCGTGGCGCGCAGGTCGAGCCACACCGACCACAGGTTCAGGCCCTGCCGGCGGCGTGCCTGCACGGCCAGGCGCACGTTCTCGAGCACCGACAGGTTCGGAAACAGCTGCGTGAGCTGGAACGCCCGGCCGAGGCCGGCGTGCGTGCGTGCCGATGCGGCGTGCTTCGAGATGTCCACGCCGCCGAGCCACACCGAGCCTTCGCTCGCGCGCAGCTGGCCCGAGATCAGGTTGAAGTACGTCGTCTTGCCCGCGCCGTTCGGCCCGACGATGGCGGTGAGCGTGCCGGGCTGGAACGCGCAGCTGACGTGATCGACGGCGACGTGGCCGCCGAAGCGGATGGTGAGGTTCTTGGTTTCAAGCATGGGATTACCGCCCCGGCGGGTTGAGCGGCGTACCTTCGGCGCTCGAACCCGACGAGTCAGGACGGCACCGAAGGTGTCCGGCCTAACGCGCCTTGTTTCGGATCGGCACGTCCATCTCTTCAGGCTTGATCTCGCGCACCAGCTCCGGCACGCCCCAGGCGAAGGCCGGGTCGACCTTGATCTTGAAGTGGTACATGCTCTGCAGCGCCTGGTGGTCCTCCTTGCGGAAGGTCATCTTGCCCTTGGGCGACTCGAAGCTCATGCCTTCCATGGTCTTGATGAGCTTGTCGGTGTTCGTGTCGCCCGCCGTCTTCTTCAGCGCTTCGACGAGTGCGATGCCAGCCGCCATGCCGCCGGCGGTGAAGAAGTCGGGCGGGGTCTTGTACTTGGTGTAGTGGTTCGCGACGAGCCACTCGTTCACCGGGTTCTTCGGGATGCCGAAGTAGTAGTAGGTCGAGCCTTCCATGCCCGGAAATTGTTTGTATGAAACCATCGCGGGCATGATGTTGCCGCCGGTCACGATCTCGATGTTGTAGCGCTTCAGGTCGAGGTCGGCGATCTTGAACGGGTTGCCGCCGCCACCGGCCCAGATGATCCAGATCACCTTGCGGCCCGGCTGGTCCTTGAGCTTGTCGATGATGCGCTGGGCCCCTGCGGTGAAGTCGGTCGTGTTGGTCGGCAGGTACTCTTCGTGGACGATCTTGGCCTTCTTGATCGCGTCCTTGAACGCCTTCACGCCGTCGCGGCCGAAAGCGTAGTCCTGCGCGAGTGTCGCGATGCTGGTGCCGGCCTTGTCTTGCGCCACCGCGTTGCTGATGGCGTCTTGCGAGCTGTTGCGGCCGGTGCGGAAGATGTACTTGTTCCACTTCTCGCCGGTGATCGAATCGGCCACTGCGGGCTCGACCAGCAAGATCTTCTTGTACTCCTCGGCCACCGGCAGCAGCGCGAGCGCCACGCCCGACGAACTGGGGCCGACCGCGATGTCGGCCTTGTCGTCGCCATAGGCGGCGGCGAGCAGGCTCTTGCCCACGTCGGGCTTGCCCTGGTCGTCTTTCTCGATCACGGTGATCTTCTTGCCGGCAACCGTCATCGTGCCGCCGGTGGCGTAGTCGAGGCCGAGCATCAGGCCGGTCTGGGTCTGCTTGCCATAGGCTTCGAGCGGGCCCGACTTGCTGTAGACGTGGGCGATGCGGATCTCGCCCTTGCCCTGCGCGAACGCCGTGAGTGGCAGCGCAGCGGCAGCGGCCACAAGGGCGGCGCGCGTCATTACTCGGTGGAAGGTCATGGGTCGGTCTCCGGTGCGTGAAGGGTCGAGTGCCGCAAGCGATGTGCCCGATGCGTGCCGCCTAGGGCAAACACCGAGCGCTGCCCGGGCAGTGCAACGCGTGGGGTCGACGCGACCGGCCGGAACGGCCCGTGCAGCACGGCCACACTGCCTGAGTGACAGACACTGTCCGCACTCCGATCACAACTTGAACTCCAGCTTCATCTGAAAGTTGAGATACGTCGGCGCCGTGGTCGTCGATGTCTCGCGCACGGTGGCCGTGTCGATGCTGCTGGCGGTGATGTAGTCGCGCGGGCCGATGTTGCTGGCGGTCAGCCGCAACTGTGCGCTCGGGTTGAACACCCACAGCGCGTAGGCATCGAACTGCGCCTTGCGGCCCTGGAACGCCAACTGCTCGTCGCTGATGCGCGTGTTGTAGGCCGGCGTCCAGTTCAGGTTGCCGCCCAGCGTGAGCGGCAGGCCGGGCAGGCGGTAGTCGAGGCCGAGGTTGGCGGTGTAGTCGGGCTGCTGGTCGAGCCGGTTGTCGGGCCCGGGCACGCCTTGCACGCGCGAGCGGAAGAAGCTCAGGTTCGTGCGCACGTCGAGCTTCGGCGCGTCGGCCATCACCTCGCTCAGGCGGAACTTGGCTTCGAGCTCGATGCCCTGCGTGATCGCGTCGCCCACGTTCTGCATCCGCGCCACATAGCGCGGCTGGCCGGGTGACCACGTCACCGTTTCCAGCGACGTCACGCTGCGCATGAAGTTCGTGATGCTGCGGTGGAACACGTTGGCGCTGACCAGGCCGCCTGCGCCCAGGTAGTGCTCGTAGGCCACGTCCAGCCCGCTGGCAAGTTCGGGCCGCAGGTTCGGGTTGCCGGCGCGGTCGGCCTGCGTCGGCGTGTTCGGCCCCGGCGCCGGGTAGCGGGTGTTGATGCTCGGGCGGGCGATCAGGTTCTGCAATGTCGGCGAGCGGTAGCTCCGCGTCAGGCTGAACCGAACCTGGTCGCGGCTTTCGGGCTCGGGGCGCCACACGGCGTGGGCCAGCGGCGTCCACACGCTGCTGGTGTTGTTGGTGGCGGGGTTGTTCGCGTCACCGCTGCTGCGCGTCGTGATGCCCTCCCAGCGCAGTCCGGCGTGCGCGGCCCATTGGGGCGTGAGCGTCCATTCGTCTTGCGCGAACGCGGCGATGCGGGTGCTCGCTGCGCTGAAGTTGCCACTCAGGTCGGCCTGCAGCGGCGTGGGCGTTTGCACGGTGGTCGGGTCTTCGGTGCGGCGGTTGGCTTCCACCTCGGCGCCGGTCACGAGGTTGTGGCCACCGGCCAGCAGCTGGCGGTAGGTGCCGGCAACGAGCAGGTTGTTGTCGACGTTGTCGGCGGTCTCGGCGAGCGTGCGGGTGACGGCGCCGGCGGTCGTCTCGGTTCGCAGGCTCGTGCCGGTGTACTTTCCCTGGCCGAGACCGGCTTTCCACTCCAGGCGCGCGCCATCGGCGAGGCGTTGGTTCCACTGGCCGTTCAAGCGCGCCAGCGTGAAGGTGCCTTCGCTGCGGCTCACGCTGTGGTCGTAAGGCGCGGGCGTGGCGCCCACGGTCTGCGTGAGCACGCCCGTGCGGTCGGTCGTGCCGGTGCTGTAGATGAGCAAGGGCATCACCGTCACCGTGTTGGCGCCGCCTTCGTCGCGCCACTGCAGCCGGCCGCTGGCGTGCAGGCCTTGGCGTTTCTCGCGCACGGTGCCTTCGTCGCGCTGGTTGAGCGTCGCGGCGCCGCTGGTCAGGTCCTGGTCGACGGTGCTCGTGGTGCTGCTGGCATCGCGGTCTTGCCCGAACGCCGAGAGCACGTAGTTGTAGGTGAACGCCCCGACCGCGTCATTGCGCGTCCAGCTCACGTTGGGTTGCAAGCGGCCGTTCTCGGCGGCGGCCGTGAGGCGCAGTTCGTTGATGTGCTTGACGAAGCCTTCGCGCGTGACGATGTTGATCGTGCCCGCGATGGCGCGGGCGCCCGTCTCGGCCGTGGGCGCGCGCAGGATCTCGATGCGTTCGACCTGCTCGGGCGTGAGAGAGTCGAGCGAGAAGCCCGGCGGGATGCGCTGCCCGTCGAGCTGAATCTGCGTGTAGCCGTTGCCAAGGCCGCGCATGCGGATGTTGCCGCCGCGCCCGGGCCGGCCCTGCATCGTGACGCCGGGCAGGCGCTTGAGCACGTCGCCGAGGTTGCTGTCGCCGTAGCGCTCGATCTCTTCGCGGCCGATCACGATCTTGGCGGCGGTGGACTCGCGCCGCTCCTGCGTGTCGTCGGTGCGTGCGCCGGTGATCTCGACGCGCTTGAGCTGCGTGGCGGGCGCGGCTTTCGTGGTTGACCCGGCCGGGGCGGCCGGGGCGGCTTGCGACGCGGCCGCGGCGGGTGGCGCCGCGGTCTGAGCCGCGGTTTGAGCATGAGTCGGGGCATGCAGGCCCAAGGCGATCAACGCGCCCGTGGGCAGGAAACGAAACATCATGGCGGGTTGCCGATCAAGGGGAGTTTTTCGTACAGCGTGGCGCGCGAAATGCCGAGCAGCCGCGAGGCCGCGAGCTTGTTGCCGCCGGTGGCGGCCAGGGCATCGCGAATCGCACGCGCTTCGAGCTCGGCCACGGCTTGTGGCAAGGGCTTGATGGGGGTTTGCGCAGCAGCAGACAGCGGCGGGTGCAGCGTGGCGCGGCGGTGCACACCGGGCTTCGCTGACCCCGCGTGAGTCGCACTCGACGCGGTGGCGCTGGCAGACAACGTGGCACCCGAGTCGCCGGCCGAACCGGCGTTGCGGGCCGTGCCTGTGAGCAGGCCGATGCCGGCGAAGTGCGCTGCGGTGAGCAGCAGCTCGTCGCTCATCAGCGTGGCTTGCTCGATGGCGTTGCGCAACTCGCGGATGTTGCCGGGCCAGCTGTGGCTGGCCAACAGGTCGAGCGCATCGGCCGAGAGCGTCTTGTGCGGCAGGTGGCTGCGCCGCGCCACGTCTTCCATCAGGGTTTCGACCAGCGCCTCCAGGTCGTCCAGGCGGTCGCGCAGCGCAGGCAGGCGCACGGGCAACACATTCAGGCGGTAGTACAGATCGGCGCGGAAGGTGCCGGCCGCCACCATGGCCGGCAGGTCGCGGCTGGTGGCCGCGATGATGCGCACGTCGATGCGCTGCACCGCGTTGCTGCCCAGTGGCTCGACCTCCTGCTCCTGCAGCACACGCAGCAGCTTGCTTTGCAAGGCGAGCGGCATGTCGCCGATCTCGTCGAGCAGCAGCGTGCCGCCATGCGCCAGGCTGAACTTGCCGGCGCGGCCCTTGCGGTCGGCACCGGTGTAGGCGCCCGGCGCCACGCCGAAGAACTCGGCTTCCAGCAGCGCATCGGGCACGGCCGCGATGTTGACCGCCACGAACGGCTGCGCGGCACGGCTGCTCGCGGCGTGAATGCCGTGTGCGAGCAGCTCCTTGCCGGTGCCGGTTTCGCCGAGCAGCAGCACGGTTGCGTCGGTCTGCGCCACGCGGCGCGCCTGACGCTTCACTTCGGCGGCCGCAGCACTGGCACCGACGAAGCTCGCAATGGTGTGCTTCGGCCGGCGTTCGCGCGTGAGGTGCGCGGCGAGCTGCTCGCGCGCATCGACCAGCTCGCGCTGCAGGCGCGAGAACTTGCCGATCAGCGGCTGCATCGTGGTTTCGGGGTGGTCGAGCAGCACCATGCCCATCGCACCGATGACGGCCCCGCTCGCATCGCGCAGCGGCCAGCGGCTGACGAGAAAGGTGCCGGCCTGGTTGCTCAGCAGGTCGACGAGGATGGGCTGGCCGCTGTCGATCACCTGCGCCATCAGCGAGTTGGGCACGACCTCTTCGATGCGGCGGCCCACGAAGTCGGCCTCGGCGTGGCCGAGTGCAGGCAGGAACTGCTTGTAGCCCTCGCTGATCCAGACGATGCGGTGCTCGCGGTCGACCACCATCATGCCCATCGCGGTGCTCGCGAGGGTGTCGAACATGCTTTGCGCAGCCAGCTTGAGCACCCCGTCGGCATCGGCGGGCAGCACGTCGGCGCGCGGGTTGGGCAGGGTCGTGGGCATCATCGGGGGGCTGCAGGTCCGGGCGAACTGTAGCGGGTAGACCCGCCGCACGACACCCGTGTTCGCCTGCCTTTACGATGCCCGCCAGCGGCACGCATGATGCCGCACCCATCCTGGAGACACCCATGACACCCCACCCCCAACGGCGCCTGTGGCTGAAGGCGGCCGGCGCCTCGGCTGCCACGCTGGCCAGCCCGTTCGCGCTGGCGCAAAGCAGCTGGCCGATGCGGCCCGTCAACATCATCGTGCCCTTCCCGAGCGGGGGCGGCACCGATGCCTTCGCCAGGCCCTTGTCGGCCGTGCTGACGCGTTCGCTCGGCAAGCAAATGATCATCGACAACCGGGGCGGCGCCGGGGGCACGCTCGGCGCCACGATCGCGGCCAAGTCGCCGCCCGACGGCTACACCTTCTTCATGGGTGCGGTGCACCACGCGATCGCCCCCGCGATGTACCCGAAGCTCGACTACAACATCGAGACCGACTTCATCCCCGTGGGGCTGGTCTCGAGCGTGCCGCAGGTCATCGTCGTGAACCCGCAGCGCGTGCAGGCCACCGACCTGAAGGGCCTGCTCGACCACCTGCGCAAGAACCCCGCGAAGCTGAACTACGGCTCGGCCGGTAACGGCACCTCGCACCACCTGGCCGGCGAGCTGTTCAAGCTGCAGACCAAGACCTTCATCACGCACATTCCCTACCGTGGCGCGGGGCCGGCGTTGCAAGACCTGATCACCGGCCAGGTCGACATGATGTTCGACGGCCTGGGCTCGTCGGCCATGCACATCAAGAGCGGGCGCATCCGCGCCATCGCGGTGGCCTCGAACAAGCGCGCACCGGGCTTTGCCGACGTGCCCACCGCCGCCGAGGGTGGCCTGCCCAACTACCAGGTGGCCACCTGGTACGGCCTGTGGGCGCCGAAGGGCACGCCCATGCCCATCGTCGAGCAGATGCAGGCCGAGCTGCGCAAGGCCTTCGCCACGCCAGAGCTGCAGACCGCCTGGACCAGCCTGGGCACCGACACGCCCAACCTCTATGGCGACGCGTTCGGCAAGTTCACGGCGAGCGAGATCAAGCGCTGGGCCGAGGTGGTGAAGGGCTCGGGCGCGAAGCTCGACGGATGAGCGGCCGCCTCTTGTTCGAAGCGGCCGGGGCCGATGGCGTGGCGCGTGTCGTGCTGGCCCATCCGGCCAAGCACAACGCGATGCTCGCCTGCGACGTGCCGCTGCTGGCGCAGATCGACGGTGCGTGCATCGGCGGCGGCGTCGAGATCGCGGCCTGTTGCGACATTCGCGTGTGTGGCGCGGCGCGCATCAACAAGCAGACGCTGCGGCAACTCGCCGCCGGCGGCCCCACGCCGCAGGAGCGGCGCGCGCACTTCACGTACGCGCCGCATGCGGCGCACGTCGAGGGCATCGCCGCCTTCATCGAGAAGCGGGCACCGCGCTTTCACCCCGACTGACCTTGCACCCTTGCCCATGCAGCACAACCTCTTCAGCGCCCTGCGCGCCGGCTGGCCGGCCGACCTGGACGCAACCGCCATCGAGTGCGCCGATGCGGGCGTGCAGCACCCGGCGCTGCTCTACACCTGGCGCGACCTCGACCGCAGCACCGCGATGCTCGCGAACCTGCTGGCCGCGCTCGGCCTGCCCGACGGCGCGCGCGTGGCGGTGCAGACCGAGAAGTCGGTCGAGGCTTTGCTGCTCTACCTCGCGGTGCTGCGCGCCGGCCTGGTGTACCTGCCGCTGAACACGGCCTACCAAGCGGCCGAGATCGAGTACTTCATCGGCAACGCCGAGCCGAGCGTGGTGGTGTGCTCGGGCAAGAACTTCGGCTGGGTCAGCAAGCTGGCATTCAAGGCCGGCACGGCGCATGTGTTCACCTTGAACGACGACCGCACCGGCAGCCTGCTGCAACGCGCCGCGCACCACAGCGCCGAGCACATGCCGGTGCAGCGCGCGGCCGGCGACATGGCGGCCATCCTCTACACCAGCGGCACGACCGGGCGCAGCAAGGGCGCGATGCTGAGCCACGCCAACCTGCTGAGCAACGCGCGCGTGCTGCAGCAAGCCTGGGGCTGGCGCACGCCGGCCGAGGGCAGTGACGTGCTGATCCATGCGCTGCCGATCTTCCATGTGCACGGCCTCTTCGTGGCCTCGCACGGCGCGCTGCTGAACGGCAGCAAGATGCTCTGGTTCAGCAAGTTCGACCCCAAGGCCGTGGCTGCCCGGCTGCCCGAGGCCACCGTGTTCATGGGCGTGCCCACGCTCTATGTGCGCCTGCTCGCCGAAGGCACATTCACCCGCGAGGCCTGCCGCAACATGCGCCTCTTCGTCAGCGGTTCGGCGCCGCTGCTGATCGAAACCTTCGACGACTTCCGCGCGCGCACCGGCCACACGATTCTCGAGCGCTACGGGATGAGCGAGACGGTGATGCTGACCTCGAACCCGCATGCCGCCACTGACGGCGAACGGCGCGGTGGCACCGTTGGCCGGCCGCTGCCCGGCGTGGGCGTGCGCGTCGTGAACGATGCCGGCGCAGCCTGCGCCACCGGCAACATCGGCGGCGTTGAAGTGACCGGCCCGAACGTGTTCGCGGGCTACTGGCGCATGCCCGAAAAGACCGCAGAAGAGTTCACCGCCGACGGTTGGTTCAAGACCGGCGACGTGGGCCGCTTCGACGCGCAGGGCTACCTCACCATCGTCGGCCGCAGCAAGGACCTGGTCATCACCGGCGGCTACAACGTCTACCCGGCCGAGATCGAAGGCTTGCTGAACGAGCTGCCCGGCGTGCAGGAAAGCGCGGTCATCGGCGTGCCGCACGCCGACTTCGGCGAGGCCGTGGTCGCAGTCGTGGTGGCCCGCGCGGGAAGCGTGCCGGAGGCTTCGGAACTCATCGCACTGCTGAAGGCGCGCATCGCCAACTTCAAGGTGCCCAAGCAGGTGTTCGTGGTGGCCGAGTTGCCGCGCAATGCAATGGGCAAGGTGCTGAAGAACGTGCTGCGCGACGCGCACAAGGGGTTGTTCGATGGATGAGAACGCTGGTCCCCTGGCACCCACTGCGGCCAACGCCGCCTGCCCGCGCTGCGGCGCGGCGTTTCGTTGCGGGGTGAGCGATGCGCAGTGTGCGTGTGCAGCGGTGCCGCTCGACGATGCGCTGCGCGCCGAGTTGCGGGTGCGCTGGCAGGGGTGCTTGTGCGTCGGCTGCCTGAGGGCGTTGAGAGAGCCCTCGCCCTGACCCTCTCTCAGGGGGGAGGGCATATCGTTGAGAAAAGAGAAAAAGCCCCGCAGCGGTCACGCTGCGGGGCTTTCGTTCGAGGCAGGGATGCGTCAGTCGTTCTTGAAGATGTCCACGTCCTTGGTTTCCTTCACGAACAGCATGCCCACCACGAAGGTGATGCTCGCGAAGATGATCGGGTACCACAGGCCGTTGTACATGTTGCCTGTCTGCGCCACGATGGCCAGCGCGGTGGCCGGCAGCAGGCCGCCGAACCAGCCGTTGCCGATGTGGTACGGCAGGCTCATCGAGGTGTAGCGAATGCGCGTCGGGAACATCTCGACCAGCATCGCCGCAATCGGGCCATAGACCATGGTCACGTAGATCACGAGCAGCGTCAGGATGGCCACGATCAGCGGCTTGTTCATCTTGGCGGGGTCGGCCTTGGTGGGGTAGCCGGCGTCCTTGAGAGCGTCGGCCACGCCCTTCTTGAAGGCGGCGTCCTTGGCTTTGGCTTCATCGGCCGGCATGCCCTTGGCGCTGAACGCGTCGATGGTCTTGTCGCCGATGCTGATCTTCGCCGGGCCGGTGCCAGCAACGTTCTCGTAGCTCACCGCGCGAGCGGCCAGCACCTGCTTGGCGACGTCGCACGAACTGGTGAACTTGACCACGCCAGTCGGGTTGAACTGGAACGAGCACTCGGCCGGGTCGGCCGTCACGGTGACCTTGTTCTTCGCCTGAGCCGCCGCGAGGTCGGGGTTGGCGGCCTCGGTGAGCGCGCTGAACAGCGGAAAGTAGGTCAGTGCGGCGATCAGGCAGCCGGCCATGATGATGGGCTTGCGGCCGATCTTGTCGGACAGCGTGCCGAACAGGATGAAGAACGGCGTACCGATCATCAGCGAGATCGCGATCAGGATGTTCGCGGTCGCGTTGTCGACCTTCAGCGGCCCGGTCAGGAAGAACAGCGCATAGAACTGCCCTGTGTACCAGACCACCGCCTGGCCCATCGTCAGGCCGACGAGCGACAGGATCACGATCTTCATGTTCTTCCACTGGCCGAACGATTCGGTCAGCGGCGCCTTCGAGGTCTTGCCCTCTTCCTTCATCTTCTTGAAGGCCGGCGACTCGTTCATCGACAGGCGGATCCACACGCTGACGGCCAGCAGCAGCACCGACACCAGGAACGGCACGCGCCAGCCCCACTCGGCGAAGGCTTCTTCACCGACGATGGTGCGGGTGCCCAGGATCACCAGCAGCGACAGGAACAGGCCCAGCGTGGCGGTGGTCTGGATCCACGACGTGAAAGCACCGCGCTTGCCGTGCGGCGCGTGCTCCGCCACATAGGTGGCGGCACCGCCGTACTCGCCGCCGAGGGCCAGGCCCTGCAGCATGCGCAAGCCGATCAGGATGATCGGTGCGGCCACGCCGATGGAGGCGTAGTTCGGCAGGCAGCCAACGATGAAGGTCGACAGGCCCATGATCACGATGGTGACCAGGAACGTGTACTTGCGACCGATCATGTCGCCCAGGCGGCCGAAGAACAGCGCGCCGAAGGGCCGCACGATAAAGCCGGCCGCGAAGGCCAGCAGCGAGAAGATGGTCTGCGAAGTCGGGTCGAGGTTCGTGAAGAACTGCTTGCCGATGATGACGGCGAGCGTGCCGTAGAGGTAGAAGTCGTACCACTCGAATACCGTGCCCAGACTGGAGGCGAAGATGACCTTCCTCTCCGCGGCCGTCATGGGCTGGCCGACTTTCGAGCCGGCGGCTGCCAGTGTGCTTGCCATTGTGTTTGTCTCCTGAAAATAAAGAGCCGCACCATGCGGTGGGCTTGGCACGCATCATCACGGCGGGCTCTGACCCCGGGCTGACGTGGCGCTGAACCGAAGCTTACAAACTCGGGGGCAACCCTGAGCTTGCGTTTCTCGATGCGAGAGCGCGCCTGAGGGTTTGCGCCAGATCGACCCACTCAGCTGCGTTCGACGCCGGCCCGCGGCGCCCCTTCGCGGGCCCAGGTGGGCGCGTCGAACCACGCATCGCCTTGCAGGAACGCGCGCAGCATGGGCAGGCTGTCCAGGCCCCAGAAGAGCTTGCCCTCGGCTTCGACCGTGGGCACGCCGAACAGGCCGAGCGACACGGCGCGGTCGGTGGCCGTGCGCAAGGCCTGCTTGACCGGCTCGCCGTTCGGGTCGGCGCACGGCGCGAGCTGCGCGCTCAGCGCGGCCAGGCGTGCGGGGTCGTTGGCATCGGCACCGCCCTGCCAGATGTGGCGCAGCACCGCTTCGCAGGCAAACCGGTTCGGCGTGCCGCCCTCGGGCGCACTGGCCAGCATCAGGCGCAGCAGCGCGAGCGGGTTGAACGGGTGCTGCGCGGGCGTGTCGAGCGCCGTGCCTTGCTGGTGCGCCAGCCACTGCACGTGGCGGAAGGTCCACGCGCGCTTGGGCTCGATCTCGGCCGGCCCTTTCTGGCCCCAATGCTTCAGCAAACCGGCGAACAGCACCGGCCGATACGTCACCTCGATCGACAAGCCTTCGAGGGCCTGCGGCAGGCGTTCAAACGCGAGGTACGCGAACGGCGAGATCGGGTCGAACCAGAAGGTGATGCGCTTCATGTGGATCGAATGGGCGCCACCCGCCCGGCGCGGCGCGCCGGCAGCTGCTGCATCACGACGCGACGCGCCGCGTCGCTCATCGAACCCCAGGCAGCGATCTCGTCCAGCGTGCGCACGCAGCCTTCGCACAGGCCCGACGCGGCGTCGATGCGGCACACCTTGGTGCAAGGGCTGGCGGGTGGAGCAGTCGGGCGTGGCGGCAAAAGCATCGGGGTGGTCAGGTCAGCACGAGTTCGGCGATATCGTCCCACAAAGCGGGCTCGATGCGGCCGCGAAAGACCTTCACGGTGCGGCCGGCACGATCGACCAGGAACGAGGTCGGGCTGTGTGTGATGGCGCCGAAGTTGTCACGGTGCGCCGGGTCGCCGCGCCACAACCAGTGGAAGCGCTGTGACGGCGCCACGACGCTGCCGAGGATCGCGTCGTACGCCCGCAGCTCGGCTTGCGAACGGTCCACGCTCACGGCCAGCAACTGGAAGCCCTTGTCGCGCCAGGCCTCGTAGTTCAGGCGCAGCTCGGGCATCTTGTCGCGGCACACGGGGCAGCCGGTGGACCAGAAGAACACCAGCACGACCTTGCCTGCGTCGGCGCGCAGGTCGTAGGCCTGACCGGTCAGCGTGCGGCCGGTGAGTTCGGCCATCGGTGCTGCAGTTGACGCTGCAAGCGGCGGCGCCGCCAAGACCCGGTTTGCGGTCACCGGAAGCACCGCGCTGGCACAAAGAAAGCAACGACGGTTCATGAGGGGTGGGCCCGGTTTGATGGAGTCGGTTGGTCTGCCCGACCGCGCGTGCCTTACGCACCCGACGGCCCGGCGGGCAAGCGAGCGTGCGATACACCACGCTCGACCTCGCTACGCCGCTTCGCCCAGCGCCTGCCGGGTGTCGCGCGCCTGGGCCATGACCCAGTCGCAGAACTGCTGCACCTCGGGCCGCGCCCGGCTCGCGGGCGGGGCGACCAGCCAGTACAGGTACGGGCTGCTCATGCGGCCTTCCATGCCGAAGGGCTCGACCAGCTCGCCGCGTTGCAGTGCCTCGAACACGAGGGCGATGCGCCCCAGCGCCACGCCGTGTCCGGCAAGTGCCGCCTGCACCTGCTGGTAGGTGAAGTTCAGGTACAGCCAGCGCTTGGGCTCGAGCGTGGGTTGGCCGTGCAGCGTGAGCCAGCGCCGCCAGCTCAGGTACTCGGTGCTGGCCTTGGTGTCGTCTTCCTCGGCCAGCGTGTGCTGCGCCAGATCGGCCGGGGTGGCGAGCGCGGGCGCCTTGCCCCGGTGGATCAGCTCCGCCAGCGAGCGGCTGACCATCGGCGACAACACCTCGCCGAACATCTGCTGCGCCCCCGTCGGAGCCTGCGGCGGGCTGCAGTAGCGCAGCGCGAGGTCGAGCTCGGGGTCGTCCAGGTCGGCCACCGCATCGGTGGCTGACACGCGGATGTCGATGTCGGGGTGAGCCCGCTGGAAGGCCTCGATCCGGGGCAGCAGCCACAGTGAGCCGAACGATGCGAAGGTCGTGACGCTGACCCGCTTGCGCCCGCGCTTCTCGCGGATCTGGCGCACACCCGCGTCGATCTTTTTCAGGCTGGGCTGCACGGCGAGCAGCAAGGTCTGGCCGCTTTGCGTCAGCTCGACGCGGCGCGTGCCGCGCGTGAAGAGCGCCGCGCCGAGTTCGTCTTCCAGGGTCTTGACCTGCCGGCTGATGGCCGACTGCGTGACGAACAGCTCATCGGCAGCGGCGCTGAAGCTCAAGCGCCGCGCCACCGCCTCGAAGGCGCGCAGGTTGGTCAGGGCGAGCGGGCGGCGGCTGTGCGCATTCATATCAAATCGGCATTAATTGGCGACCGTAGTTTCATTGGATTCTAAGGACGTTCTGCACGATCATTGGCAAGTGCCTTACAGGAGATTGATGATGAATGCGCAACTCAAACGGAACCGGCGTCGCTCTGTCTCTGCGGCTGCGCTGCGCCGGGTCGAGCCCGGCCAGGCGCTGCACCTGGGCCGCCTCGGCGGTGAGCTGACCGTGGTCGAAGGCCGCATCTGGCTGACGCGCGACGGCGACCTCGGCGATCACGTGGTCGAGCCGGGCCAGTGCGTGCCGCTGGCCGTGAACGACAACGCGGTGATCGAGCCGTGGCAACGCGGCGAAGGGGTGCTGCTGCGCTGGAACCCGCGCCGTCAGGGCTTGCTCGGCGCCGTCTTCGCCGGGCCCTTGCTCGGCCTGGCCTTCGCCATGCGCTTGCTTGCGGGCGGCTTTGCGGCCCTGGCGCGCAGCGCGGCCGCGAGTGCCAGCCGGGCCCAGGGCTGCATCAGCGGCGCCGACTCCATCGCCTCATCGGGCGCGCTGAAGTAGCCCAGCGCCACGGCCTGCGTGGCCGCCGCATAGACGAAGGGTTCGCTGCCCGCAGCCTCGAACTGCGGGCGCGTCATCGCGTCGATCTTCAGGTAGAGCCGCTCGCGGCTCGCGATGGCGATGAACACGTCGTCCACATAGAACCCGTGGCCGCCGAACATGCGCCGCACGCGCGGTGTGCCAACGGTGGTGAGCAGTTCGGCGCAGTGGGCAATGAACTCGGGGTGAGCGGCGGCCATGGCGTTCAGTCTTGCACAATGCTGGCGATCCTTCGTTCACACTGGAGCCTGCATGCAGCACCCCGAGCCCGACCGCGACGCCCTGCGCAAGAAGCTGGTGAAGGCGCGCCTGGCGCTCGGCGACCGGTTGGAGCGCGCGGTGCAGCTGCAAAGCACATTGCGCGTCTGGCTGGTCGGGCGGCGCGAGAACACCATCGGTGCGTACTGGCCGATCAAGGGCGAGTTCGACCCGCTGCCCGCGCTGTACCGCTGGGCCGAGGGCGCGCCCGAGGGCGTGACAAGGCGCATCGGCCTGCCGGTGGCCGACCGCGCGACCGGCTCGCTGCGCTTTCACGTGTGGTACCCCGGCTGCCCGATGGAGCTGGACGCGTACGACATTCCCAAGCCGAAGGACACCGAAGAGTTCTCACCCGACATCCTGGTCGTGCCGTGTCTGGGCTTCGGCCCGGGCGGCGTGCGGCTGGGCTACGGCGGCGGCTTCTTCGACCGCACGCTCGCGAGCCTCGAGCCGCGCCCGGTGACGGTGGGCGTGAGCTACACGCACGGCTTCTTGCCGCTGCTGCGCAGCGGGCCGAACGATGTGGAACTCGACGCCATGCTGACCGAGGACGGCGTGATGTTCCAGCGCGAGCGGCCCTGACCGTGGAATGGGTGGCAGCCAACGCGTCTGTGGTTTCGGCTGCGTTCGGCTGCTTGCTGGCCGCCGCTGCCGCCGCCCAGCCGGTGACGCCCGCAGCGCCCCCGGCGTCGGCCCCTGCCGCGAGAACCACCCTCGCCTGCCGCCCGCTGACCGACCTGGCGATGGCCGCCGACCTGAAGCTGGCCACAGCACAGTCGCAACACAAAGACGCGGCCGAGTCGAAAGAGTTGTTCGATGAAGCCATCGACGTGTGGCTGCAGGCGGTGAAAAGCTGCGATGGCCCCGAGCGCGAACGCGCCGAGCGCCACCTGCAAGACACGCGCGAGGCCGGCGCCCGCGTGGCGGCGCTGCGCGTGCCGGTGCCGGCGCCGGCGGCCAACAGCGTTGCAGCCGTCACCCCCACCGCGAGCCGCGCACCCGCCGCCACGATGCCCGCCGAGTTCGTGGCCGGTGGCACGCGCTTCATCGGCAGCTTCGCCACCGATGCGGGCGGCGCCACCTACTCCGGCACCGGCAAGGTCGTGTGGGCGAACGGCGACGTGTTCGAGGGCACGCTCGTCAAGAACCTGCGCCACGGCCGCGGCAGGTTCGCGTGGGCCAGTGGCCAGCGCTACGAAGGCGACTGGGTCCAGGGCGTTCCAGTGGGTCAGGGCCGCATGCAGTTCGCCAACGGCAATATCTTCGATGGCGCCTTCCAGGACGGCTTGCCGAACGGCGCCGGCCGCATGCAATACGCCTCGGGCGACGCCTACAACGGCGAGATGCTGCGCGGCGCTCCGCACGGCCGGGGCACCTACGAATGGCTCGGCGGCCAGAGGTTCGAAGGCGAGTGGCAGAGCGGCGAAGCCCAGGGCAGCGGCAAGATGCGGTTCTCGAACGGCAACACCTACGAAGGCCCGATGCTGGACGGCAAACCCCACGGCCCCGGCCGCATGGCGTTCATCTCGGGCGACGTCTACACCGGCGGCTTCAAAGCCGGCTTTCCCGACGGCGACGGCACGTTCGTCTGGGCCAACGGCGACCAGTACACCGGCCCGTGGAAGGCCGGCCAGAAGGACGGCCCCGGCGGCCTGATGACCTGGAAGAACGGCGACCGCTGGGAAGGCAGCTACCGCGCCGACGCGCAATCGGAAGGCAAGCTCATTCGCGCGAAACGGCCTTGATCGCACGCACTCACAACTCCACCCATCCCACCGACCCCATGCACCACATCGATACCGACTATCTCGTCATCGGCAGTGGCACCAGCGGCCTGGCGTTCGCCGACACGCTGCTCACGCAGACCGATGCCCACATCACGATCGTCGACCGGCACGGCAAGCCGGGCGGGCACTGGAACGACGCGTATTCGTTCGTCACGCTGCACCAGCCGTCGGCGTTCTACGGCGTTGATTCGCTGGAGCTGGGCGGTGGCCGCCGTGACACGGTCGGCCTGAACGAAGGGTTCTACGAGCTGGCCTCCGGGCCCGAGGTCAGCGGCTACTTCGACCGTGTGATGAACCAGTGCCTGTTGCCCAGCGGCCGGGTCACGTACAAGCCACTCTCGAACTACCTCGGTGACGGAGTGTTCGAGTCGCTGTTGTCGGGCGAGCGCACGCAGGTAAACGTGCGCAAGAAGGTCGTGGACGCGGCTTACTTCGGGCCCGCCGTTCCGGCCACGCACAAGCGCCGCTTCAAAGTGGCCGACGGCGTTCGCGTGCTGCCACCGAGCGCCCTCCCCGGCTTGTCCCACGACGCGCCCGGCGCCACCCTGCCCCGGAGCTTCGTGGTGCTCGGTGCGGGCAAGACGGCGATGGACGCGTGCATCTGGCTGATCCAGTCGGGCGCGCAGCCCGACTCCATCACCTGGGTCGTGCCGCGAGACTCCTGGCTGGTGAACCGCGTGACCACGCAGTGCGGCCCCGAGTTCTTCATGCAAGCCATCGGTGGGCAGGCCGACCAGATGGAAGCGTTAGCAACAGCCACGTCCACGGCAGACCTTTTCGCCCGCCTCGAAGCCTGCGGCGTGCTGCTGCGGGTCGACCCCACGCGCACACCGACGATGTTTCACTTTGCGACCGTCACGCCGGCCGAGGTCCAGGTGCTGCGGCGCATCCGCAATGTGGTGCGCATGGGTCGGGTGCAGGCCGTGGGCACCGACCACATGGTGCTGACGGAAGGGCGTGTCGATGTCGAGCCCGGTACGTTGTTCGTCGACTGCACGGCATCGGCCGTCGAGCCGCGCGCTGCGCAGCCGGTGTTCCAGGGCAGCAAGGTCGTGCTGCAGTTCCTGCGGGCGCCGCAACCCGCGTTCAGCGCCGCGCTGATCGCCTACGTCGAAGCCCGCTTCGAAACCGATGAGCAGAAGAACCGGCTGTGCGGCAGCGTGCCGTTCCCGCAGACGCTCGAAGACTACCCGGGCACGATGCTCGCGAGCATGCGCAACCAGTTCCAGTGGGGACAGGACAAGGGCCTGCGCGAGTGGATACGCGGCACCCGGCTCGATGGCTTCGGAAAGTTGATGGCCAGCGCCGGGCGGGACGATGTGGAGAAGCAGGCCGTCATCACCCGCTTGAAGGAACACGCCCCTGCGGCGATGGCCAACCTGGCGCGGCTGGTGGCCGGCGCCGCATTGAATTAGTGCTCTCCCCCTTCTGGGAAGAGGGAGCAAAAGCGCGCTTCAGCCCGCCAGCCGCTTGCAGATCTCGGCCGTCAGCGGCGCCTGGTTCATCGTGTAGAAGTGCAGGCCCGGCGCGCCGCCGGCAATCAGCCGCTCGCACAGCTCGGTGACCACGTCGATGCCGAAGGCGCGGATCGACGCGGTGTCGTCCATGAAGCCTTCCATCTTGAGCGCCACCCAGCGTGGGATCTCGATGCCGTCGCGCTGCGCGAACTGGGCGATCTTGGCGTAGTTGTGAAACGGCATGATGCCCGGCACCACCGGCGCCAGCGCGCCGAGCTTGCGGGTCTCTGCGACGAAGTGGAAGTACGCGTCCGGGTTGAAGAAGAACTGCGTGATTGCCGAGTTGGCACCGGCGTTCACCTTGTCCACGTAGTGGTTCAGGTCGCGCGCGGCGTAGCGCTGCTCGGGGTGGTATTCGGGGTAGGCGGCGACCTCGATGTGCCAGTCGGCGCCCTGCGTTTCGCGCACGTAGCGCACCAGGTCGGCGGCGAAGCGGAAGTCGCCCGCCATGTGCGTGCCGCTGGGCATGTCGCCGCGCAACGCGACGAGGCGGTGGATGTTCTGCGCACGGTAGGTGGCCAGGATCTCGGCAAGCCCGTCGCGCGTGGACCCCACGCACGACAGGTGGGGCGCGGCCTCGAAACCGGCAGCGGCAATCGCGGTAACGGTGTTCAAGGTCTTCTCGCGGGTGGAGCCGCCGGCGCCGTACGTGACGCTGAAGAACTCGGGGTTCAATGCGCCGAGTTGCTTCACCACGTCGCGCAACTTCTCGTCGCCGACGGGTGTGTTGGGCGGGAAGAACTCGAAGCTGATCGGCACCGGGTTGGCGCTGTGGTCACTGGCGCTCATCCCGCCTCTCCTTCAGGTGATGCCGGGGCCGTGGCCCAGACGAAGAACTCGCGGTTGCCGTCGCCGCCGGTGACGGTGCTCGCGAAGTAGTCGCGCACGCGCAGGCCGAGCGCGGCGCAGGCTGTGCGAATGCGCGTTTCGACCACGGCGTAAGCGGCCGCGTCTTTGACGAGGCCGCCCTTGCCGATGTCGACCGGCTGAAGCTCGAACTGCGGCTTGACCAGCAGCAGCGCCTGGCCCTCGGGCACGAGAAAGCGCGCGATGGTCGGCAACACGTGCGTGAGCGAGATGAAAGACACATCGGCCACCACCACCCCGAAGCTGTGCGGCGCGTGGCCGGCTTCGAAGTCGGAGCCGGCCACGTCGCGCGCGTTCAGGCCTTCGAAGGTCTGCACGCGCTCGTCGATGCTCAAGGCTTGCGCCAGTTGCGCGCGGCCGACTTCGATGCCGACCACGCTCGCCGCACCGCGTTGCAACAGCACATCGGTGAAGCCGCCGGTGCCCTGGCCCACGTCGAGGCAGGCCATGCCTTCGATGGGAAACGCGCAGCGCGCAAGCGCAGCGTCGAGCTTGAGCCCGCCACGCGACACGAAGCGCAACTCCGCGTCGTCGGTCACTTCGACCTGGCAGTTTTCCGGCAGGTCTTCACCGGCCTTGCGCGGCACGGCCCAGCCCTTCGGGCCAAGCCAGCGCACGCCGCCGCCATCGATCAATCGCTGCGCAGCCGATCGGGTAGGAGCAAGGCCCCTCTGTAGAACTAGTTGGTCAGCACGCATCGATGTGAGATCAAGCTACTCACGGCGGACGGGTTTCCCGGCCGCCAGCGAGGCGCCCCATGGGGGCAAGAGCGAAGCGACAGGGGGCTCAATACCGATACGTATCGGGCTTGTACGGGCCGGCCTTGCTCACGCCGATGTAGGCCGCTTGCGAGTCCGACAGCTCCGTCAGCATCGCGCCGACCTTCTTCAGGTGCAGGCGTGCCACTTTCTCGTCGAGGTGCTTGGGCAGCACGTAGACCTGGCCGATTTCGTACTTCTCGGGCTGGGTGAAGACCTCGATCTGCGCGATCGTCTGGTTCGCGAAGCTGGTGCTCATCACGAAGCTCGGGTGGCCAGTGCCGCAGCCCAGGTTCACGAGGCGGCCCTTGGCCAGCATGATGATCTTCTTGCCGTCGGGGAAGGTCACGTGGTCGACCTGCGGCTTGATCTCGTCCCACACGCACTTGTCGAGCGAGGCCACATCGATCTCGTTGTCGAAGTGGCCGATGTTGCAAACGATCGCCTGGTCTTTCATCTTCGCCATGTGGTCGTAGGTGATGACCGAGAGGTTGCCGGTGGCCGAGACGAAGATGTCGGCCTTGTCGGCCGCGTATTCCATCGTCACGATCTTGAAGCCTTCCATCGCGGCCTGCAGTGCGTTGATGGGGTCGACTTCGGTGACCCACACCTGCGCGCTCAGGGCACGCAGCGCCTGCGCCGAGCCCTTGCCCACGTCGCCGTAGCCGCAGACCACGGCCACCTTGCCGGCGATCATCACGTCGGTCGCGCGCTTGATGGCGTCGACCAGCGATTCGCGGCAGCCGTACAAGTTGTCGAACTTGCTCTTGGTGACGCTGTCGTTCACGTTGATGGCGCGGAACATGAGCGTGCCCTTGGCGCTCATCTCCTTCAGGCGGTGCACGCCGGTCGTCGTCTCTTCGGTCACGCCGATGATCTGCGCGCTCATGCGGCTGTACCAGGTGGGGTCGACTGCGAGCTTGGCCTTGATGGCGGCGTAGAGGCAGGTCTCTTCCTCGCTCATGGGCTTGGCGATGACCGAGATGTCTTTCTCGGCGCGCTTGCCCAGGTGCATCAGCAGCGTGGCGTCGCCGCCGTCGTCGAGGATCATGTTCGGGCCTTCCGAGGCCGAGCCCTTGGGGCCGAACTCGAAGATGCGGTGGGTGAAGTCCCAGTACTCGGTGAGCGTTTCGCCCTTGTGCGCGAACACCGGTGTGCCCTCGGCGACGAGCGCGGCCGCCGCGTGGTCTTGCGTCGAGTAGATGTTGCACGAGGCCCAGCGCACGTCGGCACCGAGCGCCTGCAGCGTCTCGACCAGCACCGCCGTCTGGATCGTCATGTGGATGCTGCCGGTGATGCGCGCGCCGCGCAGGGGCTGGGTGGCCGCGAACTCTTCGCGAATGGCCATCAGGCCGGGCATTTCGGTTTCGGCGATCTTCGTTTCCTTGCGGCCCCAGGCGGCAAGGGACCGGTCGGCAATGGCGTAATCGTTGATGGGTTTGAGGATGGCGTTCATGGTTCAGGCTCCGTTTGAATGAAGGTGCCCGCACGCATGAACTGTCAAGGGAGGAGTTCGGCACTCACCCACGAAGAACCATCGTGCGGGTGAGCGCGGTTGCAAATGCATCTTTGCAAACATCTCCGAGCCTGGGGGCGCCTCGAATGGGCGCGCCTCGCAACGCTCCTCGGAAAGTGCAGTGATTGTAGACGCGCTCCGATGATCGGCGTCATGACCCTTGTGCAAGACTCGGCAAATGCGACCCGTTTCATGCCAGCCCTGGGCCGACGCGCCGAGCGCCGCACTGCAGCGCGTGCGCGGCGTGCTGACGGACATCGACGACACGCTCACCACCCACGGTTCCATCACAAAGGACGCGCTCGACGCGCTGCTCCGACTGCGCGGCGCCGGCCTGAACGTGATCGCCATCACCGGGCGGCCGATGGGCTGGAGCGAGCCCTTCGCCCGCGCGCCCGCCGAAGGCGGCTGGCCGGTCGAGGCCATCGTGGCCGAGAGCGGCGCGGTGGCGATGTTCCGCGAACACGGGGTTCCATGCACCGAGTACGTGCAACCGGCAAGCACGCGCGCGAGCAACGCGCTGCGCCTGCGCGACCTGGCAGCGCAGGTGCTGCGCGAGGTACCGGGCGCCACGCTCGCACGCGACAGCGCCGGCCGCGTGACCGACATCGCCGTCGACCACAGCGAGTTCGCGAAGCTCGACGCCGAGCAGATCGCGCGAGTGGTTGCGGTAATGGAGGCGGCCGGCGCGCACGCCACCGTCAGCTCGATCCACATCAACGGCTGGTTCGGCGACCACACCAAGCTCAGCGGCGCACGCTGGGCGGTGCAGCGCGTGCTGGGCAGCGTGCTCGACGACGAGGTGGATCGCTGGGTCTACGTCGGCGACTCGACCAACGACCAACTGATGTTCGGCCACTTCCCGCTCAGCGTCGGCGTGGCGAACGTCATCGACTTCGCCGCCACGCTGAACCTGTGGCCGGCCTACATCACCGCGTCAGCGCGCGGCGCGGGCTTCGCCGAAGTGGCGGCGCGGCTGATCGGGGTGGCAAAGCATCACGCGGACACACCCGTCAAAGCACCTCGTTGACCAGCGGGCTCATCGCCGTCATCACGGCCGGGCCGTAGATGGTGGCAAAGGCCACGTCCTTGGCGTCGCGCCCACTGGCGATGCGCACGAGTTCGTCGAGCGGGGCCATGCGGGTGGCATCGAACAGCACCCAGCGGCCGCCCAGCCAGGCCTCGAACACGGCGTGGAAGTCGGGCGGCGGCTCGTCGAAGCGCGCGTGGCCGACCACCAACCGCGCCGGGATGTTGAGCGCCCGGCAGAAGGTGACGCCCAGGTGCGCGAAGTCACGGCACACGCCGGCGCGCTGGGTGAACACGTTGAGCGCCGTCGTGGTCGCGTTCGAGGTGCCGACCTGGTAGTCGACGTTCGCGTGAATCCAGTCGCACACCGCCACCACGCGTGAGTGGCCGCGCGGCAGGCCGCCGAACAGCTTCTGCGCGGCGTGCGACAGCACGTCGGACTCGCAGTAGCGCGTGGGCATCAGGTTGTGCAGGATGTCGTCGGGCAGGTCAGCGATCGGTGCCTCGACGGCATTCAGGTCGATCAGCTCCGGCGTGCGGCGCACGCGCGCCTGGTAGCGCAGCTCGAAGCTGCCGGCCTGCGCCTGCAGGCGCATGAAGCGGTGACCCTGCGTCGGGTCCTGGTAGACATGCACAGGGATTGCCGGCACGAGCGTGAGCGACTCGCTCAGCACTTCCTGGTCGCGCCCGTTCAGCGCGTGGATCTGGAAGAGGAAGTCGCTGGCGCCGGCCAGCTGGTACGACAGGACGCAGTCCACGTCGAACACCCTGGGCTTGCCCTGCGCCGCGCCAGCGTTCGGCGCATCGGAAGCGGGGTTTGCAGTGGGTATCGTCGCGACGGTGGGCGCAGCAGCTTGGGCGGTGTCGGGCAGTCCAACAGTGGAGGTCATGGTGTGAATCTGGCGTGGGTTTGAGACAGCGTGTATTGCAACGCACCGGCGCGTGGCGGGCCATCGGCCCGGCACTGACCCCGAAGTAGGACAACATCGCAGCAACGCCGCCGGACGCACCAACCGCGTGCCTTCGGCCCATGGACACCACCCCTCATGCTGCCTTCATGACCCATCCCGCACGCGCCGCGCGCCGCGCTGCACCGCCCACGCTGTGGGTGGCCTGCGCGCTCGCGCTCGGGGCTGCTGTGTCGCTCGGGCTGGCGCGCTTCTCGTATGCCCTGCTGCTGCCGCCGATGCGTGCCGACCTGGGCTGGAGCTACCTGACGGCCGGCACCATGAACACCGTCAACGCGGCCGGCTACCTGATCGGCGCGGTGCTGGCGCCAAGGTGGATGCGGCGCTTCGGCGCGCGCACGGTGCTGCTCGCGGGGGGCGCGGCGGCGGCGCTGCTGCTGGCGGGCCACGGGCTCGTGACAACCGATGCGCCGCTCTACGCGCTGCGCCTGCTGACCGGCGTGGCCAGCGCCGCCACCTTCGTTGCGGGCGGGCTGCTGGCCGCGCGGCTGGTCGGCCCCCACACCCCTGTGGCGGGCCGCCCGGCACCGGCGGCGGGCCTGGTGCTGGGCATCTACTACGGCGGCGTGGGCGCGGGCATCGTGGCGTCCGCGTTGCTGGTGCCGCCGCTGAGCACGCTCGCCCGAGCGCATGCATGGCAATGGGCCTGGGTGGCGCTCGGGGTCTGTGCCGCAGCCGCCACGGCCGTGACAGCCGGCGGCACGCGGCACCTCGCCGATGCGCACGGCAGCACCCCGGCGCACGCCGCCGCACCCCACCGCTGGCAACAGTTTGGCTTCGGGCTGGCGTCGTACTTCCTTTTCGGCCTTGGCTACATCGGCTATATGACCTTCGTGGTGACGCTGCTGCGCGAAGAGCAGCTGGCAAGCGGCACGATCACGGTGTTCTATGCCTCGCTGGGCGTGGCGGTGATGGCGTCGTCGTGGCTGTGGGCCGGCCTGCTGCAACGCCACCGCGGCGGCGGCGCGATGGGCCGGCTCGATGTGCTGCTGGCGGTGGCCACCCTGCTGCCCGTGCTCAGCAGCCACCCGATCGCGGTGTTCGCATCGGGAGCGCTGTTCGGAGGGGTGTTCCTGTCGGTCGTCGCATCGACCACCGCACTGGTGCGGCACAACCTGCCGCCGGCGGCCTGGCCCGCCGGCATCAGCGCGTTCACCACCGTGTTCGCGGCCGGGCAGATCGTCGGGCCGAGCCTGGTCGGCTGGGTGGCCGACGGCCCAGGCGGTCTGCGCACAGGGCTGGCGGTGTCGGCCGTGGTGCTGGCTGCGGGCGCGTTGCTGGCCTGGGGGCAAAAGCCGCTGGCGCCGCCGGCCTGAGGCCCGCCGCCCGCGTGCCTTACGGCGCGAGGCCGAGGAAGGTGCCGATGCGCTCCAGCTCGCTGCGCAGCGCCAACCGGAACGGCGCGCCGCGCGGGGCCTTGCCGGCGCTGTAGCCGCAGTCGGCCCGCAGCGCTCCGGCGACGACGCCCAGGTTGCCCCAGCCGATGATCTGATCGCCCCACAGCAGCGGCATCGCGTAGTAGCCGCGCACGCGCTTGGGCGCCGGCGTGTAGGCCTCGAAACGGTAGGCCCAGCCCCACAGCAGCTCGAAGCGCCGGCGGTCCCACACGACGGGGTCGAACGGCGCGAGCAGGCGCACCGAATCGCTCGCGGCATGGCGCCGGGACGCGGGGTTCTCGCCTTCGGGCCAGTACCAGCTCACGCCGTCGACCACGGCCTGCGGCAGCCGCGCCTTGGCCCGCGCCAGCGCGGCGCGGCGGCCATCGGCCCACTGCGGCGCCGCCGAGCGCAGGTGGTTGACCAGCTCGCTCAGCGACCGCATCGGCAACGGGGCGTACTTGTTCACGACCACGTCGACCAATGCATCGAGCGCCGCCGCCGGGTCGGACTGCGGCGCGTGCGTTTCGCGCGCTGCGTACAGTCGGACGCCGCCTTCGCGCCGCGCAATGCGCAGCAGGCCCCGGTAGTGCATGGCGTCGAGGAGTTGGGTGCTGGCGTTTGACGAGCCGCCGAACCAGTTGGTGGCCTTGCCGTGGGCGAACTGCGCATCGACCTCGCGCGGGTGCACCACGCCGCGCCCGCGCACGAACGCCAGCACGGCCTCGGCCTGCGCCCGGCGCGCGGCCGGCCACACGGTGCGCGCCGTGCGCGGGTGCATCAAGGCCTGCGTGGCGCGCGGCACGAAACCGTAGTTGACGAAGAAGTCTTCCTCGATGCCGAGCGTCGCATAGCGGCGTTCCAGGTCACCGGCGCGGTAGTTCGCGACGCGGTGGCGCAGCACCAGGTCTTGTGCGCGCGCCGGGGCACGAATGGGGTCGGCCTGAACGAAGCCGAGCCGGGCAATGGCCTTCGGAAGCGTCGTCGGCTTGAAGAGGCTGCGCGCCACGGCATAGCGCCGCAGGTCGTCGGTGGTGATCGGCATGGCGTGATGATGCCGTGCCGGTACAGGCTTCGGCGTTCCTCCGACTGCGCCTCAGGCGGCCGCCAACGCGCTGATCACGACGCGGTTGCGCCCCTGGCGTTTGGCAGCGTAAAGGGCTTTGTCGGCATGCGAGATCACTTGGGCCGCCGTACTGGCGCCAACGCTCGCCACGCTGTGCACGCCGATGCTGCAGGTCAGCGCCGCGGCGTAGCCGTCGTGCTCGATGCGGATGGCCGCCACGGCCCTGTGGAGGCGCGCAGCCACCACGGCGGCGCCGGCGGCGTCGATGCCCGGGAGCAGCACCGCGAACTCTTCGCCGCCGTAGCGCGCCAACGTGTCACCCGGGCGCTGCAATGCGCCCTGCAAGGCATTGGCCACGGCCTGCAGGCAGGCGTCGCCGAAGGGGTGGCCATGGCTGTCGTTGACCTGCTTGAAGTGATCGATGTCGATCATCAGCAGCGACAACGCATGCACGTTGCGCCCGGCGCGTGACCATTCGATGCCAAGTTGCCTGTCGAGGTACTGACGGTTGTGCACTTGCGTGAGCGCATCGGTGATGCTCAGGCGTTCGAGCTGCTGCGCGCGCGCTTCGAGCTCGGCACGGGCGTTGGCCGCCGCCCAGTAGTCGTCGTACACGGCGCGCGATGCGCGAATGATGTAGATCGTGAACACGACCGACGCGCAAGCGATGAACAGGTATTGCCTGCCGTCGTGCAACAACATCACGGGCAGCGACGGTGCCATGGCCACGATGGGGTATGCCACGCGCACGAAGGTCTGGATGGCCAGCCCCATGCCACCGGCGGCTGTCACGCCGGTGATCACGAACATGATCGAGGTCTGCGCGCCTTTCAGCGGTAGCCACCCGGCGGCCAGTGCGCCCAGCAAGCCCCAGTGCAGCGGGTTCCACAGCAGCATGACGAGGAAGAAACGCCAGGCCCACGGCTCGTCCGCAGCACGGGCCGCAACCTTGTTTTGATGGCGAAGACGCACCAACGCCATCGTGCAGAAGACCGCTGCGTTGGCCCAGAAGAACAGTGGCAGGTCACGCATCAAGCCGTTCGACCAGCCCAGCAGGAGCCAGATCGGGATGTGCACGAACAGACCGCCGCGCGCACGCGCCGCAAGATCGCGCATGCCTTGGCGCCGCAGGGCCAGGACGGAGTGCGGGGCAAGCGGATGGAGGGTGGACAAGCGTGCGGACTGGAGAACGGCGGGTGCCGGTCTATCGGCGTCGTGCGCACCGACTTGAGCTGCGACCGACACGCGGATGTGACAAGGGCGACCTGCCGGTCGCCCTTGTCACGCTGCCGAGTCCGGCGCCTTGCGACCGCCGGGCTTACAGCCCGGCCGCTGCACGCAGTTCATTCGCCTTGTGACTTCGGCCGGCGCTGCGCGCCTTAACTTTGCTGTGCAAAGTTAGCCTGCGCCGCAAGGCCCAAGGGTCGTCTTGCGACCGCCGGGCTTACAGCCCGGCCGCTGCACGCAGTTCATTCGCCTTGTGACTTCGGCCGGCGCTGCGCGCCTTAACTTTGCTGTGCAAAGTTAGCCTGCGCCGCAAGGCCCAAGGGTCG
>JANXWV010000094.1 GCA_025350965.1 Rhizobacter sp.
CCGGCCGGGCTTGACGGGCGACGATGGGCAGCTGAGCCCCGAATGGCGCGCGCTGTTCATCGAGCTGCCGCAGCGTTTCATGGTCGGCTCGGACACGTGAATCAACGAGCGCTGGTCGAGTTATGAAGCGCTGATGCAAGAGGCTCGGCGCTGGCTTGGCGGCCTGCCACCGGCGGTGGCGCGGGGCCTTGCATGGCACAACGCGGCGGGGCTGTACGGGCTGCCGGCGCCGGCGTGAATCACCCACCGCTCGGCCTGTCACTGCACGGACACGCGAGCCTCGCTAGACTGCGCTCCACATCAACGAGGAGGCCCCATGCCTGCGAGCATCGACTACTACTTCGCGCCCCAGTCGCCGTACGCCTACCTCGGGCATGCGCGCTTCGCGGCCATTGCACAAGCGGCGGGTGCCGCCATTCGCGTGCTGCCGGTGGACCTGGGCGGCAAGGTCTTCCCGGTGTCGGGCGGCTTGCCGCTGGCCAAGCGTGCGCCGCAGCGGCTGGCGTACCGGCTGATTGAGTTGAAGCGCTTCAGCGAATGGCTGGACGTGCCGCTGGTGCTGCAACCGAAGTACTTTCCGGTGAACGCCGACGACGCGGCCAAGCTGATCATCGCCGTCGATCTGAAAGACGGCACGCAGGCCGCGATGAAGATCGCCGGTGCCGTGATGCGCGCCGTGTGGCTGCAAGAGCGCAACATTGCCGATGAGGCCGTGCTCGTCGCGCTGCTAGCCGAGCAAGGCCTCCACGCGGCGCGGCTCGAAGAAGCCCACTCGCAGACGGTGCACGAGCGCTACGAGGTCGACTCACAACTCGCCATCGACGCCGGTGTGTTCGGTGCGCCGAGCTATGTGATCGACGGCGAGATCTTCTGGGGCCAGGACCGGCTCGACTTCGTGCAGCGGCGCCTCGCGCGTGGCTGACCCACACACACCCTCCCACCCCCTTTTTTCCTTTTACTCACCAGCGCGAGACACCCCATGACCCACACCGTACATCTCACCGCCGCCGACGGTCACACGTTCAGTGCCTACGTCGCCGCACCCACCGGAACGCCACGCGGCGCGCTGGTCGTGGTGCAAGAGATCTTCGGCGTGAACTCGCACGTCCGCTCGGTGGCCGATGGCTATGCGGCCGATGGCTACCTGGCGATTGCACCGGCGCTGTTCGACCGCACCGAGCGGGGCGTCGAGTTGGGTTACAGCGCCACCGACGTACCACGCGGCTTCGCGCTCAAGACGGCGTGCAGCGACGACAACGCGCTGCTCGACATTGCCGCCGCGTTGGCGCACGTCAAGCACGCCGGCAAGGCGGGCATCGTCGGCTACTGCTGGGGCGGCTTGCTGAGCTGGCTTGCGGCGTGCAAGGTCGACGGCTTGTCGGCTGCGGTCACTTACTACGGCGGCGGCATGCCGAACCATGCTGCACTGACCCCGCGCTGCCCGGTTCTGGCGCATTTCGGCGAACTCGACACGCACATTCCGCTCGACGGCGTGCGCGCGTTCGGCGCGGCGCAGCCCGGCGTGAGCCTGCAGCTCTACCCGGCCGGTCAGCACGGCTTCAACTGCGATCAGCGGGGTTCTTTCGATGCCGCAAGTGCGGCCCTGGCACGCGAACGCACGCTCGCATTCCTGCGCGCCAACGTGGGTTGAGCCGCTCCCGCCCGCGACCCTGGTCAACCTACCTCGCGGGCACAAAAAAGCCGGTGCATGCACCGGCTTTTTTGCTGACGCAAACAGCGATCGATCAGCTCAGGTGGCTGTTGATCAGCTTGGTCATTTCGAACATCGACACTTGAGCCTTCTTGAAGATTTCCTTCAGCTTGGCATCGGCGTTGATCATGGTCCGCTTTGCAGCGTCTTGCAGCTTGTTGGCCTTGATGTACTCCCAGACCTTCTTCGTCACCTCGGTGCGCGGCACCGGCTTCGCGCCGATGATCGCAGCCAGGGCGGCGCTGGGGGTCATGGCCTTCATGAAGGCCGCGTTGGGAGTGCGCTTCTTGGCAGGGACCGCCTTCTTGGCGACAGCCGCTTTCTTCGCGGGTGCTGCCTTCTTGGCGGCGGGTGCCTTCTTCGCGACCGCGGCCTTCTTTGCAGGTGCCGCTTTTTTCGCCGCAGGTGCGGCCTTCTTGGCCGGAGCCTTTTTCGCAGTTGCCATGTTGATTCTCTCCATCAAATGAGTGGTTGATGTGCCCGGGATGGGCGAGGACCACATGGACCCTCATTTCTCCATAGCACCGTGCGAGGCGAATGGTAATGCCTGTGTCATGCAAATAGAAGCTTGTTTCCCTCTGAAAACCAGCATTCTTTCGAGGAGAGACACGCTTTTGTAGCGGCACCGCATCACTGTGTGCCCTCATGTGCTTCGCGCAGGGCTTGCATGCGCATCACGCGCGCTGCACTGCGTCACGCCACATCGTCTTTCGCGGCTGCGTTCTTGCTGCCGGAGAGCATCGCGCGCACCAGGTTTTCGCGGTGCCGCCAACTCGTGTACGCCACGCCGGCCACGTGCAGCGCAACGAGCCCGAGCAAGCCCCACGCGAAGGCACGGTGCAGTTGTTCGACGCGCTCGTCGCCCCAGAACCGGTCGGTGGTGTAGAGCCAGCCGGTGAGCGCGAGGCTTGCGACGGCGAGCATCAACAGCAACACCATCCAGCCGCCCAGCGGGTTGTGGCCGATGTAGCGCGCCTCGCGCCGGCGCAGCAACGCGCGCAGGTACGCGAACGTGGCGCGCGGCGGGCGCACGAACTGCGCGAAGCGCGCATAGCGGCCACCAGTTGCGCCCCAGACCACGCGCAGCACGACCACCACAAGCGCCACCCAGCCTGCCGGCTGGTGCGCGCCGAACCCCACGAGCGTGGTGAGCCACGCCAGCAGCACGGCGGCGGCGAGCACCCCATGAAGCAGCCGTACCGGGCGTTCCCACACCTCGATGTGGCGAGGTTCGCTCACGGCGTGGCCGTCATCGCGCGGCGATCACTTGTGCCGCGCGCTGGCGGACCACGTGCAGTTCACTTCGCTGCCGTGACGCGATCAAAGGTCTTGGGGTGGAAGAACGCTTCGACGCGGCCGCCCTTCTCGTCCTTGCCATAGACCTCATAGCAGCCGTTGGTGATCTTGACGCGGCTGACCTTCCAACCCTGATTGGCGAGCCTGGTTTCGAGTTCGGCTTGCGGCTTCCACTCAGCCTTCGGGATCGGCTCGCACTTCTCGGCGTGTTGTGCGGCCGCAGGGCCGGCAGCGGCGAGAGCAAGCAAGGTGGTGAAAAGAATGCGGTTCATCTGGGAGGTCCTTGAGTCAAAGAGGGGTTGCGGAAAGCGGGTTGAAGAAAGGGAGTTGGGCGCAGGCGCGGCGGTCAAACGTCAGCCCACATGCGAAGCAGATTGTGGTACGTGCCGGTCAAGCCGATCACGGCAGCGTCGGCTTCACCGACGCTGCCGCGCAGCGCCATCAGGTGCGCGTCCATGTCGAACAGCAGGCGGCGCGCGTCATCGGCGCGCACCATGCTCTCGACCCAGAAGAAGCTCGCCAGGCGTTCGCCCCGCGTGACCGGCTCGACGCGGTGCACGCGCGTGCCGGGGTACAGCAGCATGTCGCCGGCGGGCAGCTTGATGCGCTGCGTGTCGAAGCTGTCTTCGATGGCGAGTTCACCGCCTTCATAGTCACCGGGCTCGTTCAGGAACAGCGTGCAGCTCAGATCGGTGCGAACGCGCTCGCCTTGTGTGCCAGGCACGAAGCGCACGGCGTTGTCGACGTGGTTGCCGAACGCGTTGGTGGCGCCGGCGTAGCGGTTGAAAAGCGGCGGAAACACGCGCTTCGGCAGCGCTGCCGAGAAGAAGTGGGCATGCCGGTTCAGCCCGCCGAGCACGATGCGCTGCAGCGCGCGCGTGGCTTCAGCGTCTTGGGGCAGTTGCTGGTTGTTCTTGGCCTGGGCCGACTGCACGCCGGCCGTCACCCGGCCATCGCCCCAGCTGGCGCGCGCGAGCAGCACCCGCGCTTCGCGCAGTTCGTCGGCATCGAGAACGCCTTTGAGATGGGTCAGCATGGCGCAGTCTCGATGGATGCGTGCAGTGGCGTCAGAACCGCGCGCTCATGGTGATTTGAATGCTGCGTGCCGCGCCGGGCACGTAGTGCCCGGTGTAGAGCGAGTCGGCGTAGAGCTTGTTCGCCACGTTGAGCACGTTCAGCTTGAGGGCCACGCCCTCGGTCAACGCGAACTCGGTCAACAGGTCGGCGGTGATGAAGCTCGGCGCCACCACGCCGGCCGGGTTGCGGTTCGGCGTTTGCGAGCTGCGCGCATTCAAGCCGCCACCGATGCGCACTTTCGGCGTGAGCTGGTAGGTCGTCCAGACCGAGCCGCTGTGGCGTGGCGTCAGCGACGAACGCGTGCCTTCGCCCTCGCCGACGCCGGCCAGCGAGCCCGGCGCGCCCACGTCGATGCGGGCGATGGGCGTCCACGCGTAGGAGCCGAACACTTCCCACAGCGGCGTGACGCGGCCCGCCACGTCGAACTCGACACCCGCCGCGTGGCGCCGGCCCGAGAGCAATGCTTGCGTGGCGCCGCTGTCGGGGTCGCGGTTGCGCTCGTTCAGTTTGGTGCTGTGGAAGAGAGCCATACGCGTGCTAAGCCTGCCATCGAGCGCATCGACCTTGGCACCGAGCTCGAGGTTCTGGCTGCCTTCGGGCGGCGTGTTCTTGGTTTGATCGTCGTACTGGTAGGTATCGCCCGACGTGTTGAACGAAGTGCCGTACGAGAAGTGGAACGAAGCGTTGTCGGTGGGTTGGTAAAGCACGCCGAGGCGCTTGCTCCACAGGCCGTCGGAGCGCGCGCGGTCTGCCGTCTGCGTGCCGATGACGGGCACGGCGGCCGAAGCAGCGGTCGCGTACGTGCGGTACGCGCCCTTGAAGTAGTCCCAACGCAAACCGGCCAGCAGCTTCCACGCAGGCGCGATCTGGATCAGGTCTTGCGCATACACGCCGAGCGATCTGGCGTCGAAGTCGGCCGCCTTGCGCTTGATGCGGGCGGCCTCGTTCACTGCGGTGCCGTCGTCGGGCGTGCCGAGCGTGGCGAACGGCGTGTTCTTGTCGAGCGTCACGCCGGCCGGCACCACCGTGGCGTAGTTGTTGAACACCTCGTGAGCCAGGTCCACCCCGGCGAGCACGTCGTGCTTCAAGCCCAGGCCACTGAACTTGTTGCTGTAGTCGCTCTGGGCGTAGGTGGTCGTCATGTCCTGCACCTTGTTGTTCACGCCGCGGCACAGCTGCGTCGCGTCGCTGATGTTCGCGGCAGTCGGGAAGATCGACGTCTGGCGCACCGTGGTGCTGCCGGTGACGAAGGGCGTGAGGCAGCTGTTGGGCAACGCATTCAGCGGCCGGAAGCGGATGGCGCTGGCGCGCAGGTCGCGGTCGTAGCGGGCCTGGCGAACGGCGGACTTCAGCTCGCCGCCATCTGCGAAACGGTGCGTGTGGGCGAGGGTGGCGTGCGCCGCGCCGCCGGCGTTGTAGTCGCTCGCGGCGCCGTAGTAGTTGCGCGGGTCGATGCTGTCGATCAGCCCCGAAGGGTTGGCGCTGCTCGGATTGGACAGGCGCAGCCACGGAATGCCGTAGTTGATGCCGTTGTCGTTGCGCAGGGTGTAGCCCGACAGCAAGAACTCGTCGGCCGTGCCGATGCCCCAGCGCAGGCTCGGTGCCAGCCCTTGCTTGTCGGTCTTGATGCCTTTGTTGTCGCCGATGGTCTCCATCACGTTGATGCGCAGCCCGGCGGTTTCGCTCATCTTGAGGTTGAAGTCGCCGGTGAAGCGGGCGTAGTTGCCGGTGCCCACAGTCGCGTTCACTTCGGTGGCATTGCCGATGAACGGCAGCTTGCTCACCTGGTTCACCACGCCGCCGGTCGAGCCGCGGCCGAACAGCATCGACGCCGAGCCGCGCAGCAACTCGATGCGCTCGTAGCTGAACGTGTCGCGTTCGTAGAACGCGGGGTCACGCAGGCTGTCCACATAGATGTCGCCGCTGGCCGCGAGCGAGAAGCCGCGCAGCCGGATGTCTTCTTCGCCGCCTTCGGCTGCCATGAAGCTGATGCCGGCGGTCAGGTGCAGGGCTTCCTTCAGTGTGTCGATGCGGCGGTCTTCGATGAGCTTCTCGGTGATGACGGTGACCGACTGCGGAATGTCGCGCAGCTCCTGGTTGCCCTTGCCGATGCTGCTGGTGGTGGCGCGCAGAGAGGTCGCGTCGGTCTCGGCACGGGCCTTCACGGGGATCGGCTTCATCGTGGTCTCGGCGGCCGATGCAGCGGCAGCCGGAGGTGCTGCGACTTGCGCCAGAGCGGCGGCATTGAACAGGCCGAAGCCGGCGGCCAGTGCGCCGAGCGGCAACAGGCGTTGTTGGGGTGAGTGCGAAGCCATGGCGGTGCGTTCCTTTGTGCAAGGCACGGGCTGGCGATGGCGGGCTGGTGCGGGGTCATTGATGAAAGAGCAGGCGTCACTTCGTCAGGATGAGCTTGCCCGACGAGGTGTGCTTGAGGCGGTAGATGGCGCCGTGGTGGTCGATGTGGATCTCGGTGGCGTGGCCAAAGAGCCGCGCGCTGGAGACGCACAGCGTCGACGCGGACGCGGACGCGGGCGATGCCGGTGCGGGTTCTGGTTGCGCAGCGGGGGCCTCGGGCACAGCGGGTGCAGCGAGCGCAGGCATGCCGGCTCGCGACGGTGACCGGGCGTTCAAGGCGACGCCTCCGGTTCACTGATGAAGCCGACCTTCGTCAAGCCGGCCTTCGACGCATCGGCGAGCGTCTGCGCCACGACTCGGTACGCCACGTTCTGGTCGGCCCGCAGGTGCACTTCGGGCTGCGGCTGGCGCTGGCCTTGCGCCTCGAAGCGCGCGCGCGCGTCGGTGCGCGACACGGCCTCGCCGTTCCAGTACAGCGCGCCGCGCGCGTCGATGGCGAACTCGATCTTCTCGGGCCGCAGGTCATTGACCTGCGAGCTGGCCTTGGGCAACTCCAGCTTGACTGCCTGCGTGAGCAGCGGCGCGGTGACGATGAAGATGACGAGCAGCACGAGCATCACGTCGATCAACGGCACCATGTTGATTTCCGACATCGGTGCGCTGGCGTTTCGGTTGTCGAAACTGGCGAAGGCCATGGTCTTCGCGCCTTATGCTGCAGCCGGCCGCGACGCCATCGCGCGCACGTTGGCGGCAGCGGGCGGTGGATTGAGGCCGGGAGCGAGGGAATGCACAAGGGCGTGCCCCAGCGCCTGACCCATCGACACGAAGGTGTGCAGCTCGTACGCAAAGGCGTCGAGCCGGGCGGCCATCACGCGGTTGGCACGCGTGAGCCAGTTGTAGCCCATCACCGCAGGGATCGCGACTGCCAGGCCCAGGCCGGTCATGATGAGCGCCTCGCCCACCGGGCCGGCCACCTTGTCGAGCGTACCGGAGCCGCTCATGCCGATGGCCACGAGTGCGTGGTAGACGCCCCAGACCGTGCCGAACAGGCCGACGAATGGCGCGGTGGCGCCCACCGTGGCCAGCACCGACAAGCCGTTCTCGAGCCGCGTGGTTTCTTCGTCGAGCACCTTCTTGATGGTGCGGGTGACGAAGTCGTCGGCCGAGCCTGCTTCTTCGAGCTTGGCCGCGCCGTACTTCGCGTGGTGCGCTTGCGCCTGCATGGCGTGCGCGGTGAGGTGCGAGAACGGGTCGCGCGCGCCATGGGTGGCGATCTCGGCGGCCACCACATCGAGCGAGGTCGCATGCCAGAAGAAGGCGAGAAAGGTCTTGCTGCGCGCGCGCCGTGCGAGCAGCGACACGCCCTTGATTGCGATGATGGTCCACGAGGCCACCGACATGACGACGAGGACAGCGAGCAGCGCCTTGCCGACCGCGTCGCTCTGGCCGATGAAATGGCCGAAGCCGAGGGGTGTTTCAACGTTCATGGCAATCATTTCTCCAACTCGAAAGGAAAGGGCATGCGAACCCAGCCGCCGGTGGCGCGGCCGTTTTCGGTGTAGGGCTTGAAGCGCACCTTGCGCACGGCGGCGAGTGCCGCGTCGTCGAGCCGCGCGAAGCCGGACGAGCGCTCGATGTGCACGTCGTGGGGCACGCCTTGCTCGTCGGCGTAAGCGCGCACGACCACGAGGCCGGCCTCGCCCAGCTTCTTCGACACGCGCGGGTACTCGGGCACGGGCGGCACGAGGTAGTCGACCGCCGAGGCCGGGATCATCTTCGGCGGCGGGGCGGCGGCCGGCGTTGCCGAGGCCGACACCAGCGCGGGTGTCGAGGGCGCGGGAAGCCCGGCCGGCGAGGGGTCGGCCGGCAGGTCGGCCGGTGGTTCGGCCCGGGCCGGCACGACGAACGGCGCAGGCTCCGGGCGCGCTGCGGTGGCGAACACGGGTGCGGGTTGCGGCGCCGTGGCACGCAGCGGCGGCGGGCGCGGCGCGGGAGGCGGCATCGGAACGAGTGGCTTCGGCGCGGCCGCCGCTGCGATCAGGTCGACGAACATCGGCGCGGCCTCACGGACCGCGTCGCGCACGGCGCCCACTTGCAGCAAACCCCACAGCCCCGCAGCGTGTGCTGCGAGTACCCCTGCCAACAGCCAGTGGCGTTGCAGCGGCGTGAGGCCGTCCTGAGGCGCGGTGTTGGCCTGCATCAACCCGCCCGTGCAATCAGAAATGCGAAACAACCCATTCGCAAACTTTAACACGATTGCGAACGATTCGCATTACTAAATGAGGCGGTCGCGCTGTTGCCTGGGGTCGCTGCCGGGCGGCAACGTGCCCGCATGCCAGCACAAGTGCGCTGTCTGAGCGCAGCGATCGCGCGCTATTCTTCCGCCATGAAAATCATCGTTCGCTGGCTTCTTCTTGCCGCCGCTTTGCTGCTGGTGGCGCACCTCTACCCCGGCGTGGTGGTCAAGAGCTTCGGCTCGGCCATGATCGCTGCACTGGTGCTGGGCTTGCTCAACACCTTGCTGCGGCCGATCCTGGTGCTGCTGACGCTGCCGGTCACGCTCGTGACACTCGGCCTGTTCCTGTTCATCATCAACGCGCTGATGTTCTACTTCGCCGCGCAGTTGATCGACGGCCTGCAAGTGGCCGGCTTCACCGCCGCACTGATCGGCTCGTTGATCTACAGCCTGTGCGGCATGGTGATCGACGTGGCAATGGAGCGGGTGTTCAAGCGCGGGTAGCGCGCGTCGGGGCGGGTAGCCCTCAAGGCGCAGCGCTACTTCCCGCCCTTCTCTTCCGCGGCGATCTGCCGGCGCTGCACTTCCACGTCACGCAGCCGGGCGTCGATGACCGAGGCGTCGATGAAGTCGACTGCGCCGCCGCTGCGGGCGCGGCGCTGGCCGGCGCGCAGGCGGTCGGCAGCGCCCAGAAAGTCGCCGAGCGCCACGCGGGACTCGGCATCGGCGCGGATCGCGCGCAGCGGCTGACCGAGCCGCTCGCTGACCTGGCCGAGCGCCGTCCATGCGAGCGCGTCGTGCGGGTTCACGGCCACCCAGGTGGCGAGCGTGGCCGAGCGCTCTTTCAGCAAGGCGCTGTCGCTGCCGGCCAGAGCCGCCTGCGTGGCCAGCAGCAGCACCGGGCGCGAGGTCTCGCCGGCATAGGGCTGCAGTGCGGCAAGCGCGTTCGCAGCATCGCCGCGCATCAGCAGCGACTGCACCTTGAGCAGCGCCACGGCGCGAATCGCGCGTGCGTCGCTGCGCGGGCTGCCGGCGACGAGCCCTTGTGCCACTGCAATGGACGCATCGGCCCGGGCCCAGTCACGCAGCAGGCTGGACGCCAGTGCGCTGGAATAGCGGCTCGCCAGTTTGTCGGCGACCGTCGTGGCGGTGGTGTCGGTGTCGAGCGCCTGCCAGCGCTTTTGTGCATCGAAGCGCGGGTCCATCAGCACGCGCGCCCGCGCCTGCGCGGCCGTGTGTTCGAGCACGCTCACGGGCGCCGCAGGCGAAGCCGTTCCGAGGCGCGCGCGCGCCTTGCCGATGCGTTCGCTGGTGAGCGGGTGGCTGCGCAGGTACGGGAAGCCGCCGCTGTCGTTCAGGCGCGATGACTGGTCGAGCTTCTCGAACATCGCCGCCATGCCGCCAGGCGCGAAGCCTGCGCCGGACATGACAGCGAAGCCCACGCGGTCGGCCTCGCGTTCCATGTCGCGCGAGAAGTTGAGCTGGCCTTGCACACCGATGGCCTGGCTGCCCACCACGGCGGCGTTGACGGCGTCGGCGCTGCTGTTGCCGGCGCGGCTGGCCACGAGGATGCCGGCCAGCAACGTGGCCAGGCTGAGCAGCGACTGGTGCTTGCTGTTGGCGATGCTGCGCGCGATGTGGCGCTGCGTGATGTGCGACATCTCGTGCGCAAGCACCGAGGCCAGTTCGTCGCGCGTGCTCGTCATGGCCATCATCCCGAGGTGCACGCCGATGTAGCCACCCGGCAGCGCGAACGCGTTGACGCTGCGGTCACGCACGAGAAAGGGCTCCCAGGCCAGGCGCTGGTCGATGTCGGGCGCGATGTTGCCGCGCACGCGCGCCTGCGCCAGCAACGGCTGCCACAGCGACTGCAGGTATTCGAGCAGCACCGGGTCGTCGACGTAGTCGGGGTCGGCGCGGATCTCGCGCATGATCGCTTCGCCGAGTTTGCGTTCGGCGGCGATGCTGAAGTCTTCGGACGCCGGGTCACCGAGGGCCGGCAACTGGTTCTGCGCCCACGCGGGCGGCGCGGCAGCCGGGCACAGCAGGGCCAGGGCGCTGGCGGTGGCTGCGAGGCGGGTGCGCCAGGCGGCGCGGCGGGACACGGTGGTGGGCAAGGGCAAGGGCAAGGGTGGGAGCGGCATGCAGCCGAGGGGCGTGGATATCATGCGCCACAAAGTGGCACGGCCACGTTTCGAGAATGTTTCCGCCATGGCTTCGACACCGGTATCTTCGCCCTCACCGGCAGCGTCACCTCTGACCCATTTCGACGCGCAGGGCCAGGCGCACATGGTCGATGTGTCGGCCAAGGCCGAGACGCACCGCATCGCCCGCGCGAGTGGTGTGATCCGCATGCGGCCAGCCACGCTGGCGCTCATCACCGGCGGCACGGCGAAGAAGGGTGACGTGCTGGGTGTGGCGCGCATTGCCGCCATCCAGGCCGCCAAGCGCACCGCCGAGTTGATCCCGCTGTGCCACCCGCTGCCGATCACGCGCGTGGCGGTCGAGTTCGAATGCGACACGGCGGCGAGCCTTGTGCGCTGCACGGCGCAGGTCGAGACGCTGGGCCGCACCGGCGTCGAGATGGAAGCGCTGACTGCCGTGCAGATCGGCCTGCTGACGGTCTACGACATGTGCAAGGCTGCCGACCGGGGCATGGTGATGGGCGAGATCGGCGTGCTCGAGAAGCACGGGGGGAAGTCAGGCGATTGGGTCGCGGAACGTTGATTTGCGTTGCGGCGGTGTTCAACCGCGCTTGCGGTAGTACAGGCAACCGGGCAGCTTTTCGAAGTGCGAATCGCAAGTGAGCAAGTCGGCCCCGCTGGCCTGGGCAGTGGCATAGACGCTGGCATCGGCCGTGGCCAGCTTGCGCGTGTAGTGCAGCTCTGCGGCCAGCAGCGCAACCGACGTGTCGACGACGCGATCAGTACCTGTCTTCGCGATCACGGTCGCCCGTGGCCTTCGCGCCCTTGGCGATGCCGGCGAGTTGTTCGAACGCTGGCACAGTCACCAACAACACGCCCGCCCCCTTTGGAATGAACACGAACTCCTGGCCGGCTTCCCAGTGCTGGGCATTGCGCAACGCCTTGGGAACGGAGATCTGGAACTTCTTGGACTAGGTGGCTGTGTCGCTCATGGTCTTACCGATCTTGTGTCGATTCAGATGGCAAGAACGTAGTCGATCCATCGCGCCGCATCACCTGAAGTCTTCGTACACAAACCCGCGCGCCGGTGGCACGCACTGGAACGGCGGGCTCGACGCCGGCGCGTCGCAGGGCGCGAAGAACGGCGCGGCCTGCTCGTTGCGGAACTCTTTGAGGCGCTGCGCGATGTAGCGGGCGTGCTCGGTGTCACCGGCCTCGTTGAGGGCAGTGGCCCAGGCCGTCATCAGGCGCGAATCGAGCAGGTAGTGCGGCGCCCGCAGGAACGACGCCATGGCCTGCGACGGGTGCTCGGTGGTGGTGGCCGCCGCGTAGTCGGCATGGTGGGCGAAGAACACGCTGCGCCGGCCCTCGTCGATGCGCTGCGCGAGCGGTGGCGCGTTGTCGGGCGGCGCGAAGATCACGACCACGCGCACGTAATCGGCCACCGAGCCGATGCTGCCCAGCATCAGCAGCAAGGCGGCGATCAGCAGCGGGCGGGTCGCCTCCTCAGAAGGCAGGCGGGTGGGCGCGTCACCGGTCGCCGGCTCGGCGGCCAAGCTGGCCGCAAGACCATCCGCCCGTGCCGGGCCGGCCAGGCACAGGCCGAACGCGAACGCCGCCGGCAGCAGGAAATAGGCGTACCACAGCGGGTACTCGAGCAGGCTGTGCACCAGCACCATCAACACCATCATGAACGCCGCGCGCAGCATCGGCACGTCGTCGGTGCCGGCGTTGCGGTCGGTGCCATCAGGCGCGCTGCCGGCAGCCTCGGCTCCTGGGCCCGACCCTCTGGCGCGCACGAACGCACCCCACAGCGCCCAAACCAGCAAGGCGAGCACGGCGCCTGCGAGCGGCAGGCCCAGCTCGACCGCGAACTGCAACGGCAGGTTGTGCGTGTGGTCGAAGAAGGCGACCGGCCGGCCCGGGAACGGCGTCAGCGTCCACGCGAAGTTGAACTCGCCGAAGCCCACGCCGACCCACGGGTGCATCCGGATCAGGGCCAGCGTGTTGGACCAGATGCCGTAACGCGAGCTGGAGATATCGCCCTTGGTCGTGAAGCGCGTCTCGCCACCGAACACCTGGTGGCTGTGGTCGGCCCAGGCCGACGCCCCGAGCCAGAACAAACCGTACGCGACCGGCGCGAGCACGAGCATCCAGCGCGCGGGCCGCGACAGGCGCTTGTCCAGCATGCCCCACAGTGCCAGCATGCCCACGCCCAGCGCGCCGGTGCGCGAGCCGCTCAGCACCACGCCGAACACCAGCAACAAGCCGATCAGCGCCACCGCGCCGCGCCGCAGCAGGCGCGCGTCCCCGAGCCACACCACCGCGATCAACGACCACAGCAGCAGGCTGCTCAGGTGGTTGGGCTGGCGCATGTTGCCGACGGCTCGGCCGGGGATTCCGCTGCGCGCAATCCAGTCGCCGTCGGCCCATGCGGGCAGGTAGACCTGGACGATGCCGACCACGCAGCTCGCCACGCCCGCCACCACCATGCCGATGCAGAACGCACGAAACGCGGCACGCGAATGCCCCGCCACGCGCAGCGCCGCCGCCACTTGCGCCGCGAGCATGGCCGCCGCAATGAGCCCGGCCCCAGAGAGCGCCAGCGACCATGGCAGTTGCGTCCAGAGCGGCGAGGCGAGCGAGGCGAGCAGCAGCAAGCCCATCGCCACCTGCAGCCCTGCCAGCGGGCCGGCACCCGGCCCGCCATTCGCTGCGCGCGGCGGCCACGCCGGGCCGTGCATCGAGCCCGCCAGCACGGTGAGCCACCCGCCCCAGCCGATCAGCGCGGCCGCCTGGTTCAGGAAGGTGGCCGATGGCGGCAAGTTGTAGGCCACGAGCATCGGCAAGGCGAGGGCGATGGTCGCGAGCAACACCGACACGAAGCCCGGCACCCGATCAACCGGGGTGTGAAAGGGCGAAGGCGGCACGGTCGAGGCATCAAGGCGCATGCGCCGGATTGTCCATGAGCGCCAGAAGCACCCACCGGGGCCGCGCCCTCTCGCGGCGCACCGATCAAGGCGTCAGAACCACCCTTCGACCGGCAAAAACCCGACCACCTTGTTCCCCTCGGCGGCAAGCAGCATCACGCTCTCTGATCGGCGCGCCTGCAACGGGAGGAAGCGGAGGTCAGGAACGCCGACCCCGGCAGCCTTGGCCATGCGGCCGACCTCGTCTGCTGAGCTTGGGTAGTGCTTGACCAATTCGGACGCAGGGCGCGCCGCGTTCCACGCCGACACGGCCTGGGAAGGGTAGTCGCGCCAGTAGCGCGGGAGTGCGGCAAGGGGCACGCCGCTGAGCCCGAGTTGAATGACGTTGAACTGCTCGGTCGGGTCGGTTGGCTTGACCACGGCCAGCAGCCTCGGCCCGGACCACGGCAGCGCCCGCAGCGCCTCGGGGGCTTGCGCGAGGCTTTCGGGGTCGATGTCAGCGGCACTCACGAGTTGCATTCGATCCAGCTCGAAGACCAGCGCCACCGGCCGCGCCAACGCAACCGTGTAGATGCCGTAGCTGAAGGCCGCGAGCTGCAGCGTGACGATGACCGCGAGGTCACGCTTCAGCTCGGCGCGTGGCTTGCCCGGGCTCACCGCCACGGCCGTGAGCGCGGGGCCCATCGCCACGTCGACCGCCACCAACAACAGGAACAGGTGGGTTGCGCCGGCGATGCCGGCAAACGGCGACGGGTACCAGACAAGGAAGACAACGAGGGAGGCGCCCAACGCCACAGTGGCACTCAACGCGAGGTGCAATCCGGCAGCGCGCAGGCGGGGGCGAAGTGCTTGAATCGTCATGGGTCAGTCACCGCAAAAATGAAAGAAGCGCAGCACCCGTCGCGGGGGCTGCGCTTCGTTTGGGAGGGCGCGTGTGACATCGCGCGCCGTCAGTTCGAGGGGCAATGCTGCCCCTCAACCGGCCGGCGCCGCAGGAATCAGGGGTACACGCCGCGGCATGAAGAAGGCAGAAACCTCGCCACGATCGTGGTCAGGTCGGCCGGCGAGCCACAGCGCCAGCCGTGCACCGTTTTGCCACCATCGACGGTTCCGTCGATCGGGTTCGTAGCGTCCCTCATCGGCACCACGGTCAACACGTTGAAGCCTGCAAGGATCGGGAGCGCCCCGGCATCGCCAGTCGCGGTGATCTTGCCGTTCAGGTCAGCGACAACGCCGGTGATGTACTTGGTGACACTGGTCGTGCAGGCTGCCGGCAGGGAAGCACTGACGTCGATGGCACTTGATTGCTGGATCGTTTCCGTCAGGCCGGTACGACAAGCAGACGCTGCGAGAACGATTTCAGACACTTTGGCTCGTACGGTGTAATCCTGGTAAGCGGGAAGTGCCACCGCTGCCAGGATGCCGATGATCGCCACGACGATCATCAACTCGATGAGGGTAAAGCCAGACTGGATCTTGTTCTTCACGAAGTGGTCTCCCGGTTTTGTAAAACCGAGCGGGGCTCGGCGCGGCAACTCTAGGGTGCCGCGCCGAGTGCACTTCGTGCAATCCCTCGCTTACGGGTACACGCCGCGGCACGAAGAAGGCAGGAACCTCGGCACGATCGTGGTTCCGTCGGTTGGAAAGCCGCAGCGCCAGCCGTGCACCGTCTGACCACCGTCGGTGGTGCCCGTGATAGGTGTCGTCGCGTTCAACATCGGCCGCACGCTCAACACGTTGAAGCCTGCGAGGATCGGCAGCGCGGTCGCATTGCCAACCGCGAGGATGATGCCGTTCGTGTCGGCAGTGACGCCGGTGATGTACTTCGTGACACTCGACGTGCAGGCTGCGGGCAGTGAAGCGCTGACGTTGACGGCGCTCGATTGCTGAATCGTCTCCGTGAGGCCGGTGCGGCATGCCGACGCGGCCAACACGATTTCAGACACCTTGGCGCGGACCGTGTAGTCCTGGTAGGCCGGCAGCGCAACCGCTGCCAGAATGCCGATGATCGCCACGACGATCATCAACTCGATGAGGGTAAAACCTTTTTGAACTGAACGCTTCATCAAAATCTCCTGGGGGTTGGGTGCGGACACGGTTCCATGGATGCATCGGCCGTGCCACAACCAAGGCCGTGCGCTTTCGTGAATTCCCGCCGAAAAGCTGACACAAACGGTCACGGTCGCCGGCTTGCTGGTTACAGCGCCGGTCGCTGCTGACGCAAAGCGTCACAAGCGGATCGGCCAGCGCTCATGCGCCGCCGGTCACGCCAGCCGCATCACCTGGCCGGTTTCCAGCGCGTGAATGCGGTGCGGCGTGCCCAGGCGGCCGATCTCGGCCATCACGGCGGGCATTTCGCCGGGCTTGATGTGGGTGATGTGCACATCGACGCTGCCTTCGAGCTGCGCGAGTTCGTGCCCCAGCGCGGCCGGGCACAGGTGGCGGCTGATGCGGGCCAGCTGGCGCTCTTCGTCGCTGAACGCCGTCTCGATCACGAGGTGCGCGACCTTCATGGTGCGCAGGCGCGCCCACAGCGCCGGGTTCGGGCCGGTGTCGCCGGTGAAGACCCACCAGCCCGGCCCTTGACCATCGGCGCGCGGCGGGCATTCCACGGCAAAGCCGACTGCCGGCACGGTGTGTTCGGCGCTCAGCACCTCGATGCGCTTGCCCGCCAGCGTGAGCACTTGGCCCACAGCGAACGGCTGCAGCACGAGCACCGGTTGCTCGGCGCTGGGCAGGCGCGTGAAGTCGGGCCAGATCACGCCGTTGAAGATGTGGGTGCGCAGCGCCGCCAGGGTTTCGGGCAGCGCGTACACGGTGATCGGCCCGCGCCCGAGTGCTGCGCGCACGCGCATCACGCCGTCGGCGAGCAGGCCGATGGACAGCACATGGTCGAGGTGCGAGTGGCTGACGAGGATGTGGTCGATGCGCGCCAGCGCGTCGAGCGCGAGCGTGCCCACGCCGGTGCCGGCGTCAATGAGCACGTCACCGTCGAGCAGGAAGGAGGTGGTGTGGCTGCCCGCCGCGATGGAGCCGGAACAGCCGAGCACGTTGAGGATCATTTGCTGTCGAAGGTGTGTGCGCCGTCCCAACCGGTGGGCGGCGGCGTGGCGCACAAGTGCTGGATGCGTTCGTCGAACTGCTCGTAGAGACCGGCGAACACCGACTCGGGGTAGTTGGTGCGCAGTGCCTTCAGATGCACCAGCGCCTGTGGCCAATGTTGCAACCGGTAGGTGGCCAGCGCAAGGCGCCAAAGTCGCATTTCGTCGTCAAACAGGGGGGCGAGCGCGGTGGCCGCTACAACCGGCGTGAAAAGCGTCACGCCCTGCTGTTTGCCCTTGACGCGCACGCGGTCGACCTCGACCCAGGCGATGGGCGCCAGCCCCGGTGCCGGCGCAGCATCGGCCGCCGTGCGCGTGGCTTCACCGACCAGCAGGTCGAGCCCGTAGTAGCGGGTCAGCGCCTCGATGCGCGAGGCCAGGTTCACCGCGTCGCCCATCACGGTGTAGCTGCGGCGCATGCTTGAGCCCATGTCGCCCACGCACACCACGCCGGTATTCAGGCCGATGCCCAGGCCGATCTCGGGCAGGCCGCGCGCGCGCAGGTCGGCGTTCAGCGCGTGCAGGCGCTGGATCATCGACATGGCCGCATGCACGGCATGCGCGGCGTGCGCGGGGTCGGCCACCGGCGCGCCCCAGAAGGCCATGATCGCGTCGCCGATGTACTTGTCGAGCGTGCCCCGGCACTCGCGGATGGCGCCGGTCATGCTGCTGAAGAAGCGGTTCACGAGCGAGCGCACGTCCTCCGGCGCCAGCAGCTCGGACACGCGGGTGAAGTTGCGCATGTCGCAGAACATCACGGTGAGCTCGCGGTTCTCGGCGCGCATGTCGTAGCGGGCCGGGTCACGCGCCATTTCCTCGACCAGCTCGGGCGGCACGTAGGTGCCGAACAGGCGAGCCAGCGAGCGCCGGCTGCGCCCTTCGACGATGTAAGCCCAGACGGTGATGCTCACGTACATCGCCGCTGCCAGCAGCAGCGAGGCCGCCAGTGGCAGCAGCAGGCCGTGGGTGCGGTAGCTCCACAGGTTCACTGCGAGCAGCGTGCCCACCAGCGCGATGGCGAGCTGTACCGCGCGCAGCGCCCGCAGGCGCGGTACCGCCAGGCCCAGCAGACCGGCAATGAAGAGCAGCTGCGGCACCTCGAACGCGCTGGCCCATTCGGGCTGTGCGGGCACGCGGCCGTCGAGCAGGCCGGACAGCAGGTTGGCGTGCACCTCGACGCCCGGGTACACGGCCGCCACCGGCGTGGAGCGCTGGTCGTACAGCCCCGGTGCGGTGGTGCCCACGATCACGAGCTTGCCAGCCAGATCACCTGCGGGCACGCGGCCGCCCAGCAAGTCGGCGGCCGACACATAGCGGAATGAGCCGCCATGCGGGCCGCCCGCGCCCCGAAAGGGAATGCGCACGCGCCCGCGTTCATCGACCGGTATCGACACCTCGTGGCTGCCCTGGCGCAGCACCACGCTGGCCAGGGCGTCGTGGTCATGCCAGGCGGAACGCTCGCTGGCAAAGCCGGGCAGCACCTCGGGTGCGCCGGTGTAGACGCGGAACATGGCCAGCACCAGCGGCGCGAAGTAACGCCCGCCGTGCTCGGCCACCAGCGGTACGCTGCGCACCAGGCCATCGGCATCGGGCACGGCATTGAAGAAGCCGGCGCTCGGCGCGGCACGGGCGAGCAGGGGCAGTGGCGCGGCGTAGCCGTCCCAGTGTGTGAGCGCCACGCGGCGGCCGAGCAGGGCGGCCGGATCGAACACCGGCGCGGGCAACACGCCGGAGGTGTGGCCGTCGCGGTCGCTCGTCAGGTAGTAGCCGAGCACGGCGTTGCGGCCGCTGAGCGCGCGGGCGAATTCGGCGTCGTGGTCGAGCCGGCCGCGCAAGGCCAGCAGGCGCGGCGCGAGGTCGGGCGCCTCAGCCTGAAGCCGGTCGATGACGGCCAGGCCAGCGCCAGTGTCGGGCTCGGCAAACAGCATGTCGAAGCCGACGACGGCGGCCTTCTGGCGGTCGAACAGCTCGTTCGTGAGCGCAGCCAGGCGGTCGCGGCCCCAGGGCCACCGGCCGACTTCGGCAAGGCTTTTCTCGTCGACATCGACGATCACGATCCGCGCATCGAGCGTACCCGGCATCAGCAGGCGTTGGCGCGCGTCGGCAATGGCGAGTTCGAGCGCGGTGATGAAGCGCAGTGGCCGCACGCCGCTGGCGTGCAGCAAGGCGCCGAGAACCAACGCCATCAGAAGCGCGGCGCGCAGCAGGCGCCACAGGCCGGAGCGCGAGGTCATTCGCAGACGGGCCGGGCGCGCGTTGGCCGGGCGCCGGGCTCGCGCGCCGGCGTGAGCGTCAGGCCTGGACGAATTGCATCTGCGTCCCGGCGAGTTCGATCACGTCGCCGTTCTTCAGGTGCACGGTTTCGCCGACCAGCGAGTTGCCGTTGACGCTGGGCTGCGCGCCGCCCTCGACGTGGGCCAGCACATAGCCGCCGGGCCGCTTGGTGATCGACGCGACCTGCACGCCCGGCTTGCCCACCGTGGTGACGACCTTGGTGAGGGCCACCTCGCGGCCGGCCGCTGCGCCGTTGAGCACGCGGATCGAGGCCGGTACCACCGCATTGCCCAGCGAGCCGAAGCCCGAACCGCCGAAGCCGGGGGCCGCCGCAGGAGCAGCCCAGGTGGCGGGTGCCGGCGCACGCATGCCGGGCTTCATGATCATGGTCTTCTCGTAGTCGGTGCCGTCTTCGACCATGAACTTGATTTTGTACTTGCCGATCTCGACCGTGTCGTTGTGGCTGAGCAGCTGCTTCTTGACGGCTTTGCCGTTGATGTAGGTGCCGTTGGTGCTGTTCAGGTCTTCGATGAACACATCGGCGCCGACCATCTGCAGCACGGCGTGCTCGCCGCTGACAGCGAGGTTGTCGATCACGATGTCGTTGTAGGGCCGGCGGCCGAGCGTGGTCTTGTCTTTGGTGATCTGCACTTCCTTGATCACCACGCCGTCGAGGGATACGACCAGTTTGCCCATGCTTCTTGACCTCTTGTGTCTAAGTCTTTGCCGCGCCGTGGCGTGTGTGCGCCGGCCCTAACGCCGGAACGGCCACCACGATTTCGCGGTGCCCGACGGGCCGCGCACCCGCGCCAGCACCACGGAGATGTTGTCTTTGCCGCCGGCGTCATTGGCGGCGTCGATCAGCGCGGCAGCCGCTTCGGGCAACGATTCGAAGCCCATGAGCAACTGCCCTATGCTCTCGTCGTCGAGCATGTCGGACAACCCGTCCGAGCATAGCAGGTAGGTGTCGCCGGGCAGCACGTCGTGCAGGTGGGTTTCGAGCAGCACCGTGTCTTCGACACCCACGGCGCGCGTGACCAGGTTCTTGTTGGCCGAGAACGCGGCTTGCTCGGCGGTGATGAGGCCGGAGTCGATCTGCTCTTGCAACAGCGAATGGTCGTGGGTGATCTGCGCCAGGCGCGAGGCGCGCAGGCGGTAGGCACGCGAGTCGCCCACGTGGCCCATCAGCAGGCGCGAATCACGGAACACGCCGACCACCAGCGTGGTGCCCATGCCGGCGTACTGCGGGTTCGAGTTGGCGGCGTTGAAGATGGCGCGGTTCGCGTTGTCGACGCAGATGTCCATGGCGCGGCGCACATCGGTGTCGGTGGCGTTCTGCGAGGCCTCGGACAGCCAGCGCCCGAGCTCCGACTTGATGAACGAGGTGGCCATGCCACTGGCCACTTCACCCGCGTTGTAGCCGCCCATGCCGTCAGCGAGCACCACGAGTGCAGTTGCGTCATCGACGGCAACCGAATCTTCGTTGTTGTTGCGCGCCCGGCCGGTGTCGGTGGCGCAGAAGAACTCAAGAGTCATGGACGGTGGTTGGGCGGGCATGAAGGCTCGAATCAGTCCGGGCGATTGTGCCTTGGATCGGTGCGCGAATCACCGTCTGGAAGCTCGAATGTCGCGGCCTCCGGGGCCAGCGCCAGCAGGTCTGCGGCAAAGCGGTCGCCGTCCTGGAAGCGTGCCTCGGGCCGTTTGTCGAGCGCCCGTGCAACGACGGCGGCAAGCGCCTCCGACAGTTCGGGGCGCAGGCTGCGCACATCGGGGGCCACGTCATTGGCGATCTGGTGCATCAGCCGCCCCATGGACTCGGCCGTGTGCGGCAAGGTGCCGGTGAGCAGCTGGAACAGCATCACGCCGAGGGCGTAGAGGTCGGTGCGGCCGTCGATCACGCCGCCGGTCAACTGCTCCGGCGCCATGAACGACGGCGTGCCCAGCACGAGGCCGGTGCGCGTGCGGTGGGCATCGGTGATGCGAGCGATGCCGAAGTCGGTGACCTTGACGACGCCAGCCGCAGCACCGACTGCGGCCGCCGCATCGATCATCACGTTGGCAGGCTTGACGTCGCGGTGGACCACGCCGTGGCGGTGCGCATGAGCCAACGCTCGGGCCACACGCGCCAGCACCTGAAGCACGGCCGCAACCGGCAGCAGGCGGGCGGCCTGCGTGTGGCGGAACAGGTCGTGGCCGTTCACGTAGTCCATCGCGATGAACGCGAGGCCCTGCGCTTCACCGGCCTCGTGAATGGCCACGATGTCCGGGTGCTGCAAGCGCCCGGACATGTTGGCCTCGCGAAAGAAGCGCTCACGTGCCTGCGTCAGCTCGGACCCTTCGAACTCGCTGGCGAGCGCCAGTGTCTTGAGGGCCACGGGCCGGGCCGTGGCGCCGTCGCGGGCCAGGTACACGGTGCCCATGGCGCCCCGCCCAAGCGGCCGTTCAAGCCGATAGCGGCCGAGTGTGGCGGGCGAGGGCGCAGCGCCTCCATGCGAGGCGGCCGCAGCCGCCGGTGCCGGCGGCATCGGTGCGGCACGCTCGCCTGGCCGACCCGGCTTGCGCGAGCGGCGGCGAACCGCAAGCCACGCCAAGCCGGCCGCACAGGCCCCCAGGAGCAACAGCCCAAGCACCAGCCCGGTCACGAACCCCACCCAGACACGAAGGCCGGCGGCGTCACGCGTCCGCGGCCACCTTGGCGCGGGCGCGACGTTGCAGCGCCATGCCGACCATCACCACGATCACCGCGCCACCGGCGCCGGCAATGTTGATGCTGTCGTGCGACATCTCGCCGAAGCGTGCCGTGACCGCCGGGTCGGTCAAGAGCATCTCGCCGGCAAGGAAGCCGAGCAGTGCCGCGCCGAGCGTGATGATCACGGGGAAGCGGTCCATCACCTTGAGCAGCAAGGTGCTGCCAAAGATGATGAGCGGGATGCTCACCGCCAGGCCGATCACGAGCAAGGGTGTGTTGCCCTTCGCAGCGGCCGCCACGGCGAGCACGTTGTCGAGGCTCATCACCAGGTCGGCGACGAGGATGGTGCGAATCGCCGACACCAGGTTGCCCTGGTGCGCGTGGCCGTCGTCGTCGCCGTCGTTGTCGCTCAGCAGCGTGATGCCGATGTACAGCAGCAGCAGCGCGCCGACGATCTTGAGGTACGGCCAGCGCAGCATCTCGACCGCGACAATCGTGAGGATGATCCGCATCACGATGGCCGCCGCGCTGCCCCAGAAGATGGCCTTCTTCTGCTGGTGCGGCGGCAGCGAGCGCGCCGCCATCGCAATGACCACCGCGTTGTCGCCCGACAGCACGATGTTGGCGAGGATGATCGAGCCGAGCGCGGCCCAGAAAGCGGTGGTGGTGAAGTCCATGCGTCGGGATTCTAGGCACCGCCGTGGGGCGCGCTGCAGTGCTTTCCACGGCGGCCGCGCCGGCCGTGGAAGCGCCGGGTCGCTCTACACGCTCTACAGCAAGGCCTTCAGCAGCTTGCCCATCTCCGACGGGTTGCGCGTGACGGTGAAGCCGCAGGCCTCCATCACTTCGAGCTTGGCATCGGCCGTGTCGGCACCGCCCGAAATCAGCGCGCCGGCGTGGCCCATGCGCTTGCCGGCGGGCGCCGTCACACCGGCGATGAAGCCGACGATGGGCTTCTTCATGTTCGCCTGGCACCAACGCGCTGCTTCCGCTTCGTCGGGGCCACCGATCTCGCCGATCATGATGACGGCGTCGGTGTCCGGGTCGTCGTTGAAGAGCTGCATGATGTCGATGTGCTTGAGCCCGTTGATCGGGTCGCCGCCAATGCCCACCGCGCTGCTCTGGCCGATGCCGAGTTCAGTGAGCTGAGCCACCGCTTCGTACGTGAGCGTGCCCGACCGCGAGACCACGCCCACACGCCCGGCCTTGTGGATGTGCCCCGGCATGATGCCGATCTTGATCTGGTCCGGCGTGATCAAGCCCGGGCAGTTCGGCCCGAGCAGCAGCGTCTTCTTGCCGCCCTTGGCCTCTTTCGCGCGCATGCGGTTGCGCACTTCGAGCATGTCGCGAACCGGAATGCCTTCGGTGATGCAGATGGCCAGGTCCAGGTCGGCCTCGACCGCTTCCCAGATGGCCGCCGCCGCGCCTGCCGGCGGCACGTAGATCACGCTCACCGTGGCGCCGGTGGCCTTCGCCGCGTCGGTCACGTTGGCGAAGATCGGGATGCCTTCGAAGTCTTCGCCGGCCTTCTTCGGGTTCACGCCGGCGACGAAGCAGGCTTTGCCGTTCGCGTAGTCGCGGCACATGCGGGTGTGGAACTGGCCGGTCTTGCCAGTGATGCCTTGCGTGATGACGCGGGTGTTCTTGTCGATCAGGATGCTCATGATGTTTGTCCTTGGCGCCTTACTTCTTCAACGCGGCCATCACGGCTTGCGCAGCGTCGGCCATCGATTCGGCGGTGATGATGGGCAGGCCCGAGTCCTTCAACATCTTCTTGCCGACGTCTTCGTTGGTGCCCTTCATGCGAACCACCAGCGGCACGTTCAGGTTGACTGCCTTGCACGCCGCGATCACGCCTTCGGCGATGGTGTCGCAGCGCATGATGCCGCCGAAGATGTTGACCAAGATCGCTTCCACTTTCGGGTTGCCGAGCATGATCTTGAAGGCCTCGGTGACCTTCTCGGCGGTGGCGCCGCCGCCCACGTCGAGGAAGTTCGCCGGCTCGCCGCCGAACAGCTTGATCGTGTCCATCGTCGCCATCGCGAGGCCGGCGCCGTTGACGAGGCAGCCGATGTTGCCGTCGAGCTGGATGTAGGCGAGGTCGAACTTGCTGGCCTCGATCTCGGCCGGGTCTTCTTCGTCCAGGTCGCGGTAAGCCACGATTTCGGGGTGGCGGAAGAGCGCGTTGCTGTCGAAGTTGAACTTCGCATCCAGCGCCTTGATGTGGCCGTTGCCTTCGAGGATCAGCGGGTTGATTTCGGCCAGCGAGCAGTCGGTTGCCATGTAGCAGGCGTAGAGCTTCTTCAGCACATCGATGGCCTGGGCCTGCGACGCGGCTGGCACGCCGATGCCGCCGGCGAGTTCGACGCCTTGGGCATCGGTCAGGCCCACGGCCGGGTCGACGAACACTTTCAGGATCTTCTCGGGCGTGGCGTGAGCCACTTCCTCGATGTCCATGCCGCCTTCGGAACTGGCCATCATCGCGACGCGCTGGGTGGCGCGGTCGGTCACGGCCGCCACGTAGTACTCGTGCTTGATGTCGGCGCCTTCCTCGATCAGCAGGCGGCGTACCTTCTGGCCGTCGGGGCCGGTCTGGTGGGTCTTGAGTTGCATGCCAAGGATCTCGCTCGACAGCTTCTTCACGTCGTCGAGCGAACGTGCCAGCTTGACACCGCCGCCCTTGCCGCGGCCGCCGGCGTGGATCTGTGCCTTCACGACCCACACCGGGCCGCCCAGCTTCTGCGCGGCTTCCGAGGCCTCGAGCACGCTGAAAGCGGGGTAGCCGCGCGGCACGGGGATGCCGAACTGGCGCAGGATTTCTTTGCCTTGGTACTCGTGAATCTTCATGGAGGGCTTTCAGGCTGACGGAAGGGCTTGGGAACGGGCGCTGGTGTGACGGCGGCCGCCTGGCCGGGTTCACGGTACCAACGGGGATAGTAGGTTGCGACAACAGCGCCATCGGCACGCAGCGCATGGCAACCGTCGATCTGCATCGGCTGTGCGCTGCCGGCATCGCTGCCGCGCAAGTCGACCACCTGACCGGCGAAGGCCTGCATCACAGCGGTCGGCAAGACCTGACTGAGCTCGGTGATGTGGGTGCAGCCTTTGATGCCGCCGACGCGCTCGCGCACGGCACGGCGGAAGCCGCGCATCAGGTTCAGGCCGACGAGCTGGCCATAGGTGTCGCCATGGTTCTCGCACGCGCCAGGGTAAGGCTGCGCATCGGTGCGCGCACCGGCTTCGATCACGTTGAACTGCTCGTCGACGACAAGGCGGAGCAGCATGTCGTGAATGGGCTGGCCGGCCGGCAGCACGCCCGTGACGGTGGTGGTGTCTTTCGCACGGACGTCGCGAACGGTGGCGTCCACTTCCCAGAGGCCGGTGCCACGCGAGTAGACGCGCACATCAATGCTGCGCTGGTGGCTCAGCTGGCGCTCGGGGCTTGCGGTCGGGAGGGCCATCAGTAGAGCGTGCGGTCAGCGGCAATGGTGTGTGGGCTTGACTGCGGGCCACCGGGCCGGTGCCCCACGGGTGAGGGAATCACCCAACAGCCCGAGAATGTAGCATGCTGCTCTGCACCAATTTCGCGTTCCGCACTCCGGCAGCACCCGCCTGCACGGCGCGCGTGAGCCGTCAATCGCCGTGGCTGGCGCCGCCTTTGCCGGCCCACCGCAAGACGCTGCGGATCGTGTCCGGCGAGAAGCCCCGGCCGGCCAGAAACCGGGCCTGCCTGGCACGCACGGCGGGTGCGGCGGGCGCGGCCGGCACGGCGCCGAACTTGCGCTCGCAGAGTTGCGTGGCACGGTCGAGTTCGGTGTCGGCGAGCGCTTGTGCCGCTTCGGGCGGCAAGGCCAGCGCGTGCTGCTTCAGCTCGCTGCGGATGCGCAGGTTGCCGAAGCGCGCCGCGCGCGCATGCACGCGCGACTCGATGAAGCGCTCGGGCGAAAGGAAGCTGTGCGCCTCCAGCCAGTCGAGGAGCCCCTCGACCGTGGCGCGCGCCGCGCTGGCGTCGACCGCTTCGATCAGCGCGTGCGGGAGCAACTTGCGCCGCAACTCGACGCGGCTTTGCTCGCGCTGCGCCAGCCATTGCAGCGCGCGGGCCTTGAGTGAACGCGTGGGCTTCACGGGTGCAAGGGCCTTTCGGCGTGGCTCGAGGCGGGCGGCTTCGACAAGCTCAGCCCGAACGAAGGTTTGTCACGCGCAAGCCTCGGGCACGAACCTCAGTCTTTGACGACCTTGAGCTTGGCCGGCTTGGCGTCACTGCCGTCGACCGCAGGCAGCAGGCGAATGCCGACCTCGGCGCGCACCTTGTTCTCGATTTCGAAGGCCAGCGCCGGGTTCTCTTTGAGGAACTCGCGCGCGTTGTCCTTGCCTTGGCCGATCTTCTCGCCCTTGTAGGCATACCAGGAGCCGCTCTTTTCGAGCACCTTGGCCTCGACGCCCATGTCGATGATCTCGCCTTCGCGGCTGATGCCCTGGCCGTAGAGGATGTCGAACTCGGCCGTCTTGAACGGTGGCGAGACCTTGTTCTTCACCACCTTCACCTTGGTCTCGTTGCCGATGACTTCTTCGCCCTTCTTGATGCTGCCGATGCGCCGGATGTCGAGCCGCACCGACGCGTAGAACTTCAACGCATTGCCACCGGTGGTGGTTTCGGGGGAGCCGAACATCACGCCGATCTTCATGCGGATCTGGTTGATGAAGATCACCATGGTGTTGGTGCGCTTGATGCTGCCGGTGAGCTTGCGCAGCGCCTGGCTCATCAACCGCGCTTGCAAGCCCGGCAAGGAATCACCCATCTCGCCTTCGATTTCGGCCTTCGGCGTGAGGGCGGCGACCGAGTCGATCACGACCAGGTCGACCGAGGCGGAACGCACCAGCGCGTCGACGATCTCGAGCGCCTGCTCGCCGGTGTCGGGCTGGCTGATGAGCAGTTCTTGCAGGTTGACGCCGAGCTTTTGGGCATACCCGATGTCGAGCGCATGCTCGGCGTCGATAAAGGCGCAGGTGCCGCCCACGCGCTGCATTTCGGCGATGACCTGCAGCGTCAGCGTGGTCTTGCCGCTGGACTCGGGGCCGTAGATCTCGACCACGCGACCGCGCGGCAGGCCGCCGACGCCGAGCGCCATGTCGAGCCCCAGCGAGCCGGTGGACACGACCTCGATGTCTTCGATCACCTCGCCCTCACCGAGGCGCATGATCGTGCCCTTGCCGAACTGCTTTTCGATCTGGGCCAGCGCGGCTTGCAGGGCCTTGGCTTTCTCGGTGTTCAGCGCCGGGGCGGGGGGGGCTACTTTGGCGGGTGCGTCCATTCGGGTCTCCTGTGGGTTGCCGGCATTATCTCAAAAGCTGGATGTTTGTACAGTACGTTTCGGCTGTTTTGCGCGCCATCCCTAAAATCGAATTCGACGGCCGCCGCAGCCGCCACGACGGAGACACCCATGCGCATCCTGATCGCCGAAGACGACCAAGTGCTGGCCGATGGCCTGCTGCGTTCGCTGCGCAATGCCGGCTACTCGGCCGACCGCGTGGGCAGCGGCACCGAGGCCGACGCGGCCCTGGCCATGCACGAGTTCGACCTGCTGATTCTCGACCTGGGCCTGCCCGGCCTGCATGGGCTGGAGGTGCTCCGCAAGCTCCGGGCGCGGGGCTCCAGCGTGCCCGTGTTGATACTGACTGCCGCCGACAGCGTGGAGCAACGCGTGAAAGGCCTGGACCTCGGCGCCGACGACTACATGGCCAAGCCGTTCTCGCTGCAGGAATTGGAAGCGCGCGTGCGAGCGCTGACGCGGCGTGGCCTCGGCACGGCGTCGAGCGTGATCCACCATGGGCCTCTCAGCTTCGACGCGACCGGCCGCGTGGCCTACATCAACGACCAGATGATCGACCTGTCCGCGCGCGAGCTGAGCCTGCTCGAGGTGCTGCTGCAGCGCGCCGGCCGCCTCGTCAGCAAGGACCAGCTCGTCGAGCGCCTGTGCGAGTGGGGCGAAGAAGTCAGCAACAACGCGATCGAGGTCTACATCCACCGCCTGCGCAAGAAGATCGAGCATGGCCCGGTGCGCATTGCCACGGTGCGCGGCCTGGGCTATTGCCTGGAGAAGATCGCCGCGTGACGTGCAGCGCGCGCACGTGCTCACGTCATCGCTGATGCCAACCGAGAAGCCGACCCCCCCGCCGCGCGAGCAGCGCTCGCTGTTCGGCGAGATCCTCGACTGGATGCTCGCACCGCTGCTGCTGCTCTGGCCGATGAGCGTGGTGCTGACCTGGCTCGTGGCGCAGGGCATTGCCAACAAGCCCTTCGACCGTGAACTCGGCGAGATGGTGCGCGTGCTGTCGAAAGAGGTCGCGGTGCGTGCCGCCGACGGCCGCCAACGCGCCGAGTTCAAGCTGCCGGCGGGCGCGTCCGAGATCCTGCACGCCGACGAGGCCGACGACATCTACTACCAGGTGCTCGGCCTGCGCGGCGAGCTGCTCAGTGGCGAGGCCGCCCTGCCGGTGCCCGGCGACGAAGACCGCGCCCCGCTCGGCGAGCTGCGGTTTCGCGACGAGACGCTCAACAACGATACGGTTCGCGTGGCCTACATGTGGGTCAACGTGCCGGGCCGCGCGGCCGAGCGCCTGATAGACCGCGACACCGTCAGCGCGCCCCTGGTGCAGGTGGCCGAAACCCTGGGCAAGCGCTCGCGGCTGGCCACCGAGATCATCAAGGGCGTGATCCTGCCGCAGTTCGTGATCCTGCCGCTGGCGGTGCTGCTGGTGTGGCTGGCACTGGCGCGCGGCATCGCGCCGCTGAACGAGTTGCAGCAGCGCATCCGCCGGCGCGACGCCAGCGACCTGAGCCCCATCGACGAACGCGAAGCGCCCGAAGAGGTGTCGCCCCTCGTGCGCGCGATCAACGACCTGCTGACGCGGCTGGACCAGTCGATGCGCTCGCAAAAGCACTTCCTCGCCGACGCGGCGCACCAGCTCAAGACGCCGCTGGCGGGCCTGCGCACCCAGGCCGAGCTGGCGCAGCGCCAGATCGACGCCGGCCAGAGCGACCCACAGGCGCTGAAGAAGTCGTTGCAGCAGATCGCGCGCTCCAGCCAGAGCGCGGCCCACATGGTCAACCAGCTGCTCGCGATGGCGCGTGCCGAAGACCAGACGCAGGCGATGCAGCACCAGCGCGTGAACCTGGCGCACCTGGCCACCGACACCGTGCACGACTTCGTGCCGCGCGCCATCGAGAAGCGCATCGACCTCGGCTACGAAGGCCCGGACGTGCAGGCGCTCACTCGCCACCCGCAGGGGCCGGTCGTGGTGGGGCATGCGCTGCTGCTGCGCGAGCTGATCCGCAACCTCATCGACAACGCGCTGCAGTACACGCCGCCGGGCGGCACGGTCACGGTGCGCGTACTCGACGACCCGTTCGGTCAAGTGGTGGTGCTGCAGGTTGAAGACTCGGGCCCCGGCATTGCGCCGGGCGAGCGCGAGCAGGTGTTCCAGCCGTTCTACCGGTCCCTCGGCACCAACGTCGATGGCTCGGGTCTGGGCCTGGCCATCGTGCGCGAGATCGCTCTGCAGCACGGTGCCGAGGTCACCTTGGAAGACGCCAACCTGCGCCGCCGGCCCGGGTTGACCGAGCAAGCCGAAGCACCGCACGGCCCGGGCGCGCGCTTCACGTTGCGCCTGCGGGCGGCGCCGCTGGCATCGGCTGCCCAGCCCGAGCCGAATGTCAACTCTGAATCAGCCGCCGGCTCTTCGCAATCGACATCAGCATCCCGAGCCCCAGCCCCAACGTGACCATTGCGGTACCGCCGTAGCTGATGAACGGCAGCGGCACACCCACCACCGGCAAGATGCCGCTGACCATGCCCATGTTGACGAACGCATAGGTGAACCAGCTCAGCGTGATGGCGCCCGCGAGCAGGCGCGTGAACACCGTCGGCGCGTCGGCTGCGATCATCAGCCCGCGCAAGATCAAGAAAGTGAAGCCGAGCACCAGGCTCACGCCGCCGATCAGGCCGAACTCTTCCGAGAACGCCGCGAAAATGAAGTCGGTGGTGCGCTCGGGGATGAACTCGAGGTGCGTCTGCGTGCCCTTCATGAAGCCCTTTCCATCGACCCCGCCAGAGCCGATGGCGATCATCCCCTGGATGATGTGGAAGCCCTTGCCAAGCGGGTCGGTGGTCGGGTCGAGCAGCGTGCACACCCGGTTCTTCTGGTAGTCGCGCAGCAGCGGCCATTTCACATCGGGCTGGCAGATGCGCTCTTCCGACACCACCACCGCCGTGATCGCCGCCCCGGCAATCAGCATCACCGGCAAGATCAACTTCCACGACAGCCCGGCGAAGAAGATCACATACATGCCGGCCGACAACACGAGGATGGCGGTGCCCAGGTCGGGCTGCTTCACGATCAGGCCGACCGGCAGCGCGAGCAGGACCAGCGCGATCAGGAAGTCAGGCACGCGGGCGTGGCCTTCACGGCGCTGGAACCACCACGCCAGCATCAGCGGCATCGCGATCTTCAGGATCTCGCTCGGCTGGATCACCACGCCCACGTTGAGCCAGCGCGTCGCACCCTTCTTGGTGATGCCCATCACCGCGACCGCCACGAGCAGCGCAATGCCCACGGTATAAAGCGGCACCGCCAGCTTCATCAGCGTTTGCGGCGTGACCTGCGCGGTCAGGAAGATCACGACGAGGGCCAGCAGCATGTTGCGGCCATGGTCCTGGAAGCGCGTGCCGGAGTCGAAGCCGGCCGAATACATCGTCAGCATGCCGGCCACGCCGAGCAGCACCAGCGCCAAAAGCAGCGGCCCGTCGAAGCCGCTGAACACCGGGCGCACGCGCTGCCAGACCGAGGGCTTGTCGAAGACGGCGCTCATGGGCGGGGGTGCGTGGACGGCGCTTCGTCCATCACCAAACGGTCTGTGGTCACTTGCCCTCGCCCTTGAGAAGAATTGCCTTCTGATCGTCAAAGCCGATGGGAGCGGAGGTGTGTTCATGAAACACGCGCAGCACGTGCCCACTCATGCGCAAGGCCCAGGTCAACCGGTTCTGCATCGCACGCAGGGGCTCGCCCTGGGCCGACACAGCAGCGTAAGTCACGATGGCGCTGAGGCTTCGTAACTCACCGCCGCCCAGCACTTCGACATCATCGAACGCCACCTTCACCTTCTCGGTGCCGAGCGAAGCGAACCACCCCTCGATCGCCGTCCGCCAAGCTGCGGCACCTTCGTACGACCAGATGCCCCAGGTATCGAACACGCGAACCTTCGGGTCGTAGAGACGCATGAACGCATCGACATCGCGTGCCCAGACAGCGGCCTTGTAGGCCTCGAGAATTTGATGTGTGGGCGAATCCAAATTGCTCACGGGTGATCTCC
>JANXWV010000117.1 GCA_025350965.1 Rhizobacter sp.
GCCACGCAGCGATGCGTGGCCCTTTTTTGTTGGTGTGCCAGCGGCGCGTCGGCCATCTCGATCACGGCTTCCAGTTGGTCGGCGGCCTCGACCGGGTCGGCCACAGGGCTGGCCGATGTCATCGTGGCTTGCGTTGCGCCATGGCCGTTGAAGGCGGTCATCTGGGTGGCGCCTGGTGCCGCGCGAGGTGCTGGCGCCGGGCCCGGTGCAACAGCCACCAAACGCTATCAGGGCGGTACCGGCCGCCGCGGTACGCGGGCCGCGTACCGGCGTACCGGCGTACCGAGCCTCGGCCTGGTCGATGTCGATGCCCATTGGCTCGTTGTGTCGTGCACCGGCGCGCAGCACCGACGGTCGCCGGGAATGGGCTTTCAGACGCGACTGCAACAGCCGGGTCAGTGCCTGAAGCTGTTCGTCGAACGGCAGGCTGTCGCGCCACTCGAACCATGTGGCCGTGCGCAAGCCTGTCAGCGAGCGCGCCAGTGGCGTCGTGTCGAACCGGTGGCGGTTGTCGCCGCTGCCGACGAGCACCATGCACAGCCGATGTTCGACGGCGTAGCTCAGCTCGAAGCGGACCCAATCGTCGGCTCTGCCGAGGCGCTCTACATTGGAAGGTTCGAGCCACGCACCGTCGATGACGGCGAACAATGCCAGGCTCTGGTTCAGGCCGGGGTCAAGCGGGTTGGTGGCGAACTTCTTCTGGGCGGTGACGGCCGTTTTGTTATCGGCGACACCGTGCACGCCACCACGCCGCACATGGCCTCGGGCGCCTGCATTGGCCTCGAAGACGCCATCGCGCTGGCCGATGAACTGGCCCGTGCCGATGCCTTCGTCGACATCCCGCCCGACACTGCCGAGTTCCTGGCCCAGGGCGCGGCGAAGATGAAGGACGCGTTCTCGCAGATCGGCGATGTTGCTGCTTCGACCGTGCAGGCGAGTTCGCCGCCCCCGCTGATGCACCGCACCGGATCGGTCGACCACGGCATCGTCATCGAAGGCGAACGCACCTTCGTGCTCGGGCGCGACCGGCTTCATCGGCCGCGCGCTGGCGGCGCGCCTGTTGCAACCGGGTGCGCTGCCGGGTGTCGTGATGAGCAGCCTGGTGCTGTTGGACAAGTCGTTCGGCGGCGCGCCCACCGACGCGCGCGTGCAGCAGCAATCCGGCGACATCGCCGACCCCGCCGTGCTGCGCCGGGCGCTGGCCGGCGGCGTTCACTTCGTGTTCCACCTGGCCAGCGTGCCGGGCGGTCTGGCCGAGCGCGACTATGCGCTCGGCTACCGCGTGAACCTGCAGGCCACGCACGAGCTGTTCGTGCAATTGCGCGAGAAAGCCGTGCCGGCGGTGGTGGTGTTCGCCAGCTCCATCGCGGTCTACGGCGCCCGCCTGCCCGACCCCGTGGACGAAGCCAAACCCGCCGACCCGCAGCTGAGCCACGGTGCGCACAAGCGGGTCGGAGAAGTGCTGCTGCGCGAGTTCAGCCGCCGTGGCTGGATCGACGGCCGGGCCCTGCGCCTGCCTGGCGTGGGGGCGCGCCCGCGCGGGCCGTCCGGCCTGCTGTCGGCGTACATGAGCGACATCCAGCACGCCCTAGCGCCGGGCGAACCGTACCCCCCCGGTGTCGGCGCAGGCGGTGTCGTGGTGGATGTCGGCGGCGTGCTGTGTCGACAACCTGCTGCATGCTGCGGTGCTGACCACCGCCCAGCTGAACCCGCAACGCACCTGGGTGCTGCCGGTGCTGCGCTTCACGATGGCAGAGCTGGTGGATGCACTCGCGCGGCGCTACGGTGATGACCGGCGCACGCTGGTGCGCTACGAACCCGGCGCAGCGCTCGACGCCGTCATCGGGCGCTATCCGCCGCTGCTGCCCCCCGCTGCCCAAGCCGTGGGCTTTCGCAACGATGCGACCGTGGACACGCTGCTGGAGCGCGCGCTGTGCGCCTGACCGCCGGACTGACACGGCGCGCACCGAAGTGCGTTTCTGTGGCGGAAGCGGTGAGATTCGAACTCACGGAAGGGTTGCCCCTTCGGCAGTTTTCAAGACTGCAGCCTTAAACCGCTCGGCCACGCTTCCGACGAAAACGAGCAACGATTATATCGGCTGGCCAGCCGGTTCACCCGCTGGCCCTGCGCTCAGAAGGTCGCGCTCAGCGTTGCTCGCACGCTGCGCGGCTCGACCGGGTGGAAGTGGGTGTCGTTGACACCCGCGGGCGGCTCGCCCTTCAGGCGCGAGGCGTAGTAGTAGTCGATGTCGCTGCCCGCGCGGTCGAACAGGTTGAACACATCGAGCGCCACCTTGACGTTCTTGTTGATCTTGTAGCCCACGCGAAGGTACGCGAGCGTCGTGCCCCTGGAGCGGAATTCGTTGTTCTCTTCGAGCGGGCGCGGGCCGAAGTAGCGCAGTTGAAAGTGGCCGAACCAGGGGCCGTGGTCCACCACCGTGGCACCGAGCGACACCACGGTCCGGATCGAGCCCGGAATGTGGTTGCCGAGCGTGGGGTCGGTGGGGTCGGGTTCGGTGAAGCGCGAGTTCGAGAGCGACAGGTCGGCGTCGAGCAGCAGCCACGGCTTGGCGATGTAGTGGTTGTTCCACTCGATGCCGTAACGCTTGCTCGCACGGCTGGGCTCGGTCTCGCCTGCATCGCCGACGAACAGCAGCTCCGAGTCGAGCTTTAGTGACCACAAGGCGAGCGAGCTTTGCAGGCCGGGGACGAGTTCGGTGCGCAGGCCCAGCTCGAAGCCCTTCGAGCGCACCAGTGCGTTGACCGGCTGCACCGCCACCGATGGGTCTTTCGCGGCGACGGCGGCGGTGGTGCCGCGCGCGTCGTTGCTGTGAAAGCCCCAGCCGTAGTTCACGAAGTATTCGGTCTTGCGCGTCGGGCCGAAGATCAGCGAAAGCTTGGGTGACGCGATGCTCGCCGCCCGGCTGCCGCTGTTCGCGGCGATGGAGCTGTTCACGTCGAAGGCGAAACGGTCCACCCGCGCGCCGGCAATGCTCCTCAGCCACGGGGTCCACTGGGTCGCGTTCTCGCCGTACACACCGATGCTGGTTTGACGCACCTCGCTTTGCTGGATGACGGCCGCCTGCGCCCGGGCAACGGTGCTGTAAAGGCCCACCGGGTCGAGCCGGTCGTGGCGCAGTTGCGCTCCAAGCGTGGTCGTGCTGTCGCGCCCACCGAACGGCGTGTTCCAGCTGCGGCTTGTGGCCAGGCCGACCACGCGCCTGTGCTCGGCCTGGTGGAATTGATCACCGTCGATGGCCGCCGGGTTCAGGTCGATCGGCTGCTCCTGGAAGAACGTGAAGTTCGAGTACAGATCGAGCCGCGACTGGATCGCGTAGGCGTTGAGTTTGAAGCTGCCGTTGCCCAGTTGCCGAGTCAGCTCGTACGACAGGCTGTAGCGCGCCGTCTGCCCGCCGTCGGTCGGGTCGATGGCACCGAAGCGGCCGATCAGGCCCTGGTCGACGGCGCGCTGCGGGATCTGGTCGGTCGCGTTCCAGCCTGCCGAGTACGCCATCGCGGTGATGGCCGAGCGGTTGCCCGCATCGCCGAAGCTGTAGCGCAGCACGCCGTTCAGGCGATGGAACTTCTCCGGGTTGTCCCACGGCCCGTTGTTGTGCGCCGCCTCGATGGCGTAGAGCAGGTTGCCGCTGGCCAGAGCCGTGTTGTTTGCGATGAGCGCACGCGCATAGCGGTTGCTGCCGAGCGTGAGCGAAGCGGTGCCGTGCTGCAACGTGTCGAGCAGGCCGATGTGCGCCGCGCCGGCGGAGGCGAAGTCGCCTTCGTCGGCGTAGTACGGGCCCTTCTTGTAGCTGATGCGGTCGACCAGTTCGGGGATGAGCCAGTTCAGGTCGCTGTAGCCGTGGCCGTGCGCGTGCGTCGGCATGTTCACCGGCATGCCGGCCACGAAAGTGGCGAAGTCGGTGCCGTGGTCGAGGTTGAAGCCGCGCAGGAAGTACTGGTTCGCCTTGCCGTCGCCGCTGTGCTGCGTAACGATCACACCGGGCACGAATTCCAGCACCTCGGCTGGGCGAAGGGTCGGCCGGCTCTCGATCAATTTGGACGTGACGCTGCCCTGGCTGGCGGCATCGGATGTGCCCACGGCATTGTTGTAGTTGCCTTGCACGGTGACCGGGGCGAGTTGGGTCGGCTCAGGGGTTTGCGGCTGCAGCGGTGGCTGAATCGGGGTTTGCGCCAAGGCGCAGGCGCCGGCCAGCGCGAGCGCTGCGCCAGCGACGATATGAAGGGTTTGCATGTGAAATCTCATGGGTGGGCACGGGCGGGCCAGAGCCCGCAGTGCGCTGCCACACGCAACCGGGTGCGCATGGCGGGTGCGCGGCGGGCGAATGCCACCGCGCGCGTGCAGGGGGCACGCTCAGGCCTGCGGTGGTCGTTCCAGCCGCTCCGGGTGCGGGCGGGGCAATGCAGCGCCACTCAGGGCGGGCCAATGCAGCGCGCCCGGTGCAGCGCGCGGGGACCAACCGCCCAGCGCGAACATCAGCACCGAGCCATCACCGCCAGCCTGAGCGGTGTCGGCTTGCGCGGCAGGGTCGGACACCGCGTCGAGTGCCACGACGCTCGCATCGTCGGCGTCATGGTGGTGGCGCAACTGGGCCCCGTGCGCGGCGGGCGCGCGGTGTTGCAGGTGGCCCGCGCGGCGAAAGTCCTGCCAGCCGGCCATGGCGGCCGCACCTGCGAGAAGCCCGTTGTGGGCGCGGTGTTCTTGTTGATCGCGGTGATGATGGCTTGTGCCGAGCATGCGCACCGCCACCGATTGCCAACCGCCGACCGCAACGGCGAGCAGCAGGCACCACACCAACCACCGCACTGCGGGTCGGGGTCGTCGGACGTGGGCGGAGTACATGGGTGCTGATCTTGGCGGGTCAGTGTGACGTTTGTTCGCAGCGTGTGCTGCCAGGAACTACGGACGAATACGCGCGAACGCGTCTTTCGGATGCGTCCCCGCTTTTAACCGCACTCCACCTGCACCAGTTCGCGCCGCCCGCCGTCGATGCGCATCGCGCTCAGTTGCCGGCCCCACACGCAGCCTGTGTCCAGCGCCAGCAGGTCGGGCCGGTTGATCAGCCCGAGCGTGGCCCAGTGGCCGAAGGCGGTGGGCGTGCCTTCGGTGCGCCGGCCCGGAACCTCGAACCACGGGTGGAAGCCGGGCGGGGCACCGTCGGCGCCGTCTTTCGTGTGCAGGTCGAGCGTGCCATCGGCAGCGACGAAGCGGGTGCGCGTGAGCACGTTGATGATGAAGCGGGCTCGCTCGGCGCCGGCCAGTGCATCGTTCCAGCGCGCGGGCTCATCGCCATACATCGCGGGGAGGAACTCGGCAAGCTCGTCTGAGCGCAGCAGTTGTTCGACCTCACCAGCGAGCGCCAAGGTTTGCGCCGTGTCCCACTGAGGCACCACGCCTGCATGCACCATCAGCCAGCCGTGTTCGTACACCGCCATGCGGCGCTCGCGCAGCCAGGCGAGCCAATCGCTGCGGTCGGGCGCGTTGAGGACCTCGCTGATCGTGTCGCCCCGGTGCGGCTGGCGCACGCCTTGCGCCACCGCGAGCAGGTTCAGGTCGTGGTTGCCGAGCAGGCACACGGCCGAGTCGCCGAAGCCGCGCAGGCGGCGCAAGGTCTCGAGCGACTGCGGCCCCCGGTTGACCAGATCACCCAGCACATAGATGCGGTCGCGTGATGGTGAAAAGCCGATTTGTTCGAGCAGCCGGTCGAGCGCGCCGCAGCAGCCTTGAACGTCGCCGATAAGATGGATCATCGGGTGATTCTGCTACGCTCTTCCAACCATATTGCCGCGCGCCCCGCATGGACGTTGCCCTTCTGTTCTTCCTCATCGTTCTCAACGCGCTGTTCGCGATGTCGGAGATGGCGCTCACCGCCAGCCGCAAGGCGCGGCTCCAGGTGATGGTCGAGTCGGGAGACGCCGGCGCCCAGGCGGCGATGAAGCTGCATGACAACCCGACCAAGTTCCTCTCGGTCGTGCAGGTCGGCATCACCTCGATCAGCGTGCTCAACGGCATCGTCGGTGATGCTGCGTTTTCGGGCCCGTTCGCGTTCTGGTTGGCGCACCACTTCGCGATTGCGCAGCGCGCCGCCGAGATCACCGCCACGGCGATGGTGGTGGTCACGGTCACCTTCATCACCATCATCTTCGGCGAGCTGGTGCCCAAGCGTTTCGGGCTGATGTACCCCGAGGCGGTGGCCCGGGTCGTGGCGCGGCCGATGGAGTGGTTGTCGCTCATCACGCGGCCGTTCATCAAGCTGCTGTCGTGGTGCACCGAGGGCACGCTGCGCCTGTTCGGCGTGCATGGCGCGCCCGACCGCAGCGTGACGGAAGAAGAGATCGCCGCGAGCCTCGAAGAGGGCCTGGACGCCGGCGTGATCGAGGCGCAGGAACACCAGATGGTGCGCAACGTCTTCCGCCTCGACGACCGGCAGGTCGGCTCGATGATGATCCCGCGTGCCGAGATCGCATGGCTCGACGCCGAAGGCACGCCCGAGCACGTGCTCAAGGCCATCGGCAGCGCCGAGCATTCGCGCTACCCGGTGTGTCGCGGCGGGCTTGACGACGTGCTCGGCGTGATCTCGGCGCAAAGCCTGTTGCAGCAGGTGATGCAAGGGCAGGCGATGTCGCTCGCCGATGGCCTTCAACCGGCGGTCTTCGTGCCTGAAACGCTGTCGGGCATGGAGCTGCTGGAGCACTTCCGCGCATCGAGCGCGCAGCTCGTGCTGGTGGTCGACGAATACGGCGAAGTGCAGGGCATGATCACTGTGCGCGACGTGCTCGAGGCCATCACCGGCGAGTTCACCACGCCGGCCGACGAAGGCTCGTGGGCCATTCAGCGCGGCGACGGCAGCTGGCTCTTCGACGGCCTGATCCCCGTGCCTGAACTGAAAGACCGGCTCGAGTTCAAAGAACTGCCCGAAGAAGACCGTGGCCGCTACAACACCCTGGCTGGCATGATCATGCTGCTGCTCGGGCGCCTGCCGCTGACCACCGACTCGGTGGTGTGGGACGGCTGGCGCTTCGAGGTGGTCGACATGGACGGCAAACGCGTCGACAAGGTGCTTGCCAGCCGCTTTTCAGAACCCCCCACTGGAGACACCCCTTGACGACTTACGCCCTCTACCGTGAACCCGTGGTTCTTGACCGCGTGGCCCACCGCGCGCTTCGCATGAGCCCGCTCACTGACTTCTCGGTCGCCAAGGGCATGCACGCCACCTACCTGGCCGCTGCCGAGTTCATGCACGCCACCCGCGAGATGGTGGTGGTGTTCGTGCGCAACACGACGAGCGGCACCGACCCCGGCCCGGTCTCGCCGGTTGCGATGATGGGTTTGAAGGAGGGCGAGAACCTGTTCGTCGACGGCGCGCAGTGGAGCGCCGTCTACAAGCCGGCGTACCTGCGCCGCTACCCGTTCTGGACCGCGCGACTCGATGGTGCCGACGGCCCCACAGTGCTGATCGACATCGGCTGGAGCGGCTTCTCCGAGGCCACCGGCGAGCCGCTGTTCGATGCTGCGGGTGAACCCACTGCGGCGCTCAAGACGGCGCTGACCTTCGTCGAAGAATTCGAGCGCGAGGGCGCACGCACGCAGGCCTTCTGCACACGCCTGATGGAACTCGACCTGCTGCGCGAGATGCAGGCCAGCGTCAAGATGGCCGATGGCGAGGCACTGTCGCTCAGCGGCTTCCTCGTGGTCGATCAGGACAAGCTGCAGGCGCTGCCCGACGCTGCCGTGCTGGAGCTGCACCGCACCGGCATGCTCGGGCTGATTCACCAGCACTTCGCGTCGCTGTCGAACCTGCAGGCGCTGGCCGACCGCAAGGACCGGCGCATCAACACGGCGGCAGCCTGAGCGCTGCCAACAGCAGAGGCTGACCATGAGCGCCGAGGGTTTCCCGAGGGCGAATTCCCGCTTGGCGGGGCCGGCCGCAGGCCGTAGGGTTCACCCATGAGCAACGACCGGCCCGATGACTTCGACCGTGGCGTGGCAATGCGTCGCGCCATGCTGGGCGATGCGTGGGTGGACCAGTCGCTCGACCAGGCAACCGCATTCAACGCCGAGTTCCAGGACCTCGTCACCCGCCACGCGTGGCACGACATCTGGGGCCGCCCGGGCCTCGACAGCACCACGCGGCGCCTGCTGGTGCTGGGCATGACGATGGGCCAGGCGCGCTGGGAAGAGTTCGAGCTGCACTGCAAGGCGGCGGTGCGCGGCGGCGTGCCGCCGGAGACCATCAAGGAAGCGTTGATGCAGGGCGCGATCTACTGCGGCGTGCCGGCGGCCAACACGGCGTTCAAGCTCGCCACCAAGGTGCTGCGCGAAGAAGGCCTGCTGCCGCCGCTTGCGCCGCTCTCGGTGAACGTGCGCGTGGCCACGCACCACACCTTCAGCCTTCCGCAGCTGAAGGTGGCGGTGCAGGGCATGGCAAGTCCTGGTGTGCCCATCGTCATGAGCCACGGCCTGGGCCTGGACATGCACATGTGGGATGCGCTGGCCGCGCAGATGGCGCTGGCGCACCCGGTGCTGCGCTACGACGGCCGGGGCCATGGCGGCTCGGCCGCGACCGTGGGCCCGAGCACCATGAACGATCTCGTCGACGACGCCGCGCGCCTGGTGCGCGAATGGGGCCGTGGCCCGGTCGTGTGGCTGGGCCTGTCGCTCGGCGGTATGGTGGGCCAGGGCCTCGCCATTCGCTACCCGGCGCTTGTCAAGGCGCTGGTGCTGGCCAACACCACCGCGCGCTACCCCGATGCAGGCCGCGCACTCTGGGCCGAGCGCGTGGCCAGTGTCGAGCGCGACGGCCTGGCCGCCACCGCTGACGCCGCCGTGGAGCGTTGGTTCACGCCCGCGTTCCGCGCCGCGAACGCAGTGGTGGTGGCAGGCTTCCGCGACACCGTGTTGCGCACCGGCGCGGCGGCTTACCTGGCCAGCGCGCATGCCGTGGCGGGGGTCGACTGGCTGGACCAGCTCGCGAGCATCGCCTGCCCGACGCTGGTGATCGCCGGCAGCGCCGACACTGGCACACCGGTGGCGATGGCGCAGGCCATTGCCGAGCGCATCGAAGGCGCCGAACTGGCCGTGCTGCCGGATGCGGCGCACCTCAGCGTGACCGAGCAGCCGGTGCTGTTCGAGCAGCATCTGCGGCGCTTCCTGGCGCGCCTGCCGGGCTGACTGCGGCGGCGGCCTGCTGAGCGCGCGCGCCCGCCGCACCCGCCGCACCCTCCGCGTCAGCCGCACCCGCCGCGTCAGCCGAGAAGCCGAGAAGCCGAGAAGCCGAGAAGCCGAGAAGCCGAGAAACCGGCGGCGTGCCGCGCCCATCAGCACAATGCCCACGCCTATCAAGGCCCAGGTCGTGGGCTCGGGCACCACGGCCACGGAACTGATGTTGATGTTGTCGACCTGCGCCACGCTGCCGATGGTGGTCGACCCGGCGACGGGCGGGTTCGTGAACGCGGTCTCGCCGCCGAAGAACGCGATCGAGTCGTA
>JANXWV010000120.1 GCA_025350965.1 Rhizobacter sp.
GTGACCGTGAACCTGAAGGATGCGAACGGCAACATCGTCGCAACCACGACCACCGGTGCCAACGGCATCTACGGCTTCGATGTGCTCCCGGGCACGTACTCGGTGGCGGTGGTGGCCCCGGCCAACTTCTTCGTCACGACGAAGGATGTGGGTTCGGACACGACCGATAGCGACATCGACGCAACCGGCATGACGGGTTCGTACACGCTGGCCTCCGGCGACGTGAACAACTCGGTCGATGCGGGCCTGTTCCGCAAGGCCAGCCTGGGTGACCGGGTCTGGATCGATTCGAACGGCAATGGTCAGCAGGACGCGGGCGAAGTCGGCAAGGCCGGCGTGACCGTGAACCTGCTGGACACGAACGGCGCCACGGTCGCAACACAAACCACAGACGCGAACGGCAACTACCTGTTCACGGGCTTGAACCCTGGTTCGTACTCGGTGCAGTTCGGATCGGTGGCCGGCTACCAGTTCACGAGCAAGGACACCGGCGCAGACGCTTCGGACAGCGACGCCGACACCACGACAGGCAAGACCGGAACCTACACGCTGGCCTCCGGCAGCTCGAACCTGACGGTCGATGCGGGTCTCGTGCTGATCCCCGTGCCGAAGGCCGCGATCGGCGACCGCGTCTGGTTCGACTGCAATGCCAACGGCATCCAGGATGCCGGCGAAACAGGCGTCGCCAACGTCACGGTCAAGCTGCTCGACAGCAACGGCACGGTCGTGGGCACCCAGCAGACGGATGCAAACGGCAACTACCTGTTCAGCAACCTCACGCCGGGTACCTACGCAGTTCAGTTCACGCCGCTCGCCGGGTACCAGTTCACGACCAAGGATGCCGGCGCCGACGGCGTTGACTCCGACGCCGACACCACCACCGGCCGAACGATCAACTACACGCTGGCGCCGGGCCAGACCAACCTCACGGTCGATGCCGGCCTGACACCGCAGTGCCGCCCGGTCACTTTCGACTTCTCCGGCAACAGCGCCACCGACGGCTACGAAGGGAATGTCCGCACCTACACCGATGCGCTGACTGGCGTGTCGGTCACGGCGCGAGCCTTCAGCCAGGAAAAGGGCACCAACAACTGGGCTTCGGCCTGGCTCGGCTCCTACGGCGGCGGCCTCGGCGTGACCGATTCCAGCGAAGGCAATGGCAGCGGCAACCAGCACACGATCGACAACGTCGGCCGCAACAACTACATCGTGCTGCAGTTCTCGCAAAGCGTGAAGGTCGACCAGGCCTATCTCGGCTATGTGGTCGGCGACAGCGACCTCCAGATCTGGCTGGGCAACGCCAGCAGCCCGATCACGTCGATGAGCAACGGCGTGCTCGCCGCGGCCGGTTTCACCGAGGTCAACACCACCACGCTGACCACCGCGCGCTGGGCTGACCTGAACGCAGGTGGCTTCCGCGGCAACGTGATGATCATCGCCGCCGACACGACCGACATGACGCCGGAGGACTACTTCAAGCTGCAGCAAGTGGCCGTCTGCGCCCCTGATTACTGCGCTCCGGTGGCCAAGGCAAGCATCGGCAACTTCGTCTGGGAAGACACCAACTTCAACGGTGTGCAGGATGCCGGCGAGAAAGGTATTTGCAACGTCACGGTCAACCTGCTCAACAGCGCCGGGGCTGTCGTGGCCACCAAGACGACCGATGCGAACGGTGCATACCTGTTCAGCAACCTGAACCCGAACGACTACCGCATTCAGGTGGTAGCGCCGAACGGCTACTACGCCACGAAACAGAACCAGGGCGGCAACGACGCCACCGACAGTGACATCGACAGCTCGGGCAAGACCGCGCTGACGACTCTGTCAGCCGGTGAGAACGACCTGTCGTGGGACGCAGGCTTGTTCCGCAAGGCGAGCATCGGCGACCGGGTCTGGGAAGACTCGAACCACAACAACATCCAGGACAGCGGCGAAATCGGGGTGGCCGGCATCAAGGTCGCTCTGCAGAACAGCAGCGGCGTGACCATCGCCACGACCACCACCAACTCGTCTGGCAACTACCTGTTCAGCAACCTCGACCCGGGCACTTACCGTCTTGCATTCGACAAGACCAACGTGATGCACACCAGCACCTGGGGCGGCACCTACAACATGAACAACTGGTTCTGGGCGCGTGCTGACGTGGGCAGCGACGACACGATCGACGCCGACGCTTACAGCACGACGAACGTCGCCACCACGGCCTACACCCAACTGACGTCGGGTGAGAACGACCTGACCTGGGACGCCGCTGTGACACCAATCGTCATCGACCTGAACGGTGACGGCGTGCACACCGTGTCGCGCGCCGATTCGGCTGGCACATTCGACCTGTTCGGCAACGGGCACGCAGTGAACTCGGGTTGGGCTTCGTCGGCCGACGGCATGCTGGCCATCGACCGCAACGGCAACGGCAAGATCGACAGCATCAATGAGCTGTTCGGTGGTGCGACCAAGGGCTCGGGCTTCGCCCAACTCGCTGCGTTCGACAGCAATCGCGACGGTCTGGTCGACGCCCGGGACGCCGCTTTCGCCGACCTGCGCATCTGGCGGGACGCCAATGGCAACCACGTCACCGATGCGGGCGAGCTGATGACGCTGGGCCAGGCCGGCATTGCCAGCCTGCACGTCGCGTACGTCGAATTGCCGTTCGTCGATGCGCAGGGCAACCTGCACCTCGAGCGCAGCTCGGCAACGATGACCAGCGGCGCAAGCGCGTCGATGACCGACGTGTACTTCAGCGTCTCGGTCGAAGACGCCACTGCGGCCGGCGCCAAGCTGCCGACGATGGCCGAATTGCTGGGCAACGACCAGTCGCTCGATGTGGTGCTGGGCGCCGCTGCCCCGGCGCCTGCAGCCGCACCTGCGGCGCACGCCTCTACGGGCCACGGTGACGCCATCGACATGCTGCACCGCATGGACGTGGCGTTGTCGAACCACGGCATCGCTGCGCACGCTCACTGACCCAAGCGCAGGTCGAATCAAACACCGTCATTCCCAACTGAAAAGAGCATCATGAAATCAATCCAAACTCTCATCGCCGCTGCCGTTCTCGCCGTCGGTGGCCTGGCCCACGCCGATACGCTCAAGACCCCGTCGTACGCGGCTGGAAACTACCTCTACAGCGTCGCTTCCACCAACGCCAACAGCCCGTTCGGCTACGACTCCGACCCGCTGCAGGTCTCGAACCTGACGACGAGCACCAGCTTCGTCGCCTTCTGCATCGAGCCATTCCAGGGCCTGAGCTTTGGTGCCAATGGCGCGTTGGGTTCGGGCGACCCGACCTACACGTCGGCCGCCTTCGGCAACGCTGCCGTGCAGGCGCTGTACAACGGCTACTACGCCCATGCGCTTGACACCAAGCTCATGGCCGCAGCGTTCCAGTTCGCCCTGTGGGAACTGGTGGCCGACAGCGGCGCCAACCTGAGCGCAGGCATCGTGGCCATGGCGGCCGACCCGGCCGTCACGCTGGCCCAGTCGATGCTGGCGGGGGTGGGCGCGTCCACCACCGATCTGTACACGCTGACCCAATGGAACAGCCCGCGTTCGCAAGACCTGTTGCAGGCTGCCGCCGTGACCGCCGTGCCGGAACCCTCGACGTACGCGATGCTCGTTGCCGGCCTGGGGGCCATCGGCTTCATCGTGCGCCGCCGCAAATCGGCCTGACCCCGACGTGTTTTCAGTGCACTTCGGTGCACTGCCTCACGCTCCAAGGCTCTCCGTGCGAGAGCCTTTTCACTTCTGCGGGCGGCACTCGATAAGCTGCTCGGCTCGGTGCAAACCCTTTGCGCCCCACTGCCAGCTTCCGTGATGAACAACGCCCCCGAACCCGCACCCGCGACGACCACCGATGCCAGCTCCGCGCCTGCACTGCTGGGCGCCGTGCTGTTCGCGGCGCGCCTTTTCGGGCAGGCTGCGCAGACCGAGCAGCTCCGGTCCCTGCTCGACACAAGCGGTACCGACGTGAGTGCTGGAGCACTCGACGAGGCGCTGGCACACGCCGGTCTGGTGGGCACGCCGATCGATGCGGCGCGCAGCGTGAAAGCGTCGCTGCTGCCCGCGCTCATGGTCGGGGCCCAAGGCCACGCCCTGGTCGTCACACAAACGCGCGATGGCCGCTTCGAATGCCATCGCCCGGGTGCGGCCGGGCTGACGTGGCTCGACCGTGCCGCACTCGACGCCGAGTGCCCATCGGCGCGCTGGCTTGCGATTCGCCCAGTGCTGTTCTTCGACCAGCGCAGCCTGCTCTACACGCTGCCGCAACCCACCCGCTGGTTCTGGGACGTGTTCGGCCGCAACCGCTGGATCTTCGGCTGGGCGCTGCTCGGCACGTTGATGCTCAACCTCTTCGGCGCGTTGCTGCCGTTCTTCTCGATGGCGGTTTACGACCGCGTGATCCCGAACAACGCCACCGACAGCCTGTGGGTGCTGTCGGTGGCGGCGTTGCTGCTCGTCACCTTCGAGATGGCCATGCGCATGGTGCGCGGCTACCTGGTCGAGTCGGCCGCGCGGCGCATGGATGTGTCACTGTCGGCGCAGGTGTTTGCGCAGTGCTTGCGCATGCGTGCGGCCAACCGGCCGGCCTCGGGCGGTGTGCTCGCCAACATCGTGCGTGACTTCGAGGCCGTGCGCGAGTTCTTCGCTTCCAGCACGCTGGCGATGGTCGGCGACCTGCCGTTCACGCTGCTCTATCTGGTGCTCATCGCGCTCATCGGTGGCTGGCTGGTGGTCGTGCCGCTGGCGGCGATCCCCGTGTTGCTGGGCCTGGCCTGGCTGGTGCGCGGGCCGCTCTCGCGCCGCGTCGCCGAGTCGATGCAGGAAAGCTCGCAGCGCACCGCGCACCTGTTCGAAACCATGAACGGGCTGGACACCGTCAAGGCCCTCGGCGCCGAGGCCTGGAGCCGCCGCAAGTGGGAGAACCTGACGCTCGCCATTGCCAACAACACCCTGCATACGCGCGAGATCGTCACCCACGCCGGCCACGCGTCGGCAGCGCTCATGGCGCTGACCAACGTGATCGTGGTGGCCGTCGGCGCGGTGATGATCGGCGAGCAGGCCTTGAGCATGGGCCAGCTCATCGGCGTGACCATGCTCACCGCCCGCGCACTGGCGCCGGTAGGCGCCATCGCCACGCTGATCGTGCGCTGGCAGCAGACGCGCCTGTCGTTCCAGGCGCTGAACTCGATCATGGCCTCACCGACCGACGACGCCGGCACCAGCCTGCAGGCCCCGCCGCTGTCGGGCCGCATCGAGTTCCGCGATGTCACCTTCGCTTACCCGAAAACGCCACCACTGCTCGACAAGCTGAACCTGCGCGTCCAGCGCGGCGAGCGCATCGGCATCATCGGCAAGCTCGGCTCTGGCAAGACCACCTTGCTGCGCCTGCTGCTCAACCAGTACGGCCCGCAAAGCGGCAGCGTGCTTTATGACGACCTCGTGAGCACCCAGCTCGACCCGCTCAGCCTGCGCCGCCAGCTCGGCTACGTGCCGCAGGACGTGACTCTGTTCCACGGCACGATCCGCGAGAACATCGAACTCGGCCGCACGCAGGGAGAAGACGCTGCTTTGCTCGCGGCCATTCGCACGGCCTGCCTCGACGACATCATCCAGCAGCTGCCCACCGGCATTGCCACGCAGGTCGGCGAGCGCGGCGACCGGCTCTCGGGCGGCCAGCGGCAAGCCGTGGCCATTGCACGGGCACTGCTGATGCACCCGCCGATCCTGCTCCTCGACGAGCCGAGCAGCATGATGGACCCTGGCACCGAGCAGCGCCTGATCACGCGCTTGCGTGAGCTGAAAGACACGACCTTGCTCCTTGTCACGCACCGCATGGCCATGTTGCCGCTGGTCGACCGCCTGGTTGTGATGGACCGGGGCCGGGTGATCGCCGATGGCCCGCGTGACGAGGTGCTGCGCGCACTCGCCGGTGGGCCCGTGGTGGCCGGAACCGCGCCCTCGGCGGCAAGGGCAACCGCATGAGCGCCGCCGCGCTGGCGCCGCGCCGCAGTGACCATCACCCCGACCCTGACCGCGGCCCGCGCCGCGCGGTGCTGCTGCTCGTCGGCCTGCTCGTGCTGTTCGCCGTGCTCGCCTTCACCTGGGCGGCTGCCGCCAGCATCGACGTGTCGGTGAGCGCCCGTGGCGCCATCGTTCCGCCAAGCCGCCTGCAGGAAGTGCAAAGCCTGGAAGGCGGCATCCTGCGGCAAATGCTGGTCCAGCCCGGGCAGCGCGTGCACAAGGGCGACGTGCTCGTGCGGCTCGACGCCGCGCAATTCGACGCCGACCTCGGCGAGACCCAGCAAACATGGCTCGCCACGCTGGCGACGCGGGCGCGCTTCGAGGCCCTGCTCAGCGGCGGCGCACCGCGTTTCGACCCCCGGTTGGAACAGCAGGCGCCACAGCTCGTTCAACAAGAGCTGCGCCTGTGGCGCGAGGCCGTGCGCGAGTACGAGTCGACGGTCAGCGCAGGCCAGGAAGGGGTGCGCCGACGGTCCGGTGAACTCGCCGAGGCGAAGTTACGCATCGAGTCTTTGCAGGTGTCGTTCAAAGTCGCACAAGAAGCCTTCGAGATCGAAGAGCGGCTGCTGCGCGAAGGCGCCACCGCACGCGCTGACTACCTGGCGGCGCAGCAGCGGATGCTGGCCCAGCGCACCGAGCTCGATGGCATGCGTGCTTCGCTGCCGCGCCTGGAGGCCGGCTTGTCGGAAGCCCGCGCGCAGGCGGCCGAGGCGGGGGCCCGAATGCGCACGCAATGGGGCTCGCAGCGCGCCGAAGTCGAAGGCCGCTCGGCCGGGCTGTCCAGCACGATCAAGGGCCGCGAAGACAAGGTCGCGCGCCGCGAGTTGCGCGCGCCGATCGACGGCGTCGTGAACCGCGTGCTCATCACCACGCTGGGCGGGGTGGCCAGCCCCGGCACGCCGATCCTCGAGATCGTGCCGGACGAGTCGGCACTGCGCGTGATGGTGCGCGTCAAGCCGTCCGACATCGGCTTCATCCATGTCGGCCAGAAGGCCTCGGTGCGGCTGCCCGCGTATGACTATGCGATCTACGGCAAGCTCGCCGCGCAGGTGGAACGCATTGCGTCGGACACCGTGCTCGACGAGAACAAGCAGCCTTACTTCGAGGTCGAACTGCGCACCGACGCCAACCACCTCGAACACAACGGCAAGCAACTCGCCGTCAGCACCGGCATGCCGGCCGAAGCGAGCATCCTGACCGGCAAGCGCACGGTGCTGCAGTACATGCTGAAGCCGCTGTTCCGCAGCTTCGATTCCGCGCTGCAGGAACGTTGACACCGCCGATGAACACCCCTCGACTCCGGCCCTTTGCGGCCGCGCTCGGCGTGGCCTTGCTCGTCTCGGCACTGCGCGCCCAAGCCACCGAGGCGCCACCCGCCGCCAACGCTGCGGGCCGCAGCAGCACATTGCGAGAGGCCATCGCGCTCGCCCTGGCCCGCGACCCTCAGGTGCAAGGCGCGGAGTACCTGCTTCAGGCCGTGCAGGCGCAAGAGCGGCAAGTGCGCTCACGCTGGTGGCCGCGCATTTCTGTCAACACCACGAACGGCCGTGGCAGCGACATCGAATCGGGCACTACCGTCGAACGCCAGACCCAGCGCGCCGATCTGGCCGTGCGCATGAACCTGTTCAACGGCCTGGCAGACCGGGCGCAGCTCGACGCCATCGAGATCGAACAGGCCGCTGCCGAGCTGGAACTTCGGCGCACCCGGGAAGATGCTGCCGAGCGCGTCGCCGTGACGTATGCCGATGCCCTGCGGCTAGATGCGCTGATCTTCCGCTCGAACTGGCGCCTGGCTGAAGTGCGCCGCCTCGGCGACAACGTCAAGCGTCAGACGCAGGCCGGCAAGGCCTCGACAGCCGACACGCAGCTCGCCGAAGCCTCGATGCTCGACGCGCAGGTCACGCACGACAACCTGCTCGCCGAGCGTCGCACGGCCCAGGCGCGGCTCGATGCACTGGTGGGCGCGCCGATGGGGGCGTTGGTGCCGGTGGCGTCATTGATCCCGGCAGGCGTCGCCCCCGTCGATGCGGCGCCACCCGTCTCGGTCGAGCCTTTGTGGGAGCGCACGCGCGAGGCCAATGCTGCGTGGCGCGCCGCCAGAGAGCGCGCACGTGCGGCGGTCAAACGGCTCGGCATCGTGGCACCGGGGTTGCTGCCCAAGATCGATCTGGAAGTACGGCACAGGCTCTACGAGCGCACGTCGCCCTTGCCCAACCCGTACGAGCAGCGTGGCTGGTCCGTGGTGGTCTCGTACGACATGCCGCTGGGCGGCGAGACCTTCGCGCAGCGTGACGAGGGGCGCTTCCGGGCCCAGGCCGCGCAGGCCGAGGCCGACCGCCTGGGCTTGACCTTGCGGCTCGATCTGGACGCCTCGGTGCAGCGCGTGGCCACGGCCACGAATGCCGCCCCGATGCTGCGGCGCCAGGCCGACCAGCTCGCGGAAGTGGTGAAGGCCAGCGAAGTGCAATATGAGGCCGGCCGGCGCAGCCTCCAACAGCTCATCGAGCTTCGCAACAGCTACTACAGCGCCGAGTTCCGGTTCTCGGAGAACGCCATGACGTTTGCGACAGCCACCTTGCGCCAACTCGCCATCAGCGGTGCGCTGTTGCCCGCGCTCATGCCGGCGCTCTTGCCGGCGCCCTTGCCGACGATGGGCTTGGTCGAGCCAACCCCGCCGGTGCGCTGAAACCGCGCACCGCCCAGCGTGATGCCGGGCGGCGCGATTCTCGGGTTCTAGGTGCCCAGCACGCCGAGCTTCTTGTTGATCAGGTACTGCTGCGCGATCGACAGGATGTTGTTCGTGAGCCAGTACAGCACCAGTCCGGCCGGGAACACGAAGAACATCACCGAGAAGACCAGCGGCATGATCCACATCATCTTCGCTTGCACCGGATCGGGCGGCGTGGGGTTGAGCCAGGTCTGCAACAGGCTGGTGGCCGTCATCAGCACCGGCAGGATGTAGAACGGGTCCTTGGCGGACAGGTCGGTGATCCAGCCGATCCACGGCGCATTGCGCATCTCCACGCTCGACAGCAGCACCCAGTACAGCGCAATGAAGAACGGCATTTGCACCAGCATCGGCAGGCAGCCGCCAAGCGGGTTGATCTTTTCCTCGCGGTAGATGCGCATCATTTCCTGCTGAAGCTGCTGCGGCTTCTCTTTCAGGCGTTCGCGCAGCTCGGTGATCTTGGGGTTCACGGCCTTCATCTTGGCCATCGAGGTGTAGGCCTTCAGGTTGAGCCAGAAGAACGCGATGCGCAGCAGCACCACGAGCCCGACGATCGACCAGCCCCAGTTCGCCAGCAGGCTGTGCAGCTGCGTGAGCAACCAGAACAGCGGCTCGGCCAGGATCTTGAAGTAGCCGTAATCCTTGACGAGTTCCAACCCCGGCGCCAACGCGGTGAGCTTGTTTTCTTCCTGCGGGCCAATGAAGAGGTGTGCGTCGAACACCTTGCTCGCGCCGGGCGCAATGTCGCCCAGCGGCACGAACATGCCCACGGAGTAGGTGTTTGGAGCCACCTTGCCGGTGAAGTATTCGCGCGCTTGCTTTGCGCCGTCGGGCTTGTCGATCAGCCACGCCGACGCGAAGTAGTGCTGCACCATCGCGACCCAGCCGTTGTCGGCATTCGTTTCATGGTCGGGCTTCTCGTCGGGTTTGCGCTTCTCGATGCTCTTGAAGTCGATCTTCTTGAAATGGGCGCCGTCGTCGTAGATCGCCGGGCCGGTGAAGGTGAAGTAGAAACTCGATTCGCCGGCCGGCGCATTGCCGTCACGCACCAGCTGGAGGTACAGGCGCGGGTTGATGGGCGCACCGGACTGGTTCACGACCTCGTTCTTCACGTCCACGACATAGTCGGCACGCTTGAAGGTGTAAGTCTTGACGAGCTTGGTGCCGCCGACCACCGGCGATTCGAACACCACCTTCAGCTCGTTCTGCCCCGCCGTCAGGGTGCGCTCACCGGGCACGAGTTGCATCACCGTGTGGTGGTTGGGCAAGCCGGCACCGCCAGCGGCCGGAATCAAGCCGGTCTGAGCCACGTACAGGCGCTCCGCAGACTGGTCAAGCAAGACCATGTTCTTGCTGTGATCGAACTGGTCTTTCTGCTGCAAGAACTCGATGCGCACCAGGTCGCCGCCTTTGCTGTCGAGCGTGGCCTTGACGAGGTCGGTACTGATGGTGACCTTCTCAGACGCCAAAGCCACATCGGACGATGGTGCGGCGGGCGCCGCGACAACCACTGCTGGCGCACTTGCCGTGCCTGGCACGGGAACGCCCGCAGTTGGAGGCTGAGCCGCGCCCACGACGGCCGGCTTGGCAGCAGGCGGGCTGAAGAACGAGGGCTGGCCGTTGTGCTTGTTCCACGCGTCGTAGATCAAGAACAAGGACATGGAAAACACCACCCACAGCAGGGTGCGCCGGATATCGGTCATGGGGAAGTCTTGGGTGTTGGGGTGGATGAGGGTGGCGCTTGATTGCTGTGCCGGCCGCGCAAGGCCCATGCAAACAAGCGCTGGGAATGTTCGGGCACCGGGTCGTGCCCACCGGCGCACAGCGGGTTGCAGCGGGCCAGGCGATGCAGCGTCAGGTAGCTGCCGGCTGCCGCGCCATGCAACTCAAGCGCCCGCAGCGAATACGCGGAGCACGTGGGATCGAAGCGGCACGAACTGCCCAACCAAGGGCTCAGAAGCAGCCGATAGCCCCGCACGGTGGCCATCAACAGTTGCTGCGGCAGAGCCCGCAGTGTTGCCAGAAGGGAGGCCATCTTCGGGCTCAAACCGGTGAAGTGCGCAGCCGGGCTGCCGTCAACACCTGATCCAGCTCGGCACGCGTGGCCTGCTTGAGTGAGTCGGACGCCGCACTCGTGAACTGGCTGCGGTCGAATGGGCCACGCAAGCGAACGACCCACAGGCCAGCTTCCAGTCTGTCGACATGACGCGCTACAGCCGCACGGATTTGTCGCTTGATCAAGTTGCGTGTGACTGCACGGCGGGCGTGCCGTTTCGGTACCACCGCTCCCAGCCACAACCCCGCCGGAGGCAGGTCATCCACAGGGGGGGTGGAAGGCTGCGACAGGTCTGTTGACAACTGCTGCCGAAAAGCATTCGGTGGTCGTTTCACCGCGCCCTCTGGCAAAGCGGGAAGATGGTGCAACGCGAAGTGCGCACTGCTGACACGGCTCCGCACGCGCAACACACGTTCGAAGTCGGACGAACGCACGATGCAGCCGATCACAGTGCTGTCTCGACGTCGCAGGTCGCACCGGTCGGGGCGTTCACCTGCTGCCGGAACGGGCACAACGGCGTGCGCTGCACCATGGCCGCGTTCTGCGCAGGCAGAAGGCTCAGACTGCCAGGCGCTTGCGGCCTTTGGCGCGGCGAGCGTTGATCACGGCACGGCCGCCACGGCTCTTCATGCGGACGAGGAAACCGTGCGTGCGTGCGCGGCGGACTTTGGAAGCTTGGTAAGTGCGTTTCATGATGCTTTCTCGTTCCCGATTTTTATGGGCTAACTGTGTTCAGCCCCAGTGGCAGGCTGAAATTGCGGGCTTTGGCTGCAGTCGTTGCTAACCACCATGCCCGAAGAATCGAGGTTCACCCGCTCGGCCCTCGGCTTGGGTTGCCATGCAGGTTGCTGCTTGAGGTGCCGAAAGGCTGGTCTTCGGGAAACCCACTATTACACCAAAAACACCCTTTATCGTCAATGACTTAGACCGGAAGCTGTGCATCTGCAAGGGCATGGGCAAGCCGACAGAAACTGTGGATAACCCGCTCCGACCAGGTTCGCCAACGTACAATTCTGCGGCTGCCAAGAGAACTTTTCCACAATGAGTGCCGACCTTTGGTTGCGCGGCTGCGAGCGACTTGCTGCCGAACTGCCTGAACAACAATTCAATACCTGGATCCGCCCGTTACCAGCGGCTGACGTCACCGATCAAGGTGACGTTGGCGCCGTCGTGACAGTTCGGGTTCCCAACCGGTTCAAGCTCGACTGGATTCGTACCCAATACGCCGGGCGCATCGAAGCCGTGCTGAGCGAACTGGCTGGCAAGCCCGTCCGACTCGACATGATGTTGGCGAGCCGTGACACAACGGTTCGGTTCCATGCCGAAAGCGCCACACCGCCACAACACCCGACAGCGGCGGCAAGCTCGGTCAGCCAGCCTTCAAACGGCGCCGCGTCACCCACCCCATCGAATTTGCGCGCAACATCCGAACGCGTATCTGCAGCGGCAGCAGCAGCGTCGCGCCATCGCCTGAACCCGCTTCTGACCTTCGAGACACTGGTTCCAGGCCGCGCCAACCAGATGGCGCGCACCGCCGCCCTGCACGTGGCCGGTGCACCAGGGCAGATGTACAACCCGCTCTTCATCTATGGCGGTGTCGGTCTGGGCAAGACACACCTGATTCACGCCGTTGGCAACGCGCTGCTGGCCGACCGCCCGGACGCGCGCATCTTGTACCTGCATGCCGAGCAGTTCATCACCGATGTGGTCAAGAACTACCAACGCAAGACCTTCGACGAGCTCAAGGCCAAGTACCACCAATTGGACCTGTTGCTGATCGATGACGTGCAGTTCTTCGCCGGCAAGGAGCGCACCCAGGAAGAATTCTTCAACGCTTTCGAGGCGCTTCTGGCCAAGCGTGCGCACATCATCATGACCAGCGACACCTACCCGAAGGGGCTGGTCGACATCGATGAACGCCTGACGTCACGGTTTGATGCCGGGCTGACTGTCGCCATCGAACCACCCGAGCTGGAAATGCGCGTTGCCATCCTGATGCGCAAGGCTGAGCTCGAAGCCACGCCCATGCCCGAAGACGTGGCGTTCTTTGTCGCGAAGAACGTGCGAGCCAACGTTCGCGAGCTTGAAGGGGCACTGCGCAAGATCCTCGCGTACTCGCGTTTCAGCCACAAGGAAATCAACATCGGCCTTGCGCGCGAAGCGTTGAAAGACCTGCTTTCGATCCAGAACCGGCAGATCGGCGTCGAGAACATCCAGAAGACCTGCGCCGACTTCTACAAGATCAAGGTGGCTGACATGTACAGCAAGAAGCGCCCAGCCAGCATTGCCCGGCCGCGGCAGATCGCGATGTACCTCGCCAAGGAAATGACACAGAAAAGCCTGCCGGAAATCGGCGAGTTGTTCGGCGGCCGCGATCACACCACGGTGCTGCACGCCGTACGCAAGATCTCAGCCGAGCGACAGAAGAACACCGAACTGAATCAGCAGTTGCACGTGCTGGAACAAACGCTGAAGGGCTGAATGCAGTGTCTGAGCGCATGTCAAGCCACAACCCTGGGGACAAGTTCCGAACAAGCACACGGTTGTCCACAGCCGAAGCCCTTGCGTCGAAGTTGTTGTATGTCAGGCAAGCCCCGAACAAGGCCTCCGACCCCATGGTTTGCCGGGGTCTAAGTGGCTGATTGAAAAGGCGAAAATAGGCTTGTCCACAGAAACAGGCGTTCTCTACTACTACGACTAAGTTGAGAGGTTCAAATGATTGTCTTGAAGACAGCACAAGAAAAAGTTTTGGCGGCACTCCAATCGGTCTCGGGCATCGTCGAGCGCCGCCACACCTTGCCGATCCTTGCGAACGTGTTGATCCGCAAGACCGGCTCCATGGTCGAGCTCACGACAAGCGACTTGGAAATTCAGGTTCGCACCACCGCCGAACTCGACGGCGACACTGGCAATTTCGCGACGACGGTTGGCGCGCGCAAGTTGATCGACATCTTGAGGTCGATGCCCACAGACCAGATCGTCACGCTCACCGCGAACCAGAACAAGTTGATGTTGCAAGGCGGAAAAAGCCGATTCACCCTGCAAACGATGCCTGCCGACGACTTTCCGCTGGTCCAGGAAGCTGCGGATTTCGGTCCCGCTTTCAGCGTGCCTCAAAAGGCACTCAAAAGCCTCATCAACCAGGTGCACTTTGCGATGGCGGTGCACGACATTCGCTACTACCTGAACGGCATTCTGTTCGTGGCCGAAGGCAAGAGCTTGACGCTGGTCGCGACCGATGGCCACCGCCTGGCGCTGGCGCAAGCCACGCTCGACGTGGAGATTCCAAAACAAGAGGTGATTTTGCCGCGCAAGACCGTGCTCGAACTGCAACGCCTGCTCAAAGACACGGCTGACGACAGCGCCATCGAGATGCGCTTCGCAGGCAACCAGGCCAAGTTCACTTTCAGCGGCATGGAGTTCGTGACCAAACTCGTCGAAGGCAAGTTCCCCGACTACAACCGCGTGATTCCGAAGAACCACAAGAACGTGGTCACGCTCGGCCGGGTTCCGTTCTTGGCCAGTCTGCAGCGAGCGGCCATCCTGACGAGCGAGAAGTTCAAGGGCGTGCGCGTCAACATCGAACCCGGCACCTTGCGCATTGCATCCAGCAACGCCGAACAGGAAGAAGCCAAGGAAGAGCTCGAGATTGACTACGGGGGCGACAGTATCGAAATCGGCTTCAACGTCACGTACCTCATCGACGCACTGAGCAACATGAGCGTCGAGATGGTGAAGCTTGAGCTGCAAGACACCAATTCCAGTGCCTTGTTAACCGTGCCTGAGCAGGCTGGGTTCAAGTACGTTGTGATGCCCATGCGCATTTGACCCGCCGAGCCCTGCGAGTTACCCAAGCGGGCTGCGGCCCGCTTCAGCATTTTTGATGGCGCTGTGTTTTGACAGACCGCAGCCAGAACCGCGAGTGGAAACCCCGATGAGCGAACCTGTGAACACCTCCGAAGACGGCGACAAGGCCATGCAACACGCCGCTGACAGCGCCGAAAGGTCCACGCAACACGCCGCTGACAGCGCCGCGTATGGCGAAGGCAGCATCCAGATTCTCGAAGGCCTGGAGGCGGTGCGCAAACGCCCTGGCATGTACATCGGTGACACGTCCGACGGTACCGGCCTGCACCACCTTGTGTTCGAAGTTGTCGACAATTCCATCGACGAATCGTTGGCCGGTTACTGCGACGACATCGTCGTGACCATCCACTCCGACAACTCCATCAGCGTGACCGACAACGGCCGTGGCATTCCGACCGGCGTGAAGATGGATGACAAGCACGAGCCCAAGCGCTCGGCGGCCGAGATCGCGTTGACAGAACTGCACGCTGGCGGCAAGTTCAACCAGAACAGCTACAAGGTGTCGGGCGGCCTGCATGGTGTGGGCGTGAGTTGCGTGAACGGCCTGAGCAAGTGGCTGCGCTTGACGGTGCGGCGCGACGGCTCCACCAACTACATGGAGTTCCGGCAGGGTATTCCGCAAGACCGCGTCATCGAACTTCGCGACGGCGTGGAAGTGTCTCCGATGAAAGTGATTGGCGAGACCGACAAGCGCGGCACCGAAGTGCACTTCCTGCCTGACCTCGAGATCTTTTCGAACATCGACTTCCACTACGACATTCTCAGCAAGCGGCTTCGGGAACTGAGCTTCCTGAACAACGGCGTGAAGATCCGCCTCGTCGACGAGCGCAACAACAAGGAAGACAACTTCGCCTACGCGGGCGGCGTGAAGGGTTTCGTCGAGTACGTGAACGCCGGCAAGAAAGCCTTGCACCCGAACATCTTCAGCGCCAGCGGCGAGAAGATGAGCGAGCAGGCCACCAACATCACCGCCGAAGTCGCGATGCAGTGGAACGACGGCTACAGCGAGAACGTGCTGTGTTTCACCAACAACATTCCGCAGCGTGATGGCGGTACGCACCTGACCGGGCTGCGTGCCGCGATGACGCGGGTCATCAACAAGTACATCGACGACAACGAGCTCGCCAAGAAGGCGAAGGTCGAAGTGACTGGCGACGACATGCGCGAAGGTCTGTGCTGTGTGCTCTCGGTCAAGGTGCCCGAACCCAAGTTCAGCAGCCAGACCAAGGACAAGCTCGTCAGCAGCGAGGTTCGCGGCCCGGTCGAAGACGTGGTGAGCAAGGCGCTGACCGACTACCTGCAAGAGAACCCGACCGACGCCAAGACCATCTGCGCCAAGATCGTCGACGCCGCCCGCGGCCGTGAGGCTGCCCGGAAGGCCCGCGAGATGACCCGCCGCAAGGGCGTGCTCGACGGCATGGGCCTGCCTGGCAAGCTGGCCGACTGCCAGGAAAAAGACCCGGCGCTGTGCGAGATCTACATCGTCGAGGGCGA
>JANXWV010000015.1 GCA_025350965.1 Rhizobacter sp.
ACACCTGCTTCACCGCGCCGACCTGCCTGCCGCCGAGCGCGACCGCGCGCAGCACGCGCTTGCGCAAGACTTCATGAAGGCCGGCCTCTTCGACCGGGCCGAAAACGCTTATCAGGCGCTGGAAGGCACCGCCTTCGACACCGAGTCCAGACTCGCCCTGCTGACGCTGCACGAGCGCTCGCGCGATTGGCGTGCCGCCGCCGCCGTGGCGCAGAAGCTCGAAACCCGCGGCACCGGCTCGTTCGCCTCGCGGATGTCTCACTACTGGTGCGAGATCGCACTCGAGGCCGATGCCAAACAACAACCCGACGACGCGGCCAGCGCTCTGCAGAATGCGCGCGAGGTTGCACCACAGGCGGCGCGCCCGCTCGTGCTTGCCGGGGAGCGCGCTGCAAGCCGGGGTGACCACGCCGGAGTGATGCGGCTTTGGGGCGTGTTGATGGTGACCCACCCCGCCGCCTTCAATTTGGTCGCACGCGCGTACGCGCAAAGCGCGCTCGCCAGCGGCGACGTGGCAGCGGCACTAGAGCGCCTCCTCGAACTGCACACGCACTGCCCGACGATGGACCTGCTCGATGCCATTGCCTTGCTCGACCCAGCGCCCGCTCACCAACGCGCTCGCCTGCTCGACCAGTTGCGCAGCCACCCGACACTCTCGATTGCGAAGGCGTTGATCGTCCAGCACGACACTGCCGGCTTCGACGCCGACGAAACCAAGGCACTTGCTGACTCGATCGGCCGCGCTGCGACGCCGCTGCATCGATACCGGTGCGCGGCTTGCGGCTTCGAGGCGCAACACTATTTCTGGCAATGCCCCGGCTGCCTGAGCTGGGACAGCTACCCGCCACAGCGGCTTGAGGACCTGTGATGAAGTCGACACCCACCACCACGGTCACGCGCGAGCAGATGGCTCGCGCACGCGTGCTCGTCGTCGGCGACGCCATGCTCGACCGCTACTGGTTCGGTGCCGTCGACCGCATCTCGCCGGAAGCGCCGGTGCCGGTGGTCCGCGTCACGCGCGAGGACGAGCGATTGGGCGGCGCCGCCAACGTGGCGCTGAACGTCAAGACGCTGGGTGCGCAGACCACCTTGCTCACGGTGGTCGGCGTCGATGAGCCGGCCCGCACGCTGCGCCGGCTGCTCGAAGAACAAGGCGTTACCGCGCTGCTCGGCAGCGACCCGCAGCTCTACACCATCGTCAAGCTGCGCGTCATCGGCCGGGCGCAGCAGCTGCTGCGCGTGGACTTCGAGAACCAGCCCGACCACGAGGTTTTGGCCAGCATGCTGAGCGACTTCCAGCGCGTGCTGCCCGAGCACGATGCGGTGCTGTTCTCCGACTACGGCAAGGGCGGCCTGACCCACCTGCCCCACATGATCGAGCTGGCGCGCCAGCACGGCAAGCCGGTGCTGATCGACCCCAAGGGTGCCGACTACAGCCGCTACGCGGGTGCGACGGTCATCACGCCGAACCGTGCCGAGCTGGCGCAGGTGATCGGTGCATGGAACAGCGAAGCACAACTCCACGAACGCGTCGAGCGCCTGCGCGCCGAGCATGATCTCGGCGCCCTGCTGCTCACGCGTTCCGAAGACGGCATGTCGTTGTTTGACACCGTTGACGGCACCCCGGCCCATGCGCAAGTCCCCGCGCAGGCGCGCGAGGTGTTCGACGTGACCGGTGCCGGCGACACCGTGATCGCCACGCTGGCCGCCATGCTCGCCTGCGGCACGAGCCTGCGCGAAGCGATGCCTGTGGCGAACCGCGCCGGCGGCATCGTGGTCGGCAAGTTCGGCACCGCCACCGTCGCATTCGACGAGTTGTTCCCTTCATGAAAGCCTGCGAATGAAAGTTGTGGTCACAGGAGCGGCCGGCATGATCGGCAGCAACATCGTGCAGGGCCTGAACGCGATCGGCATCGACGACGTGATCGGCGTCGACGACCTGACCGACGGCCCCAAGTACCGCAACCTGCTCGGCGCCCAATTGAGCGACTACTTCGACCGCAGCGAGTTCTACGCCCGCTTCGCGCGGCGCGAGTTCGGTCAGGTCGATGCCGTGTTCCACGAGGGCGCCTGCTCCGACACCATGGAGCACAACGGGCGCTTCATGCTCGACACCAACTACCGCTGCTCGAAAGACCTGCTCGACGCCTGCCAGGCGCAGGGCACGCGGCTGCTCTATGCCTCGTCGGCTGCCACCTACGGCGGCAGCGTCGCGTTCCGCGAAGAGCCCGCCTTCGAGCGCCCGCTGAACGTCTATGGCTACTCGAAGCTGCTGTTCGACAACGTGGTGCGGCGCATGCTGCCCACGGCCCGCACTGGCCCGTTGACGCAGGTCGCGGGCTTCCGCTACTTCAACGTCTACGGCCCGCGCGAGCAGCACAAGGGTCGCATGGCCTCGGTCGCGTTCCACCATTTCAACCAATTGCGCGAGACCGGCAAGGTCAAGCTCTTCGGCGAATACGGCGGTTACGGCCCCGGCCAGCAGAGCCGCGATTTCGTGTTCGTGGACGACGTGGTGGCGGTGAACCTGTGGTTCCTGCAGCACCCCGATCAAAGCGGCATCTTCAACCTCGGCACCGGCCGTGCCCAGCCGTTCAACGACGTGGCCGTGGCCACCGTGAACGCCGCGCGAGCGGCGGCGGGCGATGCGCCGCTGGCGTTGGCCGACATGGTGCGCACCGGCTTGATCGAGTACGTTCCGTTCCCCGATGCGCTGGTCGGCAAATACCAGTGTTTCACCGAGGCCGACCTGGCGCGGCTGCGCGCCACCGGCTGCGACCACCGGTTTGCCGACGTGGCCACCGGCGTGGCGGCCTACGCCACTTGGTTGACGACATCGGGCTGATTCTTTTGCGCAAGGGTCAACCCTGTCGGCAGACCCTTCGTTATGAGTCCAGCGCTGAAGGCACCGTGCCCGGCGCGCAACCTCTCCACCACGATCCGAGGAACACCATGATCAAGAAAATTCTCGCCGCCATGCTGGCCCTGTTCGCCGCCGTGGCCTTCGCCGCCGTCGATGCCAACAAGGCCACCCAAGCCGAACTCGAAGCCGTCAAGGGCATCGGCCCGTCCATCGCGGGCAAGATCCTCGACGAGCGCAAGAAGGGTTCGTTCAAGGACTGGCAAGACATGGTCGACCGCGTCAAGGGTGTGGGCGAAGGCAATGCCGCCAAGTTCTCGACCGAAGGCCTGACCGTGAACGGCGCTGCCTTCACCGGCGCACCCGCCAAGGCTGCGGCTCCGGCTGCTGCCAAGAAGGACGACAAGAAGGCGGCTGCACCCGCCGCAGCACCCGTCACCGCGGCCCCCGCGACCACCGCGACCACCGCCCCGATGGCCAAGACCGACGCCGCCAAGCCCGCCGCTGCGGTAGCCGCCACCAGCGCCGACGACAAGAAGGCCGCCGCGAAGAAGGAGAAGGAAGACAAGAAGGCCGCCAAGGCTGCGGCTGCCGACGAAGCCAAGAAGGCCAAGGCCGACAAGGCCGCCGCGAAGGCCGAATCCAAGAAGGCCGCGAAGGAAGACAAGCCTGCCGCTGCTGCCGCACCGGCCAGCGCTGCGAAGAAGTAAGCACCGTCGCAGGCCTTGCGGTCTGCACCCCGAGCAACGCCCCGAACAACGGGGCGTTGTCGTTTCAGGCCGCAGCCGCCATCGCCACCCAGCCGAAGAAGCGCAGCACCTCTTCGCGCTTGGCCAGCGTGTCGCGCACGCCCAGCGCCATCAGCTCGCGCGTGTACGGCGCCTCGAACAGCAGGTAGCTCGCCAGCGCCGCGCCCCGCGCATCGCTGCCCTGCCCTTGCACACCCAGGCCGCGCAGCATGGCGCGGATGGGCAGTGGCAACTCGCCCAGGTGGCGGGCCGCGATGTCGTCAAGGCGCTGGCTCGGCGAGATCACGAGCACCTCGATGGGCTTGAGCCGGGTCGCTGCGCGTTGTTCGGGTGTGAGCAACGCGAGCGTGGTGTTGATGCGCTGCAGGCGCTCCACATCGACCGCGAGCGCGTCCAGGAAGATGCTCGACAACGCATGCCCCGCCACCTGCGCAAGGTTGGGGTACTCGCTGCTGCCAGCGCGCTGGCCCGGCGGCTCGTGCATGCGGCCGGCACCGACCACGAGGATGCGCTCGGCGCCCAGGTGCACCGCAGGCGAGATCGGCGCGGCCTGGCGCATCGAACCGTCACCACAGTACTCGGCATGGCCGTCGATGTCGAGCGCCACTGCTGGGAACACGAACGGGATCGCTGACGACGCCATCAGGTGCGGCACGCCGATCGCGTCGCGCACGGCGATGCGCTGCGAGCGGGTCCACGGCAAGATGTGCTCGACCGCGTCATAGAAGGTCACGTGCAGCCCCGAGCCGTAGCTCGATGCCGTCACGGCCAGCCCGTGCAGGTGCCCCTGCGCCATCATCTGCTGCAGCCGCTCGGTGCTGACAAGCCGCGTCAGCAGCCCTTGCAGCGGCGTGTTGTCCAGCAGCGAGCGCGGCCGCGCGCGGCGCCATCGGGCGATCACCCAGCCGATCGACAGCATCGTGAGCCAGCGCGCGCCGGTGCGGATCACACCCAGCGAATCAGCCCGGTACACCTGCTCGGCACGGAAGTTCTGCCACACCTCGCACAGCATGTTCACCGCGCCGTCGAAGTCGTCGGCACGGCAGGCCAGCGCGGCCGCGTTGATGGCGCCAGCCGAGGTGCCGGCAATCACCGGGAACGGGTTGCCGGCGGGCACAGCGCCGGTGGCTTGCGCGTCACGGCGGATCTGTGCAATTGCCTGCAGCACGCCCACCTGGTAGGCCGCCCGCGCGCCACCGCCCGAGAGCACCAGCCCGGTGACCGGGCCGCTGACCGAGTGGGGTGAAGCGGTGATGGATGCGGGCGCGGCCATCTCACCTTATCGGTTCAGCACGGTCAAACCTGACACGACACCGCGCGACCCGCCCCGCACCGGCTCATTCGTAGACGATCACCGCCTGCCCGCCGTGCGCCGCCGCACGCCAGCGGTCGAGCGCGTCGTCGGTCGGGTAGAAGCGCGCCGCGTCGCCCAGGTCGAGTTCGCCGCTGGCGCTGTCACGCAGCAGTTGGAGGCGCACGGTCAGGCCCTGCGGCAAGTCGCCCTGCTCGGTGGCAACGCGCCGCTGCGGGAAGTCGCGCAGCACCTCGGCGACCGGCGGAACACTGCCGTTCACGTTGACGCGCAGGTACTTGCCGAAGCGGCAGCGCGCAGCCGCCAGGTCCCACACTGCGCTCACGTTCAGGCGCAGGCCGCCGGAGAAGCGGTCAAGCTGCACCTTGCCCTGCACGATGATGAGCTCGTCGTCTTTCAGCAGGTCACGGTTCGCGTTGAGCAGGTCTTCATTGGCCACCGCTTCGATGGGCTCGGTCTTGTCGTCGAGCTTGAAGATGGCCACGCGCCCGCGCTGGCCGTTCACCACGCGCAGGTCGCTGACGATGCCGGCCAGCAACTGCACATCGCGGCTGTCCATCAGGTCGGCAATCCGGCGTTTCGCGAAGCGCCGCACTTCATCGGCGCTCTGGTCGAACAGGTGGCCCGACAGGTAGAAGCCGAGCGCCGCCTTCTCCAGCATCAGGCGCTGCTTGATGCTCCACGGCTCGGCCGGCTCCAGCTCGGGCTCTTGGGTGCTCGCGCCGTGCACGCTGGTGCTGTCGTCGGCAAAGTCGAACAGCCCTCCTTGATCGGCATGCGCGGCCTGCGCATCGGCCCAGTCCATTGCGAGGCTCGCGCTCGCCAGCATGCGCGAGCGCTCGGCGTGCAGCGCATCGAATGCGCCCGACTTGATCAGCGCCTCGATCACGCGCTTGTTGATGCGGCTGCGGTCCACCCGCGCGCAGAAGTCGAACAGGCTCTTGAACGAGCCACCCTCGGTGCGCGCTGCGACGATGGCCTCGATCGCGCCTTGACCGGTGCCCTTGATGGCGCCCAGGCCGTACTGCACCACGGTGTCGGACGCGGGCACGAAGCGGTGCACGCCCTTGTTCACATTGGGCGCCAGTACGGTGACGCCGAAGCTCTTGGCGTCGATCAACAGCACGCGCAGCTTGTCGGTGTCGTCGGCCTCGACGGTCATGTTCGCGGCGAAGAACTCGGCCGTGCAATGCACCTTGATCCAGGCCGTGTGATACGCCAGCAGCGAGTACGCGGCAGCGTGCGACTTGTTGAAGCCGTAGCCGGCGAACTTCTCCATCAAGTCGAACACTTCGTCGGCCACCGTCGGGCTGATGTGCTTCTCGGCCGCGCCGTCGCGGAAGATCGCACGGTGCGTGGCCATTTCTTCGGCCTTCTTCTTGCCCATGGCGCGGCGCAGCAGGTCAGCCCCGCCGAGCGAGTAGCCGCCCAGCACCTGCGCGGTCTGCATCACCTGCTCTTGATAGACCATGACGCCGTAGGTTTCGCCGAGCACGGTCTCGAGCAGCGGGTGCGGGTAGCTCACCTCTTCCTTGCCGTGCTTGCGGGCGCAGAAGGTGGGAATGTTCTCCATCGGCCCGGGGCGGAACATGGCGTTCAGCGCGATCAGGTCTTCGATGCGCGTGGGCCGCGCGTCCTTCAGCATGCGCTGCATGCCCGCGCTTTCGAACTGGAACACCGATTCGGTGCGCCCGTCCGAGAAGAGCTTGTAGACACGCGCGTCGTCGAGCGGCAGCCGGTCGTAGTCGAAGCCGGCGTGTTGCGGGCGGCGCGCCTTGATGAACTCCTTCGCCAGCTCGAGGATCGTCAGCGTGGCCAGGCCCAGGAAGTCGAACTTCACGAGGCCGATGGCCTCGACATCGTCCTTGTCGAACTGGCTCACCGCGCTGTCGCTGCCGGGCTGCATGTAGAGCGGGCAGAAGTCGGTGATCTTGCCGGGCGCAATCAACACCCCGCCGGCGTGCATGCCGACGTTGCGGGTCAGGCCTTCGACGCGCATGGCCAGCGCCAGCAGCTCGGCCACCTCTTCTTCGGCGGCTTCGCGCTGTTCAAGTTCGGGCACCTCCTTGCGGGCGTAGATGAGCCCGGGTTCAGGCTCGGCCGGCACGCGCGCCAGCGTCACCTGCTTGCCTGGCGGGGCCGGGATCAGCTTGGCGATGGAGTCGACGTGGCCGTAGCCCATGCCGAGCACGCGGCCCACGTCGCGCAGCGCCGCTTTCGCGGCCATGGTGCCGAACGTGGCGATCTGGCTCACCGCATCACGGCCGTACTTCTGCTTCACGTAGTCGATCACGCGCTCGCGGTTGCCCTGGCAGAAGTCGATGTCGAAGTCGGGCATCGACACCCGCTCGGGGTTCAGGAAGCGCTCGAACAGCAGGTTGTATTGCAACGGGTCGAGGCCGGTGATGCCCATGGCATATGCGACCAGCGAGCCCGCGCCCGAGCCGCGCCCCGGCCCCACCGGGCAGCCGTTGTTCTGGGCCCAGTTGATGAAGTCGGCAACGATCAGGAAGTAGCCCGGGAAGCCCATTTTCAGGATCGTCGCGATCTCGAAATCGAGCCGCTCGACATAGCGTGCGCGCTTCGCATCGCGCACCACCGCGTCGGGGTAGAGCTGCGCGAGCCGCTTCTCCAGGCCCTCGTGTGAGGCGATGCGGAAGTACGCATCCATCGCGAGCGGCACGCCGTCGACCACCGGCGTCGGAAAGTCCGGCAACTGCGCCTGGCCGAGCACCAGGCTCAGGTTGCAGCGGCGTGCAATCTCGACCGTGTTGCGCACCGCGCTGGGCAGGTCGGCAAACAGCGCTTCCATCTGCGCCTGAGTCTTGAAATACTGCTCTTCGCAAAAGCGCTTGGCACGCTTCGGGTTGCTCAACATTTCGCCTTCCGAGACGCACACGCGCGCCTCGTGGGCCTCGAAATCGTCGGCCGCTGCAAACTGCACCGGGTGCGTGGCCACCACCGGCAACGCAAGCTCGGCGGCCAGTTGCACGGCCGCGCGCACGTGGGCCTCGTTGCCAGGCAAGCCGGCGCGTTGCAACTCGATGTAGAACCGGTCCTTGAACAGCTGCGCCAGCCTTGTCGCAAGCAACGCCGCGCGCTCGGTGTCGCCCGCCACCAGGGCCTGCCCGACGGGGCCCGACTCGGCGCCCGACAACACGATCAGGCCCTCGCCGAGCTCGGCCAGCCAGTCCCACGTCACGCAGGCCTGAGCCCGCTGCACATTGCGCAGCCAGGCGCGCGACAGCAACTCGCACAGGTGATGGTAGCCCTGGCTGTTTTGCACCAGCACCACGAGGCGGCTGGCGGCCTTCTCAGAGCCTTGCGGCTCCAACCAGAGGTCGGCACCGATGATGGGCTTGATGCCGCACTTGCGCGCCGCGCTGTAAAACTTGACGGCGCCGAACAGGTTGGCCAGATCGGTGATGGCGAGAGCACCCTGGGAATCGGCCGCCGCACCAGCGACGGCATCGTCGATGCGCAGGGTGCCGTCGACGACGGAAAATTCGGTGTGGGTGCGCAGGTGAACGAAGGCCATGCGGGCATTTTAGGGAGTGGGCCTCTGAAGATCGACGGCCTCGTAAAATTCGCCTCGTGACTTCAGCAGCTTCGATTCTCAACATCGCCGCGTATCGCTTCGTGGCCTTGACCGATTTGCCGAACTGGCGCGACAACATCCGGGCGCAGGCCGAAGCCTGTGCGCTCAAAGGCACGGTGCTGGTCGCCGGCGAAGGCATCAACCTGTGCCTGGCCGGCCCCGACGCCAACGTTCGCGGCTGGCTTGGCTGGCTGCGGGCGCACGAGCCCTTCGCGGCACTGGAAGTCAAGGAGAGCCGATCAGTCGAAGTGCCCTTCGGCAAGCTGCGCGTCAAGGTCAAACCCGAGATCATCCGCATGAACCACGCTGCCATACAGCCGCAAGCCGGGCGTGCGCCGTCGGTCGACGCCAAGACGCTGGCGCGCTGGCTCGCCCAAGGCTGCGACGACGCCGACCGCCCGTTGGCGATGCTCGACACGCGCAACGCCTTCGAGGCCGATGCCGGGCGTTTTCGCGGCGCCATCGACTGGCGCATCGAACGCTTCAGCGAGTTCCCCGATGCGCTGCTCGCGCACCGCACCGAACTGGTCGGCAAGACGGTGGTGAGCTATTGCACCGGCGGCATACGCTGCGAGAAGGCGGCCCTGTACATGGCGAATGCGGGCGTGGCAAACGTGCTGCAACTGGAAGGCGGCATCCTGAAGTACTTCGAACAAACCGGTGGCGAGCACTTCGACGGCGAGTGCTTCGTCTTCGACGCCCGCGCCACGCTCGACGCCACGTTGGCGCCCAGTCCATGAACGACACGAGCCGCACTGCGCACGCGCCGGCACACGCCCATGAGTGGCCCCTGGCCCAACGATTTGCCGACGTTCGAACGCAAACCGTGGCCCTGGCTGCACCGTTGTCAGAAGCGCTGTGCCAGGTGCAGGCCATGCCTGACACCAGCCCGACGAAGTGGCACCTCGCGCACGTCACTTGGTTCTTCGAGACCTTCATCCTCGAACGCTTCGAGCCCCGCTTCAAACCGTTCGATGCGCGCTTCCGGGTGCTGTTCAACAGCTACTACCAGGGCGTGGGCGAACAGCACCCGCGGTTGCAGCGCGGCCTGATCGAGCGGCCCACATTGGCCGAGGTGCTGCGCTTTCGCGCCCAGGTCGACGAGCGCATGCAGGCCGTGTTCGCCACGCATGCCGACGACCCCGCGCTGCGCGAGCTGCTGACGCTCGGGCTGCACCACGAGCAGCAGCACCAGGAACTGCTGCTGACCGACGCGAAGTTCGCGCTCAGCCTCGACAGCGCTCATGCGCCGTACGCCACGCGCTGGCCGCTGACCACGGTGCAGGCGAACCCGCTCCGCTGGTGCGGCTTCGAGGGCGGCTTGATCGAGCATGGCTTCAACGCTGCGCACGACGGCAACTTCTGCTTCGACAACGAAACCCCGCGGCACCGCGCCTACACCGCACCGTTCGCGCTGGCGTCGCGGCCCGCCACGTGCGGCGAGTATCTGGCCTTCATCGCCGACGCCGGCTACCAGCGCCCCGAGCTGTGGCTGTCGGCGGGTTGGGACTGGGTCCAGTCCGGCGGCCGCAGCGCACCGCTCTACTGGCGGCAAGTCGATGGCCGCTCGTCGGCCCACACGCTTCAAGGCGTGATCGACATCGACCCACGCACACCCGTGTGTCACCTGAGCTACTTCGAGGCCGACGCGTATGCCCGCTGGGCCGGCGCGCGCCTGCCGACCGAGGTGGAATGGGAACTCGCGGCACGTGCCGCATCCGCAACCACACCGGCCACCGCCCACGCCAACTTCGCCGACCGCCGCGCCTTCCACCCCCTTCCGGCCGAAGGCCATGCAGCCGGCCCGATGCAGCTGTTCGGCGACGTGTGGGAGTGGACGCAGTCGAGCTACGGCGCCTACCCCGGTTACCGCCCGCTGCCCGGCGCAGTGGGTGAGTACAACGGCAAGTTCATGTGCAACCAATACGTGCTGCGCGGCGGCTCCTGCGCCACGCCGGCCGGCCATGTGCGCGCGAGCTACCGCAACTTCTTCCCGACCGATGCGCAGTGGCAATTCAGCGGCGTTCGCCTGGCGCGTGACGTGTGAGCCGAGCGCGCCGCTCGCTCGTCGCTGTCGCGGTCGGCCTGCTCGCGCTGGCGCTGCTGGCCGGTGCCGGCATCGCCTTGACGTGGAGCCCCGACCTGCCCCTGAGCACGCTGGCGCCACGCTGGGCAGCGCCACCGTCGGCCTTTGTCGACGTCGGTGGCCTGAACGTTCACTACCGCGACGAAGGGCCGCGCGACGACCCCGCGCCCATCGTGCTGCTGCACGGCACCTCCAGCAGCCTGCACACCTGGGACGGCTGGGCTGACGCACTGCGCGGCACGCGCCGAGTCGTGCGCTTCGACCTGCCGGGCTTCGGCCTGACGGGGCCGAACGCGAGCGCCGACTACTCCGACGCGGCGTACGTCGTCTTCGTGCTGCAGATGCTCGACGCACTGAAGCTGCGGCGCGTGGTGCTCGGCGGCAACTCGCTCGGTGGCGCCATTGCCTGGCAGACCGCGGTGGCCGCGCCGGAGCGTGTGGCGCAGTTGATCCTGGTCGACGCGGGCGGCTACGCGTTCGAGGCCACGTCGGTGCCCATCGGCTTTCGCGCGGCGCGCGCCCCGGGGCTGCGCAGTGTGGTCCGATACCTGTTGCCGCGCAGCGTGGTCGAGTCGAGCGTGCGCAATGTGTTCGGCGACCCGGCCCGCGTGACCCCCGAGCTCGTGGACCGCTACGTGGCGATGACCCTGCGCGCCGGCAACCGCGAGGCGCTGGCACAGCGCCTCGCGCAAATGAACTGGGGCCAGAACGTGGGCGGGCTGCGCACGCTCACGCAACGCACGCTGGTGATGTGGGGCGGCCGCGACCGCCTGATCCCACCTGCGCATGCCCAGCAGTTTGTTCGCGACATCCCTGGCAGCACGCTGGTGATGTTCGACGACCTCGGCCATGTGCCGCAGGAAGAAGACCCGAAGCGCACCGTGATCGCGGTGCAGCGCTTTCTCGGCGCCGGTGGCGCGTGACTGGCCGCGGCCAGCGCCCTACGACGTCAGAACGGCCAGCACGTCCGAGCGGAACTCGCGCTCGTACAGCACGTACACCACGCCCGCAGTGCCCAGCATGAAGGCGTAAGGCGAGAAGAACCAGGCGATGGCCGCGAACGAGTAGTAGTACGCGCGCAAGCCGTCGTTGAAGGTTTCGGCCGCCATGCCGACGACCCTGCCAGCCTTGTTGGCGAACGCCTCGCGCGACAGGCCCTCGGTACGGAACACCTCGGCCTCGGGCGCCGCCGCCACGAGCAGCGCGCCGAAGGTGTACTGGCGCATCGACCACGTGAAGCGAAAGAACGCATGCACGAAGATCGCGAGCAGAAGCATCACCTTCATGTCGAAGATCAAGGTGCTGGTGCGCGCCGCGAACGGCAAGTCACGCACCAGTTCGCTTGCCTTGTCGGTGCCCAGCACGGCAAGGAGGCCGCCGATGATCAGGATGGTGGTAGAGGCGAAGAACGACGGGCTCGTCGACAGGTTCTGCACCACCACGCCGTCGATCACGCGCACCTCGCGGTAGGTGGTTTGCAGCATCCACTGCCGACGCACGGCGTTGGTGGCGCCGAGCACCGACTGGCGCGCACCGTCACGTTGACGCGAGAAGCGCGCGTAGCCGACCCAGGTGATGAAGAACAGCGCGAGCGCGAGCCAGTCGGTCCAGGGAAGCAGGCTGATGAGCTTGATCGCGTTGTCCATGCGCGGGACTGTAGCAAGCCGGGTCGTCGCTTCGAGTTGACTCCGGCTCGCCTGCCGCGAAAGCAGCGCTGACGCCTACTTGTTGAATCGAGCCGCCACCGCAGCGACGCGCGCGCCGAACAGCTTGGCGGTTTCCAGGTCGCCCGGCAGCATCTCGGCCGGGCTGGCGTCCGACGGGCTCTGCGCCATCGCGCCCGAGAACGAGCCGACGTAGTTCACGTCGTTGCGGTTCGCGGCCTTGGCGTTGCTGGGCATCAGGCCGGTGCCGACCCAGATCATGCTGTGCTGCTGCGACAGCGTGAACATGTAGTGCAGCGTCGAGAGCTTGTCGCCGTTCATCGTGGCCGAGTTGGTGAAGCCGGCGGCGATCTTGTCTTTCCAGACCTGCGTGAACCAGGGTTTGCTCGACGCGTCGGCGAACTTCTTGAACTGCCATGACACGCTGCCCATGTAGGTGGGCGAACCGAAGATGATGGCGTCGGCAGCGGCCAGTGTGGCCCACTGCGCTTCGGTGAGGTTGCCGTCGGCGTCGATGGTGATCAGCTCGCCTGCCGCACCCTCGGCCACGGCCTGCGCCATGCGTTGGGTGTGGCCGTAGCCGCTGTGAAAGACGATGGCAATCTTGGACATGGTGTTCCTTGGGTCGTTGGGTTGGTTGGGGTGGGTCGGGGTGGGTCGAGGAGAGCGAACGGGGCAGCTATCGAAGGTCGAACACCAGCACCTCGGCATCAATGCCGTGGCTCAGGGTCAGTGCGGGCTCGGCTTCGATCTTGAGCGCGTCGCCAGCGCTCAGGTGCTGGCCATTCACGTCGAGCTGGCCGCGCACCAGGTGCACGTAGGTCTTGCGGGCCGCATCGAGTGGCTTTGTCACTTGCTGGCCAACGTCGAACAGGCCGCTGTAGATGGCGGCATCAGCGTGGATCGTGACCGAGCCGTCATGGCCATCGGGTGAGGCGACGAGGCGCAGCGCGCCCTGCTTCGACGCGGCGTCGAAGTGCTTCTGCTCGTAGCCCGGGTCGATGCCGCGCGCGCTGGGCTCGATCCAGATCTGCAAGAAGTGGGTGGTCGCCGCCGGGGCGTGGTTGAACTCGCTGTGCATCACGCCGCGCCCGGCGCTCATGCGCTGCACGTCGCCGGGGCGGATCACCCCACTCACGGCGGCACCGGCCTGGCCGTTGCCCATGTTGTCTTTGTGAGCGAGTTCGCCCGAGAGCACGTAGCTCACGATTTCCATGTCGCGGTGGCCATGCGTACCGAAGCCGGTGCCGGGTGCGATGCGGTCTTCGTTGATGACGCGCAGGTTGCCGAAGCCCATGTGCTTCGGGTCGTGGTAGTCGGCGAACGAGAAGCTGTGGTGGCTCTTGAGCCACCCGTGGTCGGCATGACCACGGTCGGATGATTTGCGCAGGGTCAGCATGAACGGTATCTCCTTGACCACCAATGTAGGTGCGCGCATTGATGACGCCAGCGGAACGCATTGAAGCGTTCGTTCAAATAAGATGAAGCATCGTTGCCGAAGCCCGTTGGCCGAGCCATCAGCCCGATCCGCACCTCGATGAACACACCCCGAAACGTACTGACCCCCGATGCCCTGGCGATGATGGACGTTATCGCCCGCACCGGCAGTTTCGCAGCCGCCGCGCGCGAACTGGGCAAGGTGCCGTCGTCGCTGACCTACAGCGTGCGGCAGCTCGAAGACGCGCTCGACGTGCTGCTGTTCGACCGCCGTTCGCGCCAGGCTCGGCTCACTGCAGCCGGTGAAGAATTGCTCAACGAAGGCCGGCGTTTGCTGGAACAGATGGACGCGGTCGCACACCGCGTGAAGCGCGTGGCGACGGGCTGGGAAACCCAGCTCACCGTGGCGGTGGACGGTGTGATCTCGCGCCTCACGGTGTTCGAGCTGTGCGAGGCGTTCTATGCGCTGGACCCGCAGGCCGCCGCAGTCGGCGCGGTCGGCGCGGGCCCGGCTCAGGCAACGTACGAATTCGCATCGCCTGGCCAAGGCGGGCCGGGCACGCGGCTGCGCTTGCGCACCGAAGTGCTGGCCGGCACGTGGGAAGCATTGACCAGCGGCATGGCCGATCTGGCCATCGGCGTGGGCCTGGAGCGCGGTGCGCCGGCCGATGTGCAGACGCAGGAACTCGGTGTGCTGCCCTTCGTCTTCGCGGTCGCGCCGCACCACCCGCTCGCCGCCAGCACGGCGCCGATCAGCGACGCCGAGCTGCAGCGCCACCGCGCGGTGGCGGTGGCCGATTCAGCCCTGCGCAACACGCGCATCACCGTGAACCTGCTGCCCGGGCAGGACGTGCTCACCGTGGCCAGCATGCAGCTGAAGATCGAGGCGCAGCTGCGCTGCATGGGTTGCGGCTTCGTGCCCGAGCCGCTGGCACGCGAGCACATTGCCGCCGGCCGGCTGGTCGTGAAACCCGTGCAGCGCGTGCTGCCGGCGGCGCGCCTGGGGTATGCGTGGCGCACCTTGCCACCCGCGCAGCAGGGTGCGGCACGCCGGCCAGCGCTCGGCCTGGCGCTGCGCTGGTGGCTGGACCAGCTGCAGAGCCCGACCACCCGCCAGGCCCTGCTCGAGCGCCACTGCGCAGTGCCGCTGGCGGGCATGTGACGGCGCCTGGGCGGGGCTACGTGGGGCGGTTCGCGCCCTCGCCCACCGGGCCGCTGCACGCGGGCTCGCTGGTGGCGGCACTGGCCTCATGGCTCGACGCCCGCGCGCATGGTGGCCGCTGGCTGGTGCGCATCGAAGACGTGGATGCACCACGCTGCGTGACCGGAGCCGATGCGCTGATCCTGGACCAGCTCGCCGCATGCGGGTTGCAGCCGGACGACGCACCGGTGTCGCAATCACGCCGTGGCGCGCTGTACGCGCAGGCGCTATCGCAACTGCAGCGCGCCGGCTGGGCCTACCCGTGCGGTTGCACGCGCACGGAGATCGACGCCGTCTGGCTCGCTCGCGGCGTGCACTGGCCGCGCCATGTCGAAACACCTTATCCAGGCACGTGCCGATGCGGCCTGGCCGGCAGGCCAGAGCGTGCGCAACGCCTGCTCACCGCGGTGTCGCCCGCCACCGGTGCAGCAGGGGTTGTCATCGCGTGGCACGACCGCCGCCTCGGCGCCGCTCGGCAGGACGTGTGCGCCGAAGTCGGCGACTTCGTGCTGCGGCGTGCCGACGGCTTGTGGGCCTATCAACTGGCGGTGGTGTCCGACGACGCGGCACAGGGCATCACGCACGTCGTGCGCGGTGAAGACCTCGCCGACAACACACCGCGCCAGATTCATCTGCAACGCGTGCTCGGCCTGCCGACCCCGTTCTACCTGCACACACCGCTGGTGTCGGGGGCGAACGGCGAGAAACTGTCGAAGCAGAACGGCGCGCTGCCGCTCGACCTGAGCGACCCGCTGGCCGCCTTGCGCGCAGCGGGCGCGCATCTTGCAATCCACACTCCAGCCGATACGCAGGCCGCGTGGCTGCAAGATGCAGTGGCCCGGTGGCGAGGCCGCTGGTGCGACCTTGCGTGTGACTGATGGTTTGGTGTCGGCGCTTCGGGCAGGATGGCATCATCCCGGGTTGGCTCCTTCCCTGAACCCACACAAAGGCAACCCATGAACACCACCCCTTCCGGCCTGCAATACGACGACACCGTCACCGGCACCGGCGCCACCGCCACGGCTGGCCAGCACGTCTCGGTCCACTACACCGGCTGGCTCTACAACGACGGCGTCAAGGGCGCCAAGTTCGACTCCAGCAAGGACCGCGGCGACCCGTTCCGCTTCGGCCTGGGTGGCGGGCAGGTCATCAAGGGCTGGGACGAAGGCGTGCAAGGCATGAAGGTCGGCGGCACGCGCGTGCTGGTGATCCCGGCCGCACTGGGCTACGGCGCTCGCGGCGCGGGTGGCGCGATCCCGCCGAACGCGACGCTGATGTTCGAAGTCGACCTGCTCGGTGTCTGATTCTTCTAACGCAGCAGGTGAGTGGGCCATGCCGGTCCAGTACGAGATCGTCCACACCACGATCTACCACTACCGGCAGCCGGTGAGCTTCGGCGAGCACCGCGTGATGTTCCGCCCACGTGACAGCCACGACCTGCGCGTGCTCGCGACCGACCTGCAAATCAGCCCCGATTCGCTGGTGCGCATGATCCAGGACCCGCACTCGAACTCGGTCGCGCTGGTGCAGCCGCTCACGTCGGCGGCCGAGCTGAAGATCGTCTGCAGCTTCACCATCGAGCAGGCACACACGAACAACCTGGAGCTGCCGCTGTCTCCCACCGCCGAGGTGTTCCCGTTCGCCTACAGCCTGGACGAGCGCTTCGATCTGGAACAGTACCTGCGGCCGCACCATGACGACCCGGGCGGCCACCTGACGGCCTGGGCACGCCAGTTCCTGCGCACCGACGGCCTGACCGGCACGCGCGAATTGCTGGTCACGATGAACCAGGCCATTCGCGACAACTTCCGCTACGCCGAGCGCGACGAAGAAGGCACACAGACTCCCCAGGAAACCCTCAAGCTCAGCACCGGCTCGTGCCGCGACTTTGCCTTGCTGATGATGGAAGCCGCGCGCCGCCTGGGTGTTGCCACGCGCTTCGTGTCCGGCTACCTGTACGACCCTGCGCTCGACAGCGCGAGCGACGCCACTGGTCCGGCAGGCGACAACGGCAGCGCCACCGTCGGTGCCGGTGCTACGCATGCATGGCTGCAGGCCTACCTGCCGGGCGCGGGCTGGGTGCCGTTCGACCCGACCAACAACTTCACTGGCGGCAACCAGCTCATCCGTGTCGGCGTGGCTCGTGACCCGGCCCAGGCCGCGCCGATATCGGGCAGCTGGTTCGGCGAGCCGGGCGACTACCTCGGCATGACCGTGAAGGTGGTGGTACACCGGCTCTGACCGGCTGGGCCCCGGCAAGCACCAACAACAAGGCCCGCGTCAGCGGGCCTTGTTCATTTCAACGCGCGGTCAGCGCGTTGTTCACATTCAACGCGCGGTCAGCGCGTTCAGCACTTGCTCAGCGCGTGAAACCACCCGGGCGCGCGCGTTGCGGCTTGAAGCCCCCTTTGCCGGCCGGTGCCGCGCCGGGTGCTCGCGGTGCGAACGTGCCAGGCGCCTTGTGGTCGACACGGCCAGCGCTGGCACTGCGGTCGAACGGGCTGCCACGGTGCGCATCGGCCACGTGGTGCGGCGCACGCGGCTCGAAGCGCGCGTCCTTGTCGAGGGGCTTGCGCTCGAACGTGGCACCGCCCCGCGGGGCAAAGCCTTCACCACCGCGCGGTGCGAAACCCTCACCGCCGCGCGGTGCAAAGCCCTCGTTGCGGGGTGTGAAGCCCTCGTTGTGGCGCGGCGCAAAGCCCGACCCGCCACGCGGTGCGAACGGCTTCTTGCCGAAGCTGGGCTTGCCACCGAAGCGGCTGCCGGCACCGCCGTCGGGGCGCTGCGCGAACATCTTCGGCTCGGGCGTCTTCGGCTCCAGACCGGTGATCACGCCGACCGGGATGTTCTGCGTCGTGAATTGCTGGATGCGGCGGATCATGCCGGTGTCCATGCGCTCGGCGAGCGTCACGGCAAGACCGTTGCGCCCGGCGCGGCCGGTGCGGCCGATGCGGTGCACGTAGTCTTCCGCCTTCATCGGCAGGCCGTAGTTGATGACGTGGCTGATGGTCGGCACGTCGATGCCGCGTGCGGCCACGTCGGTCGCGACGAGGATCTTGAGCTGCTTGTTGCGCAAGCCTTGCAGCACGCGGTTGCGCCGACCCTGCGGGTGGCCACCGTGCAGCGATGCCACGTGGTGGCCCATGTCGGCCAGGCGGTCGGCGAGCCAGTCGGCATCGCGCTGCGTGCTCGTGAACACCACAGCTTGTTCCATGTCCTTTTGCGTGAGGATGTGGTCGAGGATGGCGTTCTTGTGGTTGACGTTGTCAGCCCAGTGCAGGCGTTGCTCGATGTTCGCGTGGGTGTCGGTGTGCGACGCCACGTCGATGCGCTTCGGGTCGCGCAGCAGGTTCTGCGCGAGGCGGCCCACGTGGCCGAGGAAGGTGGCGCTGAACATCACCGTCTGGCGCGAAGCCGGGATCTGCTCGCTGATGGTGTTGATGTCGTCGATGAAGCCCATGTCCAGCATGCGGTCGGCCTCGTCGAGCACCAGCATCTCGACGTTCTCGAGAATGCACTTGCCGGTCTGGATGTGGTCGAGCAGGCGGCCCGGGGTCGAGATCAGGATGTCGAGCGGGCCGCGCAGCGCAGCGATCTGCGCCGGGTAGGGCACGCCGCCCACGACGGTGGCCACGCGCAGGCCCGGCACGAAGCGGCCGTAGGTGGCTGCCGCCTTGGCGACCTGCATCGCGAGTTCGCGGGTCGGGGCCAGCACGAGAACGCGCGGGCCGTAGATCACGCCGCGCTCGCGCTTGGTGGTGGTGTCGGCACGCGACGCGAGCACGCGTTGCAGCGCGGGCAGGATGAACGCTGCGGTCTTGCCACTGCCGGTGCTGGCAGAGACCATCAGGTCGGCGCCTGCCAGTGCGGGCGGAATCGCCTGCAGCTGGACTTCGGTGGCGGTGTCGTAGCCGGAACCGGCAACGGCTTTGGTCAGGGCTTCGTGCAGGCCCAGGGAATCGAAACTCATGGTCGTCTTCTTTCATCTTCAAACACGGCACGGCTGCACGCCGCCTTGTGAAAGGCGTGCATCAACGCACCAGCCACTCCGGTGAGGGAGCCAGCCAATCAGTCGCTGGGGAGAAGGTCCGAACCAGCCCTGGCCAGAACGGCATGGGGCTGAACCTCAGGAACAGTCAAAGCGACGGCATCGCCGCCAACCATTCCTTGCAGGGCTCGTGCACGTTGCACATGAAGCCACTGGGGTTCGAACGTGCCGGTTGCATGCTGCTATTGCAAGTGCCGCCGGAAGACTCGATGAGGTCAGAGGGGATGAACGAAATGCAGCAAACAGATTCGCTGCAAGCCTGCGATTCTATGTCGGCTGGGGTTTTCCCGCAAGTTCACCGGCGCATTGCGGGGTCAAAGCCTCGCTTGGCCAGGGATGACTTCACCCGCCATCACTTCACCAGGAAGTGCTCGCGGTAGTGCGCGAGTTCGTCGATCGACTCCTGGATGTCGGCCAGCGCCGTGTGCGCCTGCGCCTTCTTGAAACTCGCAGCCACCTCGGGCTTCCAGCGCTTGGCCAGTTCCTTCAGCGTGCTGACGTCGAGGTTGCGGTAGTGAAAGAAGGCTTCCAGCTTGGGCATGTAGTTGGCGAGGAAGCGCCGGTCCTGGCAGATGCTGTTGCCGCACATCGGCGACTTGTTGTTGCCCACGTACTGCTTCAGGAACTCGATGACCTGCGACTCGGCCTGCGCGTCGTCGACACTCGACGCCTTCACCCGGTCGATCAGGCCGCTGCGGCCGTGCGTTCCCTTGTTCCAGGCGTCCATCGCGTCGAGTGCCGCGTCGCTCTGGTGCACGGCGAAGACCGGCCCGGCAGTTCGGTTGCCCAGGTTCGCGTCGGTCACCACGACGGCGATCTCGATGATGCGGTCCGTGTCGGGGTACAGGCCGGTCATTTCCAGGTCGATCCAGACCAGGTTGTCGTCGCTGCGCGTCAATGGGGTGGGGGTGGTTTGATTCATGCAAGGTGCTCCATCCGGTCATTTTCGCAGGTCTACACTGCGCCCCCATGCAAGCATTCGTCCTGACCCTGCTGTTCGCGGCTGCGCTGCTGGCTTCACTGTCGGTGAAGTTCTGGCTCGCGACCCGGCAGATGCGCCATGTCGTCACCCACCGGGGCGCCGTGCCTTCGGCGTTCACGTCCACCATCACCTTGGCCGCCCACCAGCGGGCGGCCGACTACACGCTCGCGAAGGGCCGATTCGGCTTGTTGAGCATGGCCGTCAGTGCGGCAGTGCTGCTCGGCTGGACGCTGCTCGGCGGCATCGAGCAGCTCAACCAATGGTTGCTTGCCGGCGTGCAGCCGCGCTTCGGCAACATGGCCTACCAGCTCGCGTTGCTGACCTGTTTTGCGATCATCAGCGCCGTGTTGGACCTGCCCTTCGAGCTGTACAGCACCTTTCGCATCGAGCAGCGCTTCGGCTTCAACCGGATGACCTGGAAGCTCTACCTCGCCGACGCAGCGAAGGGCGCGCTCGTCACGGTGCTGATCGGTTTGCCGGTGGCCGCACTGATGCTGTGGATCATGGGTGCCGCCGGCAGCCTGTGGTGGTTGTGGGCGTGGGGCGCGTGGATGGCATTCAACCTGCTGATCCTCGTGCTGTACCCGACCGTGATCGCGCCGCTGTTCAACACCTTCGAGCCGCTGGCCGATGAATCGCTGAAGGTTCGCGTGCAGGCGCTGATGCAGCGCTGCGGCTTCGCGGCGAAAGGCCTGTTCGTGATGGACGGCAGCAAGCGCTCTGCCCATGCCAACGCCTACTTCACCGGCTTCGGCGCGGCCAAGCGGGTCGTGTTCTTCGACACGCTCCTGAACAAGCTGACGCCGGGCGAAGTCGAGGCGGTGCTGGCGCATGAGCTCGGCCACTTCAAGCACAAGCACGTCTTGAAGCGCATGGGATCGATGTTCGCGCTCAGCCTGGCTGGCTTCGCGCTGCTGGGCTGGCTCTCGGCGCAGCCGTGGTTCTTTGCCGGCCTGGGCGTCCGGCCTTCGATTGCGGCACCCGACGATGCGCTGGCGCTGCTGCTGTTCCTGCTGGCGATACCGGTCTTCGCGTTCTTTGTGTCGCCGCTGTTCGCGCAACTGTCGCGCAAGCATGAATTCCAGGCCGACGCGTATGCCTGCCAGCAATCCAGCGGCAATGACCTCGCTGCTGCGCTGCTCAAGCTGCACGAAGACAATGCGTCGACGTTGACTCCGGACCCGCTCTACGTGCGCTTCTACTACTCGCACCCACCGGCGTCGGAGCGCCTGGCAGCGCTCGCCCGATCACCCAGCACCCAACCTGCCTGACCCACCATGAGCAACCTGCTGAGCCAACACTGCATGGCCCTCGAAGGCGGCGCGCCGATGAGCGACGCGGCCATCCACGACCACCTCGCCCAGGTCAGTGGCTGGCACTTCACGAACGGCGCCATCGAGAAGACCTACCCGTTCAAGAACTACCACGAGACAGTGGCATTCGTGAACGCACTGGCCTGGATCGCCCACACCGAAGACCACCACCCCGAGCTGAGCGTCAGCTACAGCCACTGCGTGGTGCGCTGGAACACCCATTCGGTGGGTGGCATCTCGATCAACGACTTCATCTGCGCCGCGAAAGTCGATGCACTCATTGCGTTCACCGCCTGACTTGGCGGCTCGTTGAGCAAGCACGCAGAGCTGGACACCGGCCTGGTGGTGGCCGGGCACGGCCGGCACTACATCGTCGAGTCACCCGAAGGCGTGCGCACCACCTGCCACCCGCGTGGCAAGAAGAGTGACTGCGTCGTCGGCGACCAGGTGCGCTGGCAGGTGACCGGCGACGAAGGCGTGATCGAACACGCCCTGCCGCGCCGCAACCTGCTGTTCCGGCAGGACGAGTGGAAGACCAAATCGTTCGCTGCGAACCTTGACCAACTGCTGGTGCTGGTGGCTGCGCAGCCGGTGTTCAGCGAATCGCAGCTGGCGCGGGCGCTGGTAGCCGCTGAAAGCGCCGGCATCCCCGCGCGCATCGTACTCAACAAGGCCGACCTGCCCTCCATCGACGCGGCGCGCGCGCGGTTGCTGCCCTACGCGGCGATGGGCGTCGACGTGATCGATGTCGCGATGAAGGCACGGCCCGATGAGGCGACGAACGCCATCCTGCCGCTGCTGCAAGACAAGGCCACGCTGGTGCTGGGCCCGAGCGGCACCGGCAAGAGCACGCTGATCAACCTGCTCGCACCCGATGCGAAAGCGCAGATCGGCGACATCTCGATCGCGCTGAATTCCGGCCGCCACACGACCACATCGACCCAGTGGTACTGGCTCGATGCGGAGCGCCGTTGCGGCCTGATCGACTCACCGGGCTTCCAGGAATTCGGTCTGCGGCAGATCGACGCGCAGCAACTCGCGATGCTGATGCCCGACCTGCGCAAGCATGCCGGCAACTGCAAGTTCTACAACTGTGCCCACCAGCACGAACCGGGCTGCGGGGTGCGGGATGCGCTGGCGCGGGGCGAAATCAGCGAGTCGCGTTACCGCATCTACGGCGAGATCCTGGGCGAGCTGAGCCAGCGCCGCTGAGCCGGCGCACCTTCACCGCTACCCGACGAGGTTTGCCAGCGACAGCAGCGCCAGCAGCAGCATCCACAGCACCACCGAGCGCCAGACCAGCCCGACGATGCTGCTCAGGTGGCCCAGTTCCGGCGGCATGCCGGTGGTGGAGCCTTCAGCGACCACGGCGTCGGGCTCAGCGCCGGCCTCGAAGGTCTTGGAGCGGTCGGGTGTGACGCCGGGCGCGGCGTTGCCACCCAGTTGAACACCCACCGCACCCGCTGCAGCAGCCAGGATGATGCCTTCGTTCGGGTGCTTCCACAGGCCCGCGTCGCGGCGCCAGCACGTCACGGCTTCTTCGAAGTTGCCGACCACCGCGAAGCCGAACGCGGTCAGCCGTGCGGGCACGAAGTCGAGCAGGTTGAACATGCGCTGCGACAGAGCCATGAGCTTGGCGTTCACTGGCGCATCGATGGTGCGGCTCTTGAAGGCCCAGTAGCGGCTCGCGTACTCGGCCATGCGGTACAGGATGGCGCCGGCCGGGCCGAAGCCGAACGACGACAACAGCACGAACCAGAAAAACACCCCGAACACGTGGCGGTGTGCGGCCAGCAGCGAGTGCTCGATCACGTGGCGCAGCAATTCGGTGCGCGGCAACTCGCTCGCATCGAGGTGGCGCCACTCCGACAGCAGCTGCCGCGCGCGCGCCTCGTCGCCCCGGTCGAGCGCCTCGCGAATGTCGGTGAAGTAGTGGCTGAACTGCCGAAAGCCGAGAGTCAGGTACAGCGCGACCACGTCCCACACCAGCGCCAGCAGCAAGCTGAAATGGCTGATGGCAGCATGCAGACCCCATGCCGCCAGCGCCGGCAGCACCGCCGTGATCGACCAGACGATCCACGCATGCCGGTCACGCCCGGCGTCGAAATTGCGGCCGGTCCAGCGCATCCAGGCAGTCAACGCATCGTGCACGACATTGCCCTGCGGCAACGGCTTCAATTGTTCGATGAGCAGTGCGAACAGGACGGCGAAGAAACTCATGCGGGCGGATGATACCGACGCCGGTTGCAGGCTAAGCCGAGAGGAAACGGTACAAGTTGCGCAGCATCGCCGCAGTCGCACCCCAGATGAAGTAGCGGCGCGGCGCGCCGGCCTCGTCGATGCAGTCGAAGGGCATCGACAGGAAGCGCCGCTGCACGCCGGCCACGTCGACCGCGTGCCAGCGGTGATGCCGCGGGTTCATCAGGAACGCAAGCGGCACCTCGAACACCTCGGCCACCTCGAACGGGTCGGCCTTCAGCGCGAAACCCGGCTGCACCAGCGCGACCACCGGTGTGACGATGAAGCCGGTGCCTGTTGTGTAGGTGGGCATGGCGCCGATCACATCGACGAATGCGGGCGCAAGACCGATCTCCTCGTGCGCTTCACGCAGCGCTGTGGCGGCTGCATCGGCATCGGTGGGCTCACTGCGACCGCCGGGGAAGCTGACTTGGCCGGGGTGGTCGGTCAGGTGGTCGGTGCGCTGGGTCAGCAGCACGGTCAGCGCCCCACCCGCCGCTGCAGGTACGAGCGCCACCAGCACTGATGCATGGGCTGCGGCGCGCTCGGTGAAGCGCGGCTCGGCAGTGATTTCGGGCACCCAGAGGGGCGGCGCAGTGAAGCGCTGGCGCAGCGCGGACGCCGACAGATCGTCGGGCGTGATCGCAGGCAGATGGTGATCCACCCCGAGTACCGGGAGTTTCTGCGGGTCGAAGCTCAGCGCCATGCGCATGCCTTCCAGGTGGCCACGAAACGAACAAGGCCGCCCGGTCGGGCGGCCTTGACTGGGAATCGCCTTGCGGCGATGCCGGCCTGGGGTCAGGCCAACTTTTCCTTGATGCGTGCCGACTTGCCGGAGCGGTCGCGCAGGTAGTACAGCTTGGCGCGGCGCACGTCGCCGCGGCGCTTGACTTCGATCGACGCGATCAGCGGGCTGTACAGCTGGAACGTGCGTTCCACGCCCTCGCCGCTGGAGACCTTGCGCACAATGAAGCTGGAATTCAAGCTGCGGTTGCGCTTGGCAATCACCACGCCTTCGAAAGCCTGAACGCGCTTGCGCGTGCCTTCGACCACGTTGACGCTGACGATCACGGTGTCACCCGGTGCGAACACCGGAATGGTCTTGTTGAGACGGGTGATTTCTTCCCGCTCGAGGGTCTGGATCAAGTCCATGGGTTCTCCAAATGATCGTGCCAGCGCGCTGGTTGTAGTGTGTTGAGCAGTGTGGTGAGCACCGATGCTCTCGCGCAGCAGAGGATCGAACAGCCTTCGATTATAACCCGATGCTTGCCAGGTATTTCTCGTCGAGCCTGCTCAGGCGGCCTGCAGCGCGCGCCGATGCCAGCAAGTCGGGGCGCCTGCGAGCCGTCAGCTCCAGCGAGCGCTCGCGGCGCCAGCGGGCAATCTGCGCGTGGTGGCCCGACATCAGCTCGGCGGGCACCGCGAGGCCGTCTGCCGCCTCCGCATCCCCTGCACCGACCGCGCTGCTCGCGAGCACCTCGGGGCGGCTGTAGTGCGGGCAGTCGAGCAGGCCGTCCAGAGCCCCGTCGGAGAAGCTGTCTTGCTGGTGCGACTGCGCATCTCCCAGCACGCCGTCCTGCAGCCGGGCGACGCCGTCGAGCAAGGCCAGCGCGGGCAGTTCACCGCCCGAGAGCACGAAGTCGCCCAGGCTGAGTTCGAGATCGACATGGGCGTCGATGAAACGCTGGTCGATGCCTTCATAGCGGCCGCACAGCAGCACCGCCCCGGCGCCCGCCGCGAACTCGCGCAGCAGCGCCTGGTCGATGCGGCGACCGGTCGGTGTGAAGTGAACCAGCGGCGCCGGCCCGGCCTCGGCCCGCGCGGTGCGGACCGCCTGCAGCGCGCGCGCCAGTGGCTCGAACAGCATCACCATGCCGGGCCCGCCGCCGAACGGCCGGTCGTCGACGCGGCGGTAGGTGTTGTCAGCGAAGTCGCGCAACTGCCAGAGCTTCACGTCGACTTGCCCCGACTCGAATGCGCGACGCGTGATGCCCTGCGTCAGGTGCGGCGCAAAGAGGTCGGGGAACAGCGTGATGACATCGAAGCGCATTGCTGCCGGGGTCAGTAGTCGAGACCCCAATCGACGGTGATGCGGCGCTGCGCCAGGCTCACGTCATCCACGTAAGCGGCAACGAACGGGATCAGGCGTTCGGCTTCTTCCGGTGCGCCCGGCACGAGTGCCACGCGCAGCACGCTGTGCGGGCCGGTGTCGAGCAGGCCGACGACCGAACCCAGCGGTTCGCCTTCGCGGTTCACCACCGTCAGGCCGATCAGGTCGACCCAATAGAACTCGTCCGGCCCGGCGGTCGGGAAGCTTGAACGGCCCACGAAAACGCGCGCGCCGCGCAGCGCTTCGGCGGCCGTTCGGTCCGGAACTTCCTGGGCGAGAGCCACGACCACGTCGCCGTGCTCCTTCGCCTGCGTGATCTTCAGCAGCGCGGGGAAGTCGCGGGCCACCGTGGCGGGGCGCGCAACGCCGGCCCTCTCGGAGGGCTTGAGATACCAGCGGCGTGTTGCGAACAGCGCCTGCGGGTCAGCGGCGAAAGGCTTGACCTTGATCCAGCCCTTCAGGCCCCATGCATCGACGATGCACCCGACTTCAATGGCGTCGGGTGGCCAATCGGCCGGCAGATCGCTTTGCCCGCTGGCCGGCTCGTTCACCGACTCGCGTGCGGCTGCGCTCACCACGGGCATGCGCCAGAGCCAGCTGGACAAATGATCAGGCTGCGGCCTTGGCTTGTGCGAGCAGGCGTTGCACCGTGGGCGACAGCTGCGCACCGGTGCTGGCCCAGTGCTCGACGCGGTCGAAAGCCACGCGCAGCGGCTGCTCGGCGCCCGACGCCACCGGGTTGTAGAAGCCGACGCGCTCGATAAAGCGGCCGTCCCGGCGGGTGCGCGAATCGGCCACCACGATGTTGAAGAAAGGGCGCTTCTTGGCGCCGCCGCGTGCAAGTCGAATGACGACCATGATGTTTCCTTGAGGTTGCTTGAAGAGGCCTAGCGGGCGCCACCTTGCCCGGACACCGTGCCCGCCGTTGCCGTTGCCGTTGCGGTAACTGAGGGGCACGCAAGTGCAGTGGTCGCGTGAAACGTCGCCGTAGATACGCCAATCACCCGACCGGCCAGCAACAAAACCACGCATTATAAACTCAGTGACAACGCCAAAGGAGTGTGATGAGTTCGACCGCCCTGCTGATACGGCCGAGTACCGCTGCCGATGTGCCCGCACTGACCGCAATCTACAGCCACCACGTGCTGCACGGCACCGGCACGTTCGAGCTTGAAACACCCGACGATGTGGAGATGGGCCGCCGGCGTGACGACGTGCTCGCCAAAGGCCTGCCGTGGCTCGTCGCCGAGCGCGGCAGCGGCGTGCTCGGCTATGCCTATGCCAACCATTTCAAGCCGCGCCGCGCCTACCGCTTCTGCCTGGAAGACTCGATCTACATCGCACCCAGCGCGCAAGGCCAGGGCCTCGGGCGCCTTCTGCTGGCCGAGTTGATGGCGCGGTGCGAAGCGGCAGGAACCCGGCAGCTGATCGCCATCATCGGCGATTCGGCCAACCTGGGCTCCATCGGCGTGCACCGCACGCTTGGCTTCGAGCACGTGGGCACCATGAAGGCGGCCGGCTGGAAGTTCGAGCGCTGGCTCGACGTGGTCGTGATGCAAAAGAGCCTCGGCCTCGGCGCCGGCGCCGTGCCCGTGGACGCCGCCGAGTGATCGCCACCCGCGGTGCGTACAAGTCGAAGACGCTCGCGACGTGGATCGCACTCGCCGGCGGCAGCCTTGGGCTTCACCGCTTCTACCTGCATGGCTTCGGGGACCGCTGGGGCTGGCTCTACCCGTTGCCCACGCTGATCGGTTTGTACGGTGTGCAGCGGATGCGCGCGCTCGGTGCCGACGACCACGTCGCGTGGGTGTGCATCCCGCTGCTCGGGCTGACGATGTCGGTGTCGATGATCTCGGCCATCGTCCATGGCCTGACGCCCGACGAAAACTGGAATGCGCACTTCAACCCTGACGGCCCGGCCCACCGGACCGGCTGGGCAACCATCTTCGGCGTGGTCGCGGCACTGGTGCTGGGCGCCGGCGTGCTGATGGCCACGCTCGCGTTCAGCGGCCAGCGCTACTTCGAGTACCAGGCCGAGGCCGAGTTGCGCAGCAGCCGCAAGTAGTTCGAACGAGGCGGGTCAGACGAACAATGCCAGGCTGACCCAGTAGAAAACGCCCGCAACGAATGCGGTGGCCGGGATCGTGAAGATCCACGCCCAGACGATGTTGCCCGCCACGCCCCAGCGAACCGCCGAGGCACGCCGCACCGAGCCCACGCCGACAATGGCGCCGGTGATGGTGTGCGTGGTGGACACCGGCACGCCCAACGCGGTGGCCAGGAAAAGGGTGATGGCCCCGCCTGTCTCGGCGCAGAAGCCGCCCACCGGCTTCAACTTCGTGATCTTCTGGCCCATGGTCTTGACGATGCGCCAGCCACCGAACATCGTGCCCAGACCGATGGCGATGTAGCAACACCAGATCACCCAGCTCGGCGGCAACTTGTCGCCGGCCGCGCTGTAGCCGGTGGCGATCAGCAGCATCCAGATGATGCCGATGGTCTTTTGCGCATCGTTGCCGCCATGGCCCAGGCTGTAGAGGCCAGCGGACACGAGCTGCAGCCGGCGAAACAGGTTGTCCACGCGCAGTGGCGACGTGTGCCGGCACAGCTGCGCAACCAGCACCATCAGCAGCGAGCCCAGCAGGAAGCCGAGCATCGGTGACAGGAAGATGAACAGCACCGTCTTGCCCACGCCGGCCGCGATCAACGAGCCCGCGCCGGCCTTGGCGATGACCGCGCCGACGATCCCGCCGATCAACGCATGCGACGAGCTCGAAGGAATGCCGTACCACCAGGTCAGCACGTTCCAGAACATCGCACCGATCAGCGCACCAAACACCACGTGGTGGTCCACCACGCCCGGCACCGCGATGCCCTTGCCCACAGTTGCCGCCACGTTCAGGTGGAAGATGGCGATGGCGACGACGTTGAAGAACGCTGCGAAGACGATGGCCTGCTGCGGCTTGAGAACACCTGTGGAAACAACCGTCGCGATCGAATTCGCGGCGTCGTGGAAGCCGTTCATGAAGTCGAACGCCACCGCAAGGACGACCAGCAGCGCGACGACCCAGAAGGCGGTCTGTACGGAACCCATCGAAGCTCAGTCCGACGTGGTCATGAATTTTCGAGGACCACGCCCTCGATGAGGTTGGCCACGTCTTCGCAGCGGTCCGAAATCGACTCCAGCAGCTCGTAGATCGCCTTCAGCTTGATGAGTTCGCGAACGTCGTTCTCTTCGCGGAACAGCTTCGACATGGCCGAGCGCATCACGCGGTCGGCGTCGCTTTCCAGGCGGTCGATCTCCTCGCAGGTCTTGATTGCGGCCTCGGCCGCATCGGCCTGGCTGATCTTGGGCAACAGCGACACCGCGTGCTGTACCCGCTCGCAGCACTTGGCGCTCAGGTCGCCCAGGCGCAGCACGTCCTCGGTCATGGTGCGCACGTCGTAGAGCGACATGGTCTCGGTCGCGTCCTGCAGCAGGTCGAGGATGTCGTCCATCGCGTTGATCAACCCGTGGATCTGCTCGCGGTCGATGGGCGTGATGAAGGTCTTGTGCAGCAGCCGGTTCACCTCGGCCGTGATGCGGTCGGCCTGGCGCTCGGCATGGCCGACTTCGTTCGCGTACTTCTCGCGCAACTCCAGGTTGGCGTAGTTCTGGATCAGCAGGATGAACGAGCGCGCGCCGGCCACGATGTAGTCGCCATGCTGGTTGAACAGCTCGAAAAAGTTGCCTTCACGCGGCAGCAGCTTGCCAAAGAGCATGTGTCGTTCCCATCGATTGAACCGCTTTGCAGCCCGTGTCACGGAACTGTCATCAAAAGCGGCTGGCCGGGAGTGTAAGCGCCGCTCTCGGGCAATCGGGTCACGCCATCAGCCGAACGGGATCTCGACGTGCGAGTTGAAGAACTCACGGCGGCCCCGAAACGCCGCCAGGCGCTGCAGCAGCTGGTCGAAGTCGGCGTCCACGTCCACCGGGTTGAAGTGGTCGGTGCCGAGCGCGAACACGGGCGCGCCGTCATAGCCATGGAAGTACTCGACGTACGCGTCGCACAGCCGCTGTAGATAGGCGGACGACACGCCGTGCTCCATCGGAATCGAGCGCTTGTGCACGCGTTGCAGCAAGGTCGCGGGCGAAGCCTGCAGCCAGATCACGAGGTCGGGCTCGGCGACCTGCGGCGCGATCTGCGCGTACATCTGCGAGTAGAGCCGGAACTCGTCGTCGCTCAGGTTCAGGCGCGCGAACAGGCTGTCTTTCGCGAACAGGAAGTCGCTGACCAGGTGGCTCGCGAACATGCCCGGCTGCGCCACCGCCTGCATCTGCTTGACGCGCTGGAACAGGAAGAACAGCTGGGTCTGGAATGCGTAGCCGGGCATGTCGGCATAGAAGCGTTCGAGGAATGGGTTGTCCTCGGCCTGCTCGAGCAGCAGGTCGGCGCCCAGGCGCGCGGCGAGCTTGCGCGCCAGCGTGCTCTTGCCCACGCCGATGGGGCCTTCGATGGCGATGGTTCTGAAGCGTTGCAGGCCGGCTTGCACGTCGTTCACAGCGCCTTCCTCTCAGCCTCTTCAGCCACGAAAAATGAAGTACACGGCGCCCACCATGCACAGGCCCGCCCAGAGGAAGTCGAGCTTGAAGGGCTGGTCCATGTAGAGCATCGCGAATGGCACGAACACACCGAGGGTGATGACCTCCTGCGTGATCTTGAGCTGCGCCAGCGTCATGCCGCCAGCGAAGCCGATGCGGTTGCCGGGCACCTGCAACAGATACTCGAACAGCGCGATGCCCCAGCTCACGAGTGCGGCGGTGTACCACGGCTTGTCGGCCAGGTTCTTCAGGTGGCCGTACCAGGCGAACGTCATGAACACGTTCGATGCGATCAGCAGCAGAACCGTCTGCATGGGGGTGGACAACGCATTCATGAGGCAAGTCTATCGATGCGCTGGCCCGCCACCGCACCGAGCAGCGCAATCACCGGCCCGAGACCGGGGATGACCAGCGCCGGCGCCAACTCGGCGAGTGGGAGCAAGACGAAGGCCCGCAGGTGCATGCGCGGGTGGGGTACGGTGAGCGCAGCGGTGTGGATGCGCTCTTCGCCGTACACCAGCAGGTCGAGGTCGAGTGTGCGCGGCGCGTTGCGATACGGGCGCTCGCGGCCGTGCGCCTGCTCGATGCGCAGCATCTGGGCCAGCAGTTCGTGGGCGTCGAGCCGGGTGTTCAGCAGCACGACCGTGTTCAGGTAGTCGGGGCCGCTCGATTCGATCGGCGCGCTTCGGTACATGCCGGACCGGCCGACGAGCACGGTATGCGGCAGCCAGCCCAGCGCCTCGTGCGCCTGCAGCAAGTGCAAGCGTGCATCGCCGAGGTTCGCGCCAACGCCCACGTAGGCCGCCTGCGCCTCAGTCGTCGAGGGCGGCATACACCAGGCTCTGGAACAACGCACGCACCTCCGCAGCCTGCCCCAGCGCCTGCACCATCAGCACGGCCGTCAGCTGCTCGGCCGGGTCGACGATGAACAGCGTGCCCGCCGCGCCGCTCCAGCCGAACGAGCCCACCGAGCTAGGCAAGGTGGACATCCCCGGATGCGTGCGCACGGCAAAGCCCAGTCCGAAGCCGTAGCCGGGCGGGAGCTGGTCGCGCCGGGTGCCGTCGGCGCCCTGGGTGTCGATGTGGTCGGCCGTCATGAATGCGAGCGTGTGGCGGCCGACAAGGCGCACGCCATCGAGTTGGCCGCCGTTCAGCAGCAGCCGGCAAAAGCGCATGTAGTCGGCTGCGGTCGACACCAACCCGCCGCCGCCCGATTCGAAGGTGGGCGGCGTGCGCACGTCGTGCATGGCGATGGTGGCACCGCTGTCGGGGTCGGTCGCAAACCCTTGTGCGAGCCGGTGCTGTTGGGCTGCCGGCACATGGAAACCGGTGTCGGTCATGCCCAGCGGCGCGAAGATCACGCGGTGCAGATGGGCGCCCAGCGGCTCGCCGCTCAGCACTTCGATGAGGCGGCCCAGCACGTCGGTGGCTCGGCTGTACTCCCAGCGTGCGCCCGGTGAGAACATCAGCGGCAAGGCCGCCAGCGTGTCGCAGAACTCAGCGTTGCTGCGCCGGCGTGCGAACAGGTTGGCCTGTGTGTACATCCCGCGCACGAGCGACGGTTCGTGGAACTCGTAGGTCAGGCCGGCGGTGTGGCGCAGCAGGTCTTGCACGGTCATCGCGCGTGCGGGCGGCACGAGCTGCAACACACCCTCGCGCTCGACTCCCACGCGCACATCGGCGAAGGCGGGCAGCAGCTTCGCGACTGCGTCGGTCAACTGCAAGCGGCCTTGCTCGACGAGCATCATCATCGCCGTCGACACCAGCGGCTTGGTCATCGAATAGATGCGGAAGATCGCATCGCTGCGCATGGGCGGGGCTGGTGCCGGGCCGTGTGACGGGTCTTGCCAACCCAGCGCCTGCGCGTAAGCCGACCGGCCTCGCCGTTCGACTTGCATCACGACGCCGGGCAGGCGGCCGGCATCTATCAGCGCTTGCATCGCCGTGGTCAAGCGATGCAGGGCAGCGGCATTCAGGCCGGCACCTTGCGCCCGGTCAGGCATCTGACGCTTGGCCCGGCTCACCGTTGCCACCGCCATCGGCCGTTCCTGATCCGGCCGGCTTGCGACGACGCCGGCGCCGCTTACGGGCAGGGTCGGCATCTGCGCTCGGCGCGTACTGGCCGTCGGCGCCGGGAGCGGGGCCACCGGCGGCGCGACGCGCCTGGTCCTGGTCGCGGGCCTCGTCGAGCAGGCGGCGGCGCTCGGCGTCGTCGGCGAGCGAGAAGTCTTCCCACCAGTTGGCCAACTCACCGCTCACCTCGCCGGCATCGCCGCGCAGGCGCAGGAAGTCGAAGCCGGCACGGAAGCGCGGCTGCTCGACGAGCGTGGCCACGCTGGCGCTGGTGCGGCGCTCGAAGCGCGGCTGCATCATCCAGATCTCGCGCATGTCGGCGGCCAGCTTGCCCCGGCCGGAGATGTCGCCGATGCGCGCATCGAACACGGCATCGATGGCCTGCTGCAAGGCCGGGAACGACGGCTCGCCGCCCGCCTTCAGCTTGTTCCAGCGGTCCAGCACGTCGTGCCACAGCATGCAACCCAGCATGAAGCTCGGAGCCACCGGCTTGTCTTCACCGACACGGCGGTCGGTATCGGCCAGCGCCTGCTGCACGAACTTCTCGCGGCCGTCGTGGCGCTGTGATTCATCGAGCGCCACGTCGAGCACCGGGAACACGCCGCGGTGCAGGCCTTGCTTGCGCAACTCCTTGATGCTGGCCAGCGCATGGCCGGTCTGCAGCAGCTTGATCATCTCGTCGAAGGTGCGCGAAGGTGGCACGTTGTCGAGCAACGCCGCCATCTCCTTGATCGGCGCGCGCGTCTTGGGCTCGATCTCGAACCCCAGCTTGGCCGCGAAGCGCACCACGCGGATGATGCGCACCGGGTCTTCGCGGTAGCGCGTGGCCGGGTCGCCAATCATGCGCAGCAGCTTGCGCTGAACGTCCTTGATGCCGCCGTGGTAGTCGACCACGATCTCGCGCACCGGGTCGTAGTACATGGCGTTGATGGTGAAGTCGCGGCGCGCGGCATCGTCGATCTGCGGGCCCCAGACGTTGTCGCGCAGCACGCGGCCTTCGGCATCGACCACATGGCTGCTGTTGCCCAAGCGGCCCGCCAGCTCGTTCCGCGAAGTCTTCTCGCTGCCGCTGACCTGCTCGGCGGCCGCGTTGTCGACCATCGCGCGGAAGGTCGACACCTCGATCACCTCGCTCAGGCCGCGCTCTTGCCGGCCGCGCCCGAACACCACGTGAACGATGCGAAAACGCCGGCCGATGATGAACGCGCGCCGGAACAGCCCCTTGACCTGCTCGGGCGTGGCATTGGTGGCCACGTCGAAGTCTTTCGGGCGCAGGCCGACCAGCAAGTCGCGCACCGCGCCGCCGACGATGTAGGCCTCGAAGCCACTGTCGATCAACGTGCGCACCACTTTCACGGCGCGCTCGTCAACCAGACCCGGGTCGATCCGGTGCTCGCTCTTTGGCACCTCGACGCGCTTGCCAGCCGGCGCGGCGCCGGTGTCGGCCTCCTTCGCGTTGGCGGCGCGGGCCGGCTTGTCGCTGGCGCTGCTCTTGCCGAGCAGTTTGTCGATGAAATTCTTGATCATTCGCTCGGCTTCATTCGAACAGTTGGAGGATGCGCCAGCCCCGCTCGCCGGCAATCACTGCAAGCGCCGGGGTCGGGTTGGTGGCGACCGGGTCGGTCGCCAGTTCCAGCAGCGGCAGGTCGTTCACGGAGTCGCTGTAGACGGTGATGCGCTCGAACGCTTCGAGCGCTTCGCCGCGCGCCGCCAGCCATTCGCGCACCCGCACAACCTTGCCGTCACGGTAGCTGGGCGTGCCGTCGATACCACCCGTGATGGTACCCCCGGGGGTGCGGGCCAGCCGAACCGCCAGCAACTCGGCAATGCCGAACGCGCGGGCGATGGGCTCGGTGATGAAGTCGTTCGTGGCGGTGACCAGCGCCACGACGTCGCCTTGCGCCTGATGCGCTTGCACGAGCCGCAGCGCTTCCGGTCGCACCCCGGGCATGACCACTTCGCGCATGAAGCGTGCAAGGGCGGCGGCCAGCGCCTGCGCACTGCGCGAGCGCAGCGGCTCGGTGGCGAACGCGATGTAGGCGTGAATGTCGAGTTGCCCCGCCTTGTACTGCGCATAGAACGCATCGTTGCCGCGCTGGAATGCCGCCGGGTCGACCCAGCCCTGCGCAATGACGAACTCGCCCCATGCATGGTCGGAGTCGAACGGCAGCAGGGTGTCGTCGAGGTCGAACAGACACAGGTTGCCCTTGGGCCGGTGCGGCGGGCTCATCACACGCCTTCCTCGGCCAGCATCTGCTTGAGCATCGGCACGGTGATCTGGCGTTGCGTGGTCATCGCAAAGCGGTCGAGGCGCGCCAGCAAGCCCATCAGGTGCTTCAGGTCGCGCTCGAAGCGCACCAGCACATAGTCCATCACCTCGTCGGACAGGAACAGCCCGTTCTGGTCGGCAGCGCGGCGCAGTCGGGCGCGCACCTCGGCTTCGCCCAGCGGCTGCACTGCGAACACGTGGCCCCAGCCGAGGCGCGTGCGCAGGTCTTCGCGCACGCTCAAGTCCACTGGCGGCAAGCGCCCGGCGGCAAGCACCGGCACGCCGTGGGTTGCGCTCTCGACGAACAGCGCAAACGCGGCGTGCTGCTGGTCGGCGTCGAGCGCGTGGCAGTCGTCGATCACGATCAGTGCGCGCGACTCATCGAAGGGCCACGGCACTGGCCCGGCCGCACTGAACCAGCTGGCCTGCAAGCCCTGCGCGTGAAAGCGCTCCACCATGGCGTGCAGCAGGTGCGTCTTGCCGCTGCCGCTGGCGCCCCACAGGTACACCGGCGCGGCCGGTGCCGCCAAGGCCTGCAGGTGCGCCACCACCAGCGCGTTCGCGCCGGGCAGGAAGTTGTCGAACGTGCGTGCAGCGTCCTCGGTGATGGGCAGCGGGATCTGCTTCATCCGCGGAACAAGTCGCTCGCAAGGTACACGCCGCGCAGCCGCCGCACGGCCACCACCATCACCGCGCTGACCGGCAGGGCGATCAGCACGCCGACAAAGCCGAACAGGTGCCCGAACGCCAGCAGCGCGAAGATCACCGTGAGCGAACTCATGCCGATGCGGTCACCCACGAGCCGCGGCGTGAGCACCATGCTCTCCAGCAACTGGCCGATGCCGTACACCGCCGCCACGCCGACCAGGCCGTGCCAGCCGGTGAACTGCAACACACCAGAGATCAGCGCGAGCAGCAGGCCCAGGCCGAAACCGAGATACGGAATGAACACGGCCAGTCCGGTGAACACGCCCACCGGCACCGCCAGGTCAAAGCCGAACAGGAACAGACCGACGCTGTAGAACACCGCCAGCGTGAGCATCAGCATCAGCTGCCCACGCAGGTACTGGCCGAGCACGGCATCGCACTCCACCGTGAAGCTGTGCACCTTGGCGCGCATGCGCGGCGGCACCATCGCTGCAGTGCGGCGCACCAGGTTCGGCCAGTCCATCAGCAGGTAGAACAGCACCACCGGCACGAGCAGCGCGTTGCCCAGCACCGCCAGCAGAATGCTCCCGCCGATTCGCGCAGAACTGAGCGCGGTGGCAATCCACTCTTCGAGGTTGGCGTCGAGGTACTTGAGCACGAAGGCCTTGATGCTGGCGGTGTCGAGCGTCACGTCGAAGCCGAAGCGCGCAAGCAAGGGCGACAGGCCGGCATTCAAGCGGTCGGCGAAGAGCGGGATCTGCTCGCGCAACAGCGGCAACTGCTTCGACAGGATAGGCACGATCAGCAGCATCACCGCGAGCACCAGCACGATGGCCGTCACTTCGACCAGCACCACTGCGAGGACTCGCGGCACACGCTTCGAGGCCAGCCTTTCCACCAGCGGGTGCAGCACGTAGCCGAGCACGCCGGCGATGAGAAACGGCGTGAGCACAGGCGCGAGCAGCCAGATCAACAGGCTGGCGATCAGGCTGATGGCAAGCCAGGTGCCGGCCTGGCGTTGCGCGGTGGTCATGGTCATGCGGTGGGGTGTGCCAGGGTGATCGATCAATGCAGCCGGGGCGGCCGCGAAAGCTGGGCCAGCCGCTCGGCCACGTCGCCCCGGTCGGCGGCGTTGCCGGCGTGCAGAAGGTAGGCTGAGAAGTCGCGTGCGGCAGCGTCCACAGAGCCCAGGCGGGCGTGCGCCAGGCCTCGGTCACGCTGCTCTTCCCAGGCCAGCGGCAGCAACACCACCAGCCGCTCCATGACCTTTAGCGCACGCGGCCAGTCTTGCGCGCTGCGGTGGATTTCTTTCAGGTTGCGGAGCATGCGCGCGATCACATCGCGTGCCGGGGCAGCCTGCAGAAACAAGCCCAGCGGCACGTCGAAGTCATCCTGCAGGCCATGGTTGCGCTTGTAGGGTGCGAGCATCTCGTCGAGTTCCTCGCGTGACAGCGAGCGGCCGTTGAGCGGGTCGATCACGACCTCGCCATGCTGCTTTCCGGTGTTCATGTTCAGCTTGACCAGAAAGTGACCGGGGAAGGACACGCCGCGCGCCGTCAGGCCCACCTGCGTGGCGAGTTCCATGTAGATCACCGCCAGCGAAATCGGGATGCCGCGCCGCGTGGTCAGCACCTGATGCAGGTAGCTGTTGTCGGCATCGTAGTAGTCGTTCACGTTGCCGGCGAAGCCGAGTTCGGTGAAGAAGAAGCTGTTGAGCCAGCGCAGGCGCTGCAGCGGCACGGCGTCGGCCGGAAAGCGGCGCTTGAGCTTGATCGCCAGCGTGTCGATTTCGGAGAGCACGGCCTGGGTGTCCACGCGCGGGTACTCGTCTTGCGCAATCGACGCCGCCGCCTCCACGAGCGACAGGCTGGCGTCGTCTGCCACCAGTGAAACGAAGTAGTCGAGCGCTGTCGGCGTCTCGAACTGCAGAGGTCCGGCCATGAAGGAAGTTTAGCTGTGGCGCATGAACTGGCGCAGCTTCAGACCGCTGGCAATCAACGCACCGAAGTACAACAGTGCGGCGCCGACGAGCGAAGCAACCAGCCAGCCGACGCGCTGCCAGGGGTGGTCACGCAGCGCCAGCCAGTCGATGGCGTGGGCCGACCACGCCAGCAGGCCGCCCAGCAGCACGGTTGCCAGCACCACGCGCAGCGCGAAGAGGCCCCAGCCCGGCAGGGGCGTGTAGCTGCCGGCGCGACGCAGGCCGATGAAGAGCCAGGCCGCGTTGACCAGTGCCGCGAGGCCGATCGACAAGGCCAGGCCCGCGTGGCCCAGCGCCATGTAGCGCACGAACACGAAGTTGAGAACCTGGGTCAGCACGAGCACTGCTACCGCGATCTTGACCGGCGTGCGCACGTCTTGCCGGGCGTAGAAGCCGGGCGCCAGCACCTTGACGGCGATGATGCCGAGCAGGCCGACGCCGTAACCCATCAACGCCGTCATGCTCTGGTGAACATCGTTCGCACCGAACGCGCCGTGGTGGAACAGCACCGCCAGCATCGGCAAAGGAAACACCAGCAGCGCCACCGCGCACGGCAGCGCCAGCATGACGACGAGGCGCAGGCCCCAGTCGAGGTGGCCGGAGTAGGCGCTGCGGTCACCCCGCGCCTGCGCAGCAGAGAGCTGCGGCACCAGCACCACGCCGAGGGCCACGCCGAGAAGCGCGGTCGGGAACTCCATCAGCCGATCTGCATATTGCAGCCACGACACCGCACCCACGCCCACGTGCGTGGCGATCTGCGTGTTGATGAACAGCGACACCTGCGCCACCGACACGCCGAGAAGCGCCGGCCCCATCTGCCGCAGCACGCGGCTCACGCCGGGGTGCTGCCACGCCGCACGCAGCGCCGACCAGCGCAAGCCGATTTGCGGCAGCCCGCCAATGCGCAGCAGCGCTGGCACCTGCACCCCGAGTTGAAGCATGCCACCGAGCATCACGCCCACGGCCATCGCATAGATCGGCTCGACGCCCCAGGCGCGGAACCGCGGCACCAGCCACCACGCAGCGGCGATGACGGCCAGGTTCAGCAACACCGGGGTGGCGGCCGGCACCGCGAAGCGCTTCCAGGTATTGAGGATGCCGGCCGACAAGGCCACCAGCGACATGAAGCCGATATAAGGGAACATGATGCGCGTCATCACCACCGCCGCGTCGAACCGGGCCAGGCCCGAGCCCATCAACCACACCAGAACCGGCGCGGCGACGACGCCGATCACGCAGGTCACGAGCAAGGCCCAGAACAGCACAGTGGCCACGGCGTCGATCAGCGCGCGGGTCACGGCGTCGCCTTCACGTTCGCGCGTTTGCGCGAGGATGGGCACGAAGGCCTGCGAAAATGCGCCTTCGGCAAAGAGCCGGCGCAGCAGGTTCGGAATGCGGAAGGCGACCGTGTAGGCGTCCATCCACGCACCGGCGCCGAACAGGCTGGCCTGCAGCACCTGGCTGAACAGACCGGTGATGCGCGAGGCCAACGTCAGCAGCGAGATCGTGGAGGCGGCCCGCAGCAGGTTCATGAGTGGGTGGCGCCTGGGAGGGCGGCGCGGGCACGGGTCGGTTTCAAACCGGCTGATTATAGGTAGCGCTGCGGCACGGCCGCTGCGCGGCTGGTGAAGGCTCCGTCACCGGTGCTATACTCGCAGGCTTCGCTCCACCCAAGTTCAACACTGAACCGCACACCCATGGCCACTTCGTCCAAAGCCAAGAAAAAGACCGTCCGCACCGCCTCGGGCCTGAAGCGCGCGCGCCAGGACGTGAAGCTCAACGCCGCCAACACGGCGCTGCGTTCGAAGTTCCGCACCGTTATCAAGAACGTGCAGAAGGCCGTCGTCGCTGGCGACAAGGCCAAGGCCACCGCGCTGTTCCACTCGGCCCAATCGGTGATCGACGCCGTGGCTGACAAGGGCCTGTTCCACAAGAACAAGGCCGCGCGCCACAAGAGCCGCCTGTCCGCCAAGGTCAAGGCACTCGCCGCGCCTGCGGCTGCCTGAATTTCCTGAACTCCCCATAGCGCGCTTGCCGCGCTAAACATGAAGGGCTCGCATTGCGAGCCCTTTTGCATTGGGGGCGCTTGCGTTTCAAAGCTGCTTCGGCGGGTCGGGCAGCAGGCATGCTTCGGTGAGCTGGAGCTTGTTGTCGCGCGCGAAGTGCATGACGAAGTCCCAGGCCATCGGCTCGATCGCTTTCAACGCCTCGTTCACGATCACGCACTTCACGCCGTTGATCACGCGCGGCACGCAGTACGGCGAGTAGCCAATGTAGGCACCGATGCCGCCGCTTGCGCCGTCCGGGCGGAAGCACGACATCGCGCCGGCCAGCCGCTCGGCCCAATCGCTCGGGCGGAAGGTGTGGCCGTCGAGCGTCACGCCCTGGATGAAGAACTCGCGCGGCTTGTCGGGGGGAGTCATGGGTTCGCATCGGCCGGTCAGCGCCGGCGGCAACAGTCGCGGCGCCCACGCCTGTGGCAGTGCACTTGCCGCTATTGTGCCGCCCGTGCCGTGCGCATGTTGCAGCGCAGCACTGCCGGCGCGGGCAGGGGCGTCATGGAGGGTTGCGGTCATGGCGCAGTCATCGGCCGAATTCACCTCGCCTTTAGAATCGGCAGCGAGCGGGCGGTGAATCAGCATCCCGCCCGCTCGCTCTTTTCGCTCTTCCGTTGTCTTGTCGATTTGCATGGAGTGCCGCCATGAATGCCCCCGAGAAACTGCCCTCCTCAATCGAGCCCCACGTGATGCACACCTACGGCCGCCTGCCGCTGGCGCTGTCGCACGGCCGAGGCTGCTGGGTCTGGGACACAGAGGGCAGGAAGTACCTCGACGGGCTGGGCGGCATTGCCGTCAACACGCTCGGCCACGCGCACCCCAAGCTCGTGCCGGCCCTGCAGGAACAGATCGGCAAGCTGATCCACAGCTCGAACTACTACCTCGTGCCCTTGCAAGAACAGTTGGCCGCCAAGCTGTGCGAGTTGTCGGGCCTGACCAACGTGTTCTTCTGCAGCACCGGGCTGGAAGCGAACGAGTGCGCGCTGAAGATCGCGCGCAAGTTCGGGCACGACAAGGGCATCGACCGCCCTGAGATCGTCGTCTACGAAGGTGCGTTCCATGGCCGCTCCATCGCCACGCTGTCGGCCACCGCCAACCCCAAGGTTCAGGCCGGTTTCGGTCCGCTCGTCGAGGGCTTCGTGCGCGTGCCGTTGAACGACGTGGCGGCCATCGAGCAGATCGCGTTGACGCACCCGAACGTTTCAGCCGTGTTCCTCGAAGTGATCCAGGGCGAAGGCGGCATCCACCCGAGCACGGTCGAGTACCTGCGCGAGGTGCGCCGCGTGTGCGACGACAACGGCTGGCTGCTGATGCTCGACGAGGTGCAGTGCGGCATGGGCCGCACTGGCAAGTGGTTCGCGCACCAGTGGGCCGGCATCCACCCCGACGTGATGCCACTCGCCAAGGGCCTGGGCTCGGGCGTGCCGGTGGGTGCAGTGGTATGCGGCCCTCGGGCCGCCAACGTGTTCGGCCCCGGCAACCACGGCACCACCTTTGGCGGCAACCCGCTGGCCATGCGCGCCGGGGTCGAGACCATCCGCATCATGGAAGAAGACGGCCTGCTGGCCAACGCAGCCGCGGTCGGCGCAGCACTGAAGGCGGGCTTGCAGCGCGAACTCGAAGGCGTGGCCGGCGTGGTCGACATCCGTGGCCAGGGCCTGATGCTCGGCATCGAGCTGGCACGCCCGTGCGGCGAACTGCTCGGCCGTGCGGCGAGCGCCGGGTTGATGCTCAGCGTGACGGCGGAGCGCGTGGTGCGGCTCGTGCCGCCGTTGATCTTGAGTGCGGATGAAGCGGTGCAGATCATTGCGATCCTCGCACCGCTCATCAAGAGCTTCCTGCTCGAAGCACCTGTCGCGCCTTCTTCGCCTTGACCCACGGCATGAAACCCGGCATGAGCCTGATCAAGCACTACCTGCAGTTCAAGGACTTCCGCGCCGAGGAATACGCCTACCTGTTCGAGCGCGCCGCCACGATCAAGAAGCGCTTCAAGAACTACGAGAAGTACACGCCACTGGTCGACCGCACGCTGGCGATGATCTTCGAGAAGGCCAGCACCCGCACCCGTGTGAGCTTCGAGGCCGGCATGTATCAGATGGGCGGCTCGGTGGTGAACCTGACCACCGGCGACAGCCAGCTCGGCCGAGCCGAGCCGATCGAAGACAGCGCGCGCGTGATCAGCCGCATGGTCGACATCGTGATGATCCGCACCTACGAGCAGGCGAAGCTCGAAGCCTTCGCGGCGAACTCGCGCGTGCCCGTCATCAATGGCCTGACGAACGAGTACCACCCCTGCCAGATACTGGCCGACATCTTCACCTACATCGAGCACCGGGGCAGCATCCAGGGCAAGGTGGTGGCGTGGGTCGGCGACGGCAACAACATGGCCAACACCTGGCTGCAGGCAGCCGACATCCTGGGCTTCACATTGCACGTGAGCACGCCCGGCGGCTACGAGATCGAGCCCAGCATGGCCAGCGTCAACAACAAGGCGTGCGTCAAAACCTTCAACCACCCGATGGACGCCTGCGCGGGCGCCCATCTCGTCACGACAGACGTGTGGACCAGCATGGGTTTCGAGGCCGAGAACGAAGCCCGCATGAAGGCCTTTGTCGACTGGTGCGTCGACGCCGACATGATGGCCGCCGCCCAGCCCGACGCCCTGTTCATGCACTGCCTGCCCGCGCACCGCGGCGAAGAGGTCGAGGCCGAGGTGATCGACGGGCCGCAGTCGGTCGTGTGGGACGAAGCCGAGAACCGCATGCATGCGCAGAAGGCCTTGATGGAATACCTGGTACTCGGCCGAATCGGTTAGGGCCTGTTCACTCAGCGGATCATGTGCGGGTGTTTGGTTTAACCGACACCACGCTGGCGAACACGGTGCTAACTTTGCAGCACCATGAAAAAGCTCTGGGACATCTCCCCGCCGATCAGCACTGATTCACCGCTGTTCCCTGGCGACACGGCCTACTCGCAACAGTGGACAGCCACACTCGCACCCGGCTGCCCGGTGAACATCAGCGCCATCACGATGTCACCGCACATCGGCGCGCATGCCGATGCGCCGCTGCACTACGGCGCCGAGGCGCCGAGCATCGGCCAGGTCGATCTGCTGCCTTATCTCGGCCCCTGCCGCGTGATCCACGCCATCGGGCGCGGGCCGTTGATCCGGCCCGAACACCTGAACCACGCCATCGCCGCGTTGCCGCCCCGCGTGCTGGTGCGCACCTGCAGCCAGGCGCCGACGGCGTGGTCACCCGAGTTCAGCGCCTTCGCCCCTGAGACCATCACCTGGCTTGCTGATCTGGGCGTGCGGTTGATCGGCATCGACAGCCAGTCGGTCGACCCCGCCGACAGCAAGACGCTCGACAGCCACCAGCAGCTGCTGCGGCTCGACCTGCGGGTGCTTGAGAACCTGGTGCTCGACGACATCGCCGCCGGCGACTACGAGCTGATCGCCCTGCCGCTGAAGCTGATGCACGCCGATGCATCGCCGGTGCGGGCCGTGCTTCGGGAGCTTTGACATGACCACCACGCCCAACCCCGCCAGCGCTACCGAGCGCATCGTCGCCGAGGAAGGCGCACAGCTCGACTTCTCGAAGGACATGAGCTACAGCGACTACCTGCACCTCGACAAGCTGCTGACCGCGCAGCACCCGCTTTCGCCGAACCACAACGAGATGCTGTTCATCGTGCAGCACCAGACCAGCGAGCTGTGGATGAAGCTGCTGCTGCACGAGCTGACAGCCGCCGTGCAGTGCGTTGCGCGCGACGAACTCGGCGCCGCATTCAAGATGCTCGCGCGCGTCAGCAAGATCATGGAGCAGCTTGTGCACGCGTGGGATGTGCTCGCCACCATGACCCCGCCCGAGTACTCGGCGATACGCCCGTACCTTTCCAACAGCAGCGGCTTCCAGAGCTGGCAGTACCGCTGCATCGAGTTCATGCTCGGCAACAAGAACGCGGCCATGCTCAAGCCGCATGCGCACCGGCCCGAGACCCTGGCGCACGTCGAAGCGGTGTGGCGTTCGCCGTCGCTGTACGACGAGGCCTTGCGCCTGCTCGCACGCCGCGGCCTTGCCGTGCCAGCCACCCACACCGAGCGCGACTGGACGCGCGCCTACGAGACCAGCGACGCAGTCGAGCAAGCCTGGCTCGTGGCCTACCGCGAGCCCGAGAAGCACTGGGACCTGTACCAGCTCGGCGAGGAACTCACCGACCTCGAAGACACCTTCCGCCTGTGGCGCTTCCGGCACGTGACGACGGTCGAGCGCGTGATCGGCTTCAAACGCGGCACCGGCGGCACCTCGGGCGTGGGCTACCTGCGCAAGATGCTCGACGTGGTGCTGTTCCCGGAGATCTGGAAGCTGCGAACCGACCTCTGATCGTCTGGAGACACCCGATGAACGAAACGAATTTGCCGGTACCTTCACCCATCCACGAGGTGTTTGCCTACCTTCGCGTGCACAGCACTCCGCAGGCGATCGCGTTCTACAAGAAGGCCTTCGGCGCGGTCGAGCGCTTCCGGCTCGTCGAGCCCTCGGGGCGTGTTGGCCACGCCGAACTGCAACTCGGACCGAGCGTGTTGATGTTGTCGGACGGCTTCCCCGAAAACGGCATCGACGCGCCCGGTCCTGGCGCCGTCACGTACTCGTCGGTGCACCTGCACGTGGACGACGCCGACGCGATGGCCGCGCGCGCAGTCGCCGCCGGTGCCGAGATGCTGATGCCTCCCACCGACCAGTTCTATGGCGAGCGCGGGTGCCGCCTGCGTGACCCGTTCGGCCACACCTGGCTCATCGGCCACGAGATCGAAGCCGTCCCGCCCGAGGAGATGCAGCGCCGCTACACCGCCCTATTGAGTGGCGGGTGAGCGGCGCCTGAATCAGCGCGGTCTGGACCAGGTCAGCCGATCTTCACCGGCACGAAGATCTTCTCGCCGTCGCGTTGCACCAGCAGCGCCACGCTTTTCGGCTTGCCGGCCATCACGCTTTTGACCTGCTCCAGCGACTGCACCGGCTTGCCGTTGATCGCAAGCAGCACGTCGCCGGCTTCCACGCCGGCCTTCGCTGCCGGGCCCGCCACCTTCTCGACCACCAGGCCCGAGTCGAGGCTGGCCTGTTGGCGCTCGTCGCGCGTCAGCGGGCGCAGGCCCAGGCCCAGCTGGCCGGGCTGCACGCCGTCGTCGCTGGATGCGACCTGCTCCTTGTCGGCGTCGATGCCGCCGAGCTTGGCTTCCACGTCGCGTGCGCTGCGGTCGCGCCAGACCTTGAGCCTGACCTTCTCGCCCGGCGAGGCCAGGCCGATCAGGCTCGACAACGCACCCGAGCGCACCACCGGCTCGCCGTTCACTTCGGTCACCACGTCACCCGCCTTCAGGCCGGCCGCAGCAGCGGCGCTGTTCGGCGCCACGTTGGCGATCAGCGCGCCGTCGGGGCGCGCCAGGCCGAACGACTCGGCGAGCGTCTGGTTCAGGTCCTGCACTGTCACGCCCAGGCGCGCATGGCTGGCGCGGCCGGTGGCGACGATCTGGTCCTTGACCTTCAACGCCACGTTGATCGGGATCGAGAAGCTCAGGCCCTGAAAGCCGCCGCTTTGCGAGTAGATCTGCGCGTTGATGCCGACCACCGCACCACTGCCGTCGAACAGCGGCCCGCCCGAGTTGCCGGGGTTCACAGCGGCGTCGGTCTGGATGAACGGCACCACCGCGTCGCCCGGCAGCGAGCGGCCCTTGGCGCTGACGATGCCTTGCGTGGCAGTTTGCTCCAGGCCGTAGGGCGCGCCGATGGCCAGCACCGGGTCGCCCACTTCGAGCTGCCGCGTGTCGCCCAGGCGCACGATGGGCAGGTTGCTCGCGTTGATGCGCAGCACGGCAATGTCGGTCGTCGTGTCCGAGCCCAGCACCTTGGCCGCGAACTCGCGGCGGTCACTGAGCTTGACGGTCACTTCCTTCGCGTCACGCACCACGTGCGCGTTGGTCAATATCAGCCCATCGGCGCTGATGATGAAGCCCGAACCCATGCCCTTGAACGGCACCGCCCCGCCGGGCTGACCGCGCCCCTGGAACCCGGGCATGCCACGGAAAAACTTGAAGAACGGGTCGTTCTCCATGCCCTGTGGCAGGCCCTGCTCTTCGGAAGACGCCTTGTGCGTGCCCGCCACCGTGACGCCCACCACGGCCGGCCCGGCCTGCTTGAAGATGGCCCGGTAGTTGGGTACGCCCTGCGCCGCCAGCAGCGGCACGGGTGCGGGCTCGTTCGCAGCCACCGGTGTGCGCGGTGCTGCCGAGTCCGTGGTTGCCACGGGCGCCGGTGTGGCTGCCCTGGCGCCGCCCTTCAGCCAGTTTGGCGCAATGTCGAATGCTCCGGCCGTGCCAACGGCCAGCACGCCAGCCGCGATCAAGGCGGCACTCAGCGGTTTGATGTTCATGAGGGTGTGTCCTTCGTCGTCAGATGCACGGCAGCTGCCGCATGCGCCAAAGCTAAGGCCGCCATGTCAAGCTTCAACCCGCTGCGTGTAAAGCGCTGGTTAAGATGCGCGCCCCATTGCCTGATGAGCCCGAGACCATGCCGCTGACCATCCGCCCCATCGAGCCCCGAGACGAGGCGCGCTGGCGCGTGCTGTGGGATGGCTACACGCGCTTCTACGAGCGCGAGCCCGCCGAGCCCATCACGCTGCACACGTGGGCGCGCCTGCACGACGCCGCGTCACCGGTGCGCGGCATCGTTGCGGAGCAAGACGGCGTGGTGATCGGCCTCGCGCACTGCATCGTCCACGAGAGCACCAGCACCCTCACGCCGGTGTGCTACCTGCAAGACCTGTTCGTCGACCCGACCCTGCGGGCTGCGGGCGTCGGCAAAGCGCTGATCGACGCGCTTCTGGTCGAAGCGCACGCGCAGGGTTGGTCGCGCTTGTACTGGGCCACGAACGAAACCAACTACCGCGCACGCGGCCTGTACGACAAGTACACGCCGCACAGCGGCTTCCTGCGCTACTCGCTCAGTACCGCCGGCACCTGACAGCCCCGCCGGCCGCCGGCTGCGTCGCCCGCCCCTGTCGGGTAGGAGTCACCCGCCCGCAAGCCCGGCCCAGGCAAGCATCACTGCCTTGTGCGACGGCACCTGCGCCAGGAAGCTGTCGCGTGCCTCGGTGGCCATGGGCGCGGCGCGCGCCATCAACAGCGCATGGGCCTGCGCGATGAACTCCGGCGCGCGCGCGGAGCCGGCGGCTGCGAGCACGGCGTAGCAGGTGTGGTAGACCCACATCGGGTCTTCCGCGCCGTCCACCGAGCCGCCGCTGTCGAAGTGCGCAACGATCTCGTTGACCTGCGCCAGCGCGTCACTCAAGCGCCCGCCGGCCAGGGCCACACGGGCAAGCCCAGCAAGCGGCTCCGGCACCATCACCGGGCGGCCGATCTCGCGAAAGATCGCCAGCGAGGCCGCGTAGGCCGCCACCGCGTCGTCGGCCCGCCCGGACGCTGCCAGAGCATGGCCCTGGACGCACAGCAAGGTGGCCTCGAGGTCGCGGTCGTCGAGTTCCCGCGCACGCGCGATGGCCAGCTCGGCGACGGCAACGGTGTCGGTCAGGTCGCCGCGCAGGAACTGCACCTGCGCGATGTTGCACATCAGGTAAGGCTCGATGTGACGCTGGCCGATCTCGCGGCACACCTCGCGCCCGGCGCGCAGGAACTCGAGCGACGCGGCGTAGTTGCCGAGGTAGCGTTCGACGTCGCCGAGGTTGTTCAGCATGCTGCCCTCGCGCACCCGGTCGTTCACCTGGCGCGCGAGCAGCAGGCCTTGTTCGTAGTAGTCGCGCGCCTCGGCGTAGCGGCCACCTTCGAGCGCGAGGATGCCCATCTGGTTCAGCGCTGCGCTCTCGTAACGCTGGTCGCCGACCTGGCGTGACAAGGCGAGCGACTGCTCCACGTGCGCCTGCGCACCGGCCGTGTCGCCCTGGAACTGCAAGGCGCGACCCCAGTTCATGTGGGGCGCCTGGGCCGCCTCAGGCTCGCCCGCACGTTCCGCCCACGCCACCGCCTGTGCTGACGCTGCAGCCGTGCCTGGATAGTCACCGCTGACGAGCGCATGCGCCGCGCGCAAGCCCGCAGCGCGGGCGCGGCGAGCGTCGTCGTCGAGCCCATTGGCCAGGGCTTCGAGCGCCTCCACGTCGGCCAGCGCCTCGGCGCGGCGGCCAGTGTTGCTGAGCACGGCGCGGCGCTCCAGCAGAAGCGCAAAGCGGGTCTCGGCATCGGCCTCGGGGGTGAGCGCGAGCGCGCGGCCGAGGCAGTCGAGTGCCGCCACGTTGGCGTAGCTGCGAGCGGCGTCTTCACCGGCCTTGCGGAAGTACAGCGCCGCGTTGGCGTTGTCGCCGCCGCGCTCGAAGTGCCCGGCGATCAGCCCGAAGTATTCGCTCGCGCGCTCGCTGGTGCGCGAGGCCAGCCAATCGGCCGTGCGGCGGTGCTGCTCGCGCTTGTCGCGCTTGAGCACGCTGTCGTAAGCCACCTGGTGCAGCAGATGGTGCTTGAACACGTACTCGTGCGCGCCTTCGAACGCGCTGGTCTCGCGGCCGTGCACCAGTTCGCGCCGCTGCAGCGCTTCGAGCGCCGCAGCCGAGGCCTCCGGCGCATCTGTGGCGATGCGCTGCAGCGCCTCGTCCCAGAACACATGGCCGATCACGCTGGCATGCTGCAACGGCGTGCGTTCGGCCGGCGGCAGGCCGTCCAGGCGCGCCTGCAGCACGCCGGCGAGCGTGGGCGGCACATGCACGGTGACGAGCTTGTCGGCCTGCACCTGCCAGGGCTCGGTGGCGGTCAGGATCACGCCGTCGTCGATCAGCATGCCCACCAGTTCCTCGGCGAAATACGGGTTGCCTTCGGCGCTGCCGGTGAGCAGGTCGCGCAGTGCGGGCGGCACCGTGGCCAGGCGGCTGAGCAGCGCGTCGGCCAGGTCTCGGCTGCTGCGGCGTGACAGAGGCCCAAGGTCGATGCGGTCGTGGTTGCTCTGACCGCTGCCCCAGCGCGGGCGCGTCTCGAACAGCGACGGCCGCGCCACGCACAGCAGCATCAGCGGCAGGTCGCGGCAGCTTTGGGTCAGGTGGTTGATGAAGTCGAGCGAGCCGGCATCGGCCCAGTGCAGGTCATCGAGCAACAGCACCATCTCGGCTCCGACGGCCTGGTGCTGCGCACGGAAATACTGCGCCATGGCGTGGAACGCGCGGTCGCGGATCTGCTTCGCGTCATTGGCGATGCCGGCGATGTGCGGGCTGGCCGCGTAGTCGAGCCCGATCAGGTGGCCGATCAGCGCCGTCTGCTCAGAGGCGCGCTCACCGAACAGCGCCTGCAAGCCCTGCGCGAGCTTGTCACGGGCCAGCGCCTGAGGGTCGCCATCCAGAATGTCGAAACGGCGCGCGAACAAGTCGCGCACCAGGCAGTAGGGCACGTTGTTCGCGTGCGGCTGGGGGCGCGAGTGGAAGAACGTGACGGGCGCCCGACCGGCCCGCGTGCCGCGCTCCTGCGCCGCGTCCTGGCGCTGCGTGAGCCAGCGGTAGAACTCGAACATGAGCCGGCTCTTGCCGAGGCCTGCGTCGCCCACCACGGTGACCTGCCACAGCGTGCGCTCTTCTTCGAGCGTCTCGAAGGCTTCGGTCAGGCGCGCGAGTTCCAGGTCGCGCCCGACCATGCGCGTCTCGACGCCCTCGACACCGCGGTTGGCCATCCGGAAAGCGCGCGGCCTGGCCTTCAGCACCAGGTAGCTGCGCACCGGCTCGGCGATGCCCTTGACCGTGATGGGCGGCTCGGCATTCAGCTCGAAGGTGCCGCGCACATGGCGGTAGGTGTCGTGGCTGATGCGCAGCGTGCCGGGCGGCGCCGTCTGCTCCATTCTCGCGGCCACGTTGACGGCAATGCCGCGAATGCTGCCTTCGGCGTCGACCCCACCCCCCAGCAGCACCGGGCCGGTGTTGATGCCCACGCGCAGGTTGAAGCCGTCGAGCCCGAACCTGGCCTTGACCTGTGCGGCAAGCACCGGCGCCTCCTTGATGATCGCCAGGCCCGCATGAACCGCGCGCTCGGCGTCGTCTTCGCGTGCCTGGTCCGCGCCGAACACCGCCAGCAGGCTGTCGCCGGCGTACTGCAACACGCGGCCGTGCTGGGCCTCAACCACCGCCGTCAGCCGCGCGAGCGCGCCGTCCATCACCGCATGCACGTCCTCCGGGTCGAGCTCGCGGCTGAGAACGGTGGAGCCGACCACGTCCATGAACAGGATCGTGACCGGCTTGAGCTGCTGGTCGCCGCTGCGGGAACGGGCACGCGCGGCGGCGAGCTTGTCGCGCAGCGGGCCAATGGCCATCTCGGCCACGATGTCGCCGAGCAACCCGCGTTGTGCGTCCAGCGCGGCAATGGCGGCTTCGATCTGTTCGGGCGTGTCGTGCATCGGAAGTACTGCGGTCAAACGGGCGTGGCGCGGGCGCGGTGGGAGCGGTTTCAAAGACCCCCCGGTCAAGGGGGGGGCGTTACAAGGAACTCCTCCACAAACGGCCGTGCAACGATTACATTTTCGTCACAATCAAGCCAACAAAGTCCTTGACTTTGCTCTTGATGGGAGTTGCGTTCATGTATACCAAAATTGTCGTTGCGCTGGGTGTGTTGGTGGTGTCCGGGGCCTCTTCGGGCAAGACGGTCAACATCACCGACTTCACGTTTGCCGGCCCCGTGGCGGCGGCCATCACCGGCGGGCCCGTGGCCGGGGTTGAAAACGTGCCGGCAGGGCAGTTCGTCGGCACGCTCGACGGCGCTTCTTTCAACGCCTATTGCGCCGAACTCGACCAAAGCTTCAATCTGGGAGGCACCTACAGCTACGACGTGCGTGACCCGTACACGCACTTCACCCCGCAAAAGGCCAACGCGCTCAGCCGCCTTTTCACCGCCACGGCGAGCTTCGTGACCGATGCCGACACCTCGGGTGCCATGCAGGCTGCCATCTGGGAGATCCTCTACGAGACCGGCGCCACGCTTGATGTGTCGAGCGGCAGTTTCATGACCGCGCCGGCTCCGAACGATGTCGGCGCCATCGCGGCCTTCTCCGCCATCAATGGCATCCTGGGCAACCTGGGCCAGTACGGCGCCAATGTGCAGCTCGACATTCTTTACAACGCCACCTCACAAGACTTCGTCATCGTGCACGATGTGCCCGAGCCCGGCACTTGGGCGCTGATGTTCGCGGGCCTCGGCGTGATCGGTGCAGTTGCCCGCCGCCGCAAGTTGGCGCTGCGAGGCTGAGCGCGCCACCGACTCGAACCCATGGGCGCCTCGGCGCCCATTTTCATGTGAAATGTTGGTGGTCGCCGAATCACGGCACGAGCGACACGTCTCCGAAGTACGACAGGCTGCGGCCGTGCGTGTTGTCGGCATCGGCCGACACCGCCACACCGGTGATCTCGGGGTATTTGCCACCCGACTCGTCACCGAACATGCGCTGGTAATCGGCCCCGACGTTGCGCTTGTGTGACACCCACTGGCCCAGCCGCGCGGTACCCGTTTCGAGCACGAGAAAGCGGATGCGCTTGGTGAACGGGCTGGCCAGGCCGGTGTCCACCGGCAGCTTGTTGTCCCACACGTAGCACAGGGTCTCGGTCGGCACCTCTTGCCCCGACACCGACTGCGCCAGCGCGAGCTTGGTGCGTTCACCGAACGGCAGCTTGGCGCCGTCGAAGGCGAAGAACACACACAGCTTGGCGGCCGAGTCTTCACCGCTCTTGACCTTGAGGTCGGCCTCTTCGACCAGCTTGTCGACCCGCCAGCGCCAGCTCAGGGTCGTCTTCTCGGACGACGGCGTTCGCAGCGCATGCACGAGGTTGCCGTACGAGCCATCGGCCTCGACCTTCAGCACCCTTGAGCCGTTCAGGTCGGACACCGCGAAGCGTGTGGCCACCTTGTTTGGCAACGTGGCGAACTTCCAGGTCGCCGGGGGATCCCCGACCGGCGCTGCAGAGAACGCCGAGATGGCGCTGACGGGCGGTTCGTCAGCCGCGTGCGTGGCAGCCCCCACGGCACTTGCCAGGACGGCAACAGCAAAGCGAGGCCACCAGGCGCGGCACATCGCAATAGGGAACGGGGTTCGGGCGTTCATCTCGCATCCTCATCTGATTGGGGTCGGCAGCCCATCTGCGCGACGCACTGCCTTGTTTGTACCCGAGATGCGGGGAGTGTGCCCGCCCGGCGATGCGGCCAAAATCGGGGCCGCCGCGCTGGTGCGCGTGAAGAAGGATGCCTGTCTTGCCTGCCGACCTGTTTGCCAATGCCTACGCCAGCGTGATGGCGTACTTCTATGCGGCGCGTTCGTCGCCGGCCGAGATCATGGCGATCGTGGCGGTGATCATCGGCGGCGCGTTCGTCATGACCTCGTCGTTCGTGAAGACCATGATCCCGCTGCGCTGGCTGGCCATCGGCAGCAACATCGGCTTCGTCTGCTACGGGGCGCTGCACCCGTCGATCCCGATGCTGGTGCTGCACCTGGTCATGTTGCCCGTCAATGTGTTCCGCCTGAAGGAGATGGTGCAACTCACGCGGCGCATCAGCGCAGTGGAGCGCAAGGCCGACCTCTCCGGCATCTGGCTGCGGCCGTACATGCGCAGCAACGAATATGCGGCCGGCGCAGTGCTGTTTCGCCTGGGCGACCGTGGCAACCGGCTCTACCTGCTGGCCGACGGTGAGATCGAACTGGTCGAGATCGGCGCGCGCATCACACCGGGCGAGATCTTCGGCGAGATCGCTTTCTTCGCCCCCGACCGGCGCCGCCGCCTCACGGCACGGTGCGTGAGCCACTGCACCGTGCTGTCGATCGACGAGAGCACCGTGCGCCAGCTTTACCATCAGAACCCGGCGTTCGGTTTCAAGCTGACGACCCTGGTTGCGGGCCGCCTGTCAGCCGATGTGAACCGGCTCACCGAGGCTCTGCACGGCCGCTCTGCGGCGTAGCGCGTCGGTTCGGCGCGCGCTGTTGGCGTCGCGCCCTCAGCTTGCCGCCAGCGACGACGCGATCGACTGGATCGCCTCTTTCAGCTTCGCGCGGGCGAGTTCCTGGCACTGCTCTTTCGACAGGCTGGGCACCGCGTCGAAGGCCGTGGCCGACTTCTCGGGTGCGAACACCACGGTCTTGCCACGCAGCGGCAGCAGCATGGCGCGCGCCGTGACCACGCAGGTCTTCGATTCGGTGAAACCGCCGCCCACGTCGCTGACGAAGCGCCACCGGTTCGCCGGGTAGAGCTTCTTGACCTTCGCCGGAAGGGTGTCGCCCCACAACTTTTCGGTCGTTGCCTCGTCGACCAGGAAGCTCGCCGACTTGTCGACGCTGATGGGCTTGACCTTGGCCGCCGGCCCCGCCGCGACGGCACTGACCGCCATCAACAAAGGAACGAGCGAGCTGACGATTCTGAAGTTCATGAAGGGCCTTCGGTGGGGGAACAGGTTGCACGTCGCGCGGCGCGGCTGGCCATCGGCGCTGCACGGCAGACCGATGCGATTTTGCTGCATGCCGCACCCGCCCGGCAACCACGCGCCGTGGCGCTATCGTTCACGCCATGACCGCCAACCTGCGCCACACACTCCTGTCGTTCCGTGACCTGCTGGCCACGGCCGGGCCGTTCATCGGCATCACGGTCGTTCTGCTGGTGCTGGCCTACGTCGTGCTCGACCCGACACCACCGCGCAAGGTGGTGCTGGCCACTGGCGCGGCGCAGGGCGCGTACGCCGAGTTCGGCAAACGCTATGCCGATGTGCTCAAGGGCTACGGCGTGCAGGTGGAGTTGCGCAACACCCAGGGCGCGGCCGAGAACCTGCAACTGCTGCGCGACCCGAACTCGGGCGTGGACATCGCCTTCGTGCAAGGTGGCGCCGACGAGAGCCTGCGCGCGGCCGACGACGACGACGCCCGGCTCGTCTCGCTCGGCAGCCTCTTCTACGAGCCGGTGTGGCTGTTCTATCGCACCGACTCTGCGCAGCGCCTGCTGAAGAGCCCGGCGCTCGAGTCGCTGTCGCAACTGGCCGGCTGGCGCCTGAACATCGGCGCGCCCGGCAGTGGCGCGCCCAACCTGATGGACAAGCTGATCGATGCGAACCACATCGACCTGCCCACCCTCACGTTGATGCGCCAGCCGGCCACGCCGGCCGTGGTGGACCTGCTGGCAGGCGACATCGACGCGCTGGTCTTCGCCTCGGCGCCTGAATCGCTGCTGGTGCAGATGCTGTTGCAGGCGCCGGGCATCGCGCTCTTCGACTTCGGCCAGGCCGATGCCTATTCGCGCCGCTTCGCCTTCCTGAGTGCGGTGACGCTGCCGCGCGGCGTGGTCGACCTGGCGCGCGACCTGCCGGCACGCGACGTGCGCCTGATCGCCCCCACCGCCACGCTGGTGGCACGCACCGGCACGCACCCGGCTTTGATCCAGCTGTTCATGCAGGCCGCCCAGCAGATCCACAGCACACCCGGCTGGTTCCAGCGCAAGCGCGAGTTCCCCAACCCAGGCAGCACCGAGCAGCCGCTGGCCAAGGAAGCGCAACGCTTCTACGCCAACGGCACGCCGCTGTTGCAGCGCTACCTGCCGTTCTGGCTGGCCAACCTGGTGGACAGGATGTGGCCGGTGCTGCTGTCGATCCTGGCGATCCTGATTCCGGTGTCGCGCATGGTGCCGCCGCTGTACGAGTTCCGCATTCGCTCGCGCGTGTTCCGCTGGTACGGGCAGTTGCGCAGCGTCGAAGACGCCATCGGCAAGCGCCCCGCGACCGAGTTGCTGGGTGAGCTTGCCGCCATCGAAACGCATGTCGAGCACGTCACCGTGCCGCTGAGCTATGCCGACGAGCTGTACGCGCTGCGCAGCCACATCCAGATGGTGGGCAACCGGCTGCGCGCGGCCTTGCCCGGCCCGCCCGCGATCGGCCCTGCTGCATGACACGGCCGCGCGTCGCCATCATCGGTTGCGGCTTCGGCGGGCTCGAAGCGGTGAAGGCGCTGAGCCACGCCGATGTGGAGATCACGCTGCTCGACCGCACCAACCACCACCTGTTCCAGCCCCTGCTGTATCAAGTGGCGACTGCCGGCTTGAGCGCACCCGCGGTGAGCGCGCCGATCCGCCACACGCTGCGCCGCCAGATGAAGCGCGGTAACCTGACCATCCTGCAAGCCGAGGTCACAGGCATCGACGCCGCCCGACGCGAGCTGCGGCTCGATGACGATCAACGCATCGGCTACGACCACCTCATCGTGGCGGCAGGTGCCACCCACAGCTACTTCGGCCATGACGACTGGGCCGCGCACGCCCCCGGCCTGAAGACGCTGGCCGATGCCTTTGCAATACGCGCCCGCGTGATCGGCGCCTTCGAGCGGGCCGAGCGTTGCACCGAGCCGGCCGCGTGCGAACCCTGGCTCACCTTCGTCGTCATCGGCGCCGGCCCCACGGGCGTCGAGATGGCCGGCACGATGACCGAGATCGCGCACCACACGCTGCCGCAAGAGTTCCGCCGCATCGACTCGACCCGTGCCCGCGTCGTGCTCATCGAAGGCTCCGACCGAGTGCTCGGCGCCTTCGTGCCGCAGCTCTCGCAGCGTGCCCGAGAGCAGCTCGACAAGCTCGGTGTCGATGTGCGCACGGGCTGCAAGGTGACCGGCATCGACGCAGACGGCGTCGACTATGAAACCCGTGCGAATGGCACCGGCAACGAGACGCCCGACGGCGAAGCCGTCAGCACTCACCGCCTGCACAGCAGGACGGTCATCTGGGCGGCCGGCGTGGCTGGCTCACCACTCGGCAAGGCGCTTGCACAGACCACCGGCGCGACCCTCGACCGCGCCGGGCGCGTGTTGGTCGAACCCGACCTCAGCGTCGCCGGCCACCCCGAGATCAGCGTCATCGGCGACCTGGCATCGGCCAAGAGTTACGAACATGGTCAAGGCCAAGGCGAGCCCAAGGCGGTGCCCGGTGTCAGCCCCGGCGCGAAGCAGATGGGCCGCGCCGCAGCGGCCAACCTGCTGCGGCGCATCGAGGGCGAAGCCACGCAGCCGTTCAGGTACGTGGACTACGGCAACCTCGCGACCATCGGCCGCAAGGCGGCGGTGGTGGACCTGACGGTCCCCGTTGTCGGCGCCATCCGCTTCTCGGGCTACTTCGCATGGCTGTTCTGGCTGTTCGCGCACATCTGGTTCCTGATCGGCTTTCGCAACCGGCTGATGGTGATGCTGGATTGGGGCTGGGCCTACTTGACCTACGAGCGCGCCGCGCGGGTGGTGGCCGAGCCGCCATCGGTGCGAACGCCCGACTCGCTGCAGGGCGGCCCGAGGGTGTCAACCCAAAGTAGAAATGTCCCCTTCTGCCCCAAGTAGAGATGTCCCCTGGGACGTCTTACGTTTCAGGGTTGGCTGCGGGTTGCGGCCGGCGGCGCAGGGCGAAGCCCGCAGGCGCCGGGCGCAACCCGCAGCGGCAGGATCGAGGCCGTGTCGGGGCGGTAGATGCCCTGGGCGCGCTGGCTGTCCTGGTAGGCAAGTTCAGCGGTCAGACGGGCAAGGCGCTCGCGTTCAGCGTCGCCAGTGGTCTTGCGAAGCGGCTCGAGCTTGGTGTCCAGCGTCTTGGCATCGGCGAACTTGCTGCGGCTCAGATGGTCATGGCAGGCAAAGCGCCGGTAGCGCAGCGCCTGGCCTCGGTAGCTCAGAGCGAGATCGCCGCCTGCGTGCTGCACGATATCGACCATCGCCCTCGCCTTGGGCGCGTGCGGCTGGCTCGGCTCGATCTGCACAACCTCGCCTTCAAAGCGACACGCCCCCTGCGCGCTGAGCTGACGCTGATGGTGCAGCGCGCAGATGTTGCGCAGCCCCTCGGGTGTGCCGCGCCACGGCCGGTGCAGCTCCGCCGCCTCCCGCGCGGGCACGGCAAAGCGCAGGTTGTGCTGGTGCAGGTAACCCTCGAGCCAGACGTTGGCCGTGTCCATGTCGCTCACACCGTCCAGGCGCAGCGCCTTGCACATGCGGTCTTGCAGCGTCTGGAACAGCCGCTCGACGCGCCCCTTGGCCTGCGGCGTGCGCGCGCAGATGGGCTCGATGCGCAGTTGCAGGAGCGCCCGCTCGAACTGCGTGGGCTTGGGGTCCTCGGCGTCGGCTTTGGTAAAGATGCCGTGCCGGTCGCTGTAGAGCGCCAGCGGCGCGCCGTGGCGCTGTACCACCTCGCGCAGCACCGCGAAGTACGCTTGGGTGGTTTCTTGCGGCGTGAAGCGCGCGCCCAGCACCCGTCCCGTGGCATCGTCGATGAAGGCGATCAGGCAACACTTGATCGCACGGCTCTCGAACCAAGCGTGGTGGCTGCCGTCGATCTGCACCAACTCGCCCAAGCAGGCCCGACGCTCGCGGGGGCTGTGCACCCGCTTGGCCCGCCGCAGCTTGGGCTTCCACAGCCCGGCCTGGGTCATCCAGCCGCGCAGCAGCTCGGTGCTGTGGCCGAACCCGTGCTCGCTGGCGAGGTACTCACGCGCGAGCTCGGGCCCGAAGTCGGCATAGCGCTGGACAACGAGCGCCATGAAGTGCTCCCGCACGTCCGGCGCAATCCGCCGGTTGCTCGGCACACCCCTGCGGCGCGAGATCAACCCCGCCGGCCCTTCGTCACGTACCCGACGGCACAGCCTCTTGACCTGGCGCACCGACACGTCGAGCAGCTTCGCCGCCCGAGCCTGCGGCACTTCGCCATCAACTACGCGCTGTATCACCGCAAACCGCTCGGCTTCCCTCGAACTCATCAGTCCCATCCCCATTCCGTCCACCAGACCCCCTTCATGGTTCGCAAGGGGACACTTCTATCTGGGGCGCAGGGGACATTACTGTTTGGGGCTCACACAGGGCGGCCCGAGGGCCGGCGGCTCCTAAAATCGAGTACTTCGGCCGGCACAACCGACGCCAGAATTAACAGGACGCCCCACCATGGACACCCGCACCTCCCCCTTCCGCCTGCGCATCGAGCGCGTTCGTGATGCGCTCAAGCAGCACGGCCTGGCCGCTGTGCTCGTGCCGTCGAGCGACCCGCACCTGAGTGAATACCTGCCCGAGCGCTGGCAGGGGCGGCAGTGGTTGTCGGGCTTCACCGGGTCGATGGGCACGCTGGTCGTCACGCTCGATGCCGCCTGCGTGTTCGCCGACAGCCGCTATTGGGTGCAGGCCGAGGCCGAGCTGGCGGGCACCGGAACAACGCTCGTGAAGATCGCCACCGGCAACTCGACCGAGCACGTGCAATGGCTCGCCGCGAACGTGGCGCGGGGTGCTGCGGTCGGTGTCGACGGCAGCGTGCTCGGGCTCGGTGCCGCACTGGGCCTGCGCAGCGCGCTCGATGCCGCCGGCGTGCTGCTGCGCACCGACTTCGACGCGCTCGCCGAAGTCTGGCCCGAGCGCCCTGCCTTGCCCGCAGCTGAGGTGTACGAACACCTCGCACCGCATGCACCGGTGGCTCGCGCCGCCAAGCTCGCTCGCGTGCTCGAAGCCGTGGCGCGGCACGGTGCCACGCACCACTTCATCTCGACCGTGGACGACATCGCCTGGCTCTTCAACCTGCGCGGCGCCGACGTGAGCTACAACCCCGTCTTCCTGGCGCATGCACTGCTCGACATGAACGGCACGACGCTCTTCGTCGGTGCCGGCAAGATCGGCGTGGCGCTGCAAGCGGCGTTGGCGAAGGACGGCATCCGGCTCGCGCCCTACGCCGATGCCGGCGCCGCACTGGCGGCGCTTGCCGCCAGCGCCACCTTGCTGATCGACCCGAAGCGCGTGACCTTCGGCATGCGGCAGCGCGCGGCGTGCCGCGTGATCGAGGCCATCAACCCGAGCACGCTGTTCAAGAGCCGCAAGCCAGAGGCCGAGGCTGCGCACCTGCGCAATGCAATGGCGCAGGACGGCGCGGCCATGTGCGAGTTCTATGCGTGGTTCGAGGCGGCGCTCGCCGAGCCCTCGCGCGGCCAGCCCGGCGCGCAGGCCATCACCGAACTCACGGTCGACGAGAAGCTGAGCGCCGCCCGCGCTCGCCGGCCCGGCTTCCAGGGCCTGAGCTTCGGCACCATCGCCGCGTTCAACGCCAATGGCGCGATGCCGCACTACCACGCCACGCCCGACTCGCATGCGGTGATCGAAGGCAACGGCCTGCTCCTCGTCGACTCCGGCGGCCAGTACCTCGGCGGCACGACCGACATCACCCGCGTCTGGCCCATCGGCACGGTGAGCGACGCGCAAAAGCGCGACTACACGCTCGTGCTCAAGGGCACGCTGGCCCTGAGCCGCACGCGCTTCCCGCGCGGCACGCTGTCGCCGATGCTCGACGCCATTGCCCGTGCGCCGCTGTGGGAACAGGGCCTCGACTACGGCCACGGCACCGGCCACGGCGTCGGCTACTTCCTGAACGTGCACGAGGGGCCGCAAAGCATCAGCAAGGCCATCCCCGACGCGCACATGGCGATGGAGCCCGGCATGGTGACGAGCATCGAGCCGGGCCTGTACCGGCCTGGGCGCTGGGGCATCCGCATCGAGAACCTGGTGCTGAACGTGGCCGCCACGGTGGCCGACGGGTTCGGCGAGTTCCTCGAATTCGAGACCCTCACGCTGTGCCCGATCGACACGCGCTGCATCGAGCGCTCGTTGCTGCGGGTCGATGAATGCGAGTGGCTGAACGCGTACCACGCGACCGTGCGCCAGCGCCTGGCACCGCTGCTCACCGCACCGGAGCAAGCCTCGGCGCTGGCGTGGTTGATGGTGCGAACAGAGCCGCTTTGAACTGACGCCCGTGGCGCGCGGCGCGCCGTTCATCCGGCCGGCCTGCGGCTCGTCCAGCGCGGCGCGCGCTTCATCGCAAGCGGCTGTTCGCGGGCTGATCCGCCTCCTAGAGTTCGTTCCATCGCAACCCGGAACCGAACCCCAAGGAGCCCATCATGATCAGCCGCCTCACCGCCCTCGCCGCCGTCTTCTCTGTCCTGGCCACCGCCACGCTGACCTTCGCGTCCAGCGCGCAGCACAACGCTGTCTCGGCGCCGGTGGCCGCCGTCAAGCACGTGCCGGTGTACCAGCTCGAACGCGTGGTGATCACCGCCAAGCGCAGCGCTGCCAACACGCACTGACCGTCCCTCGCCTCGGCCCAGCGCCGAGCCCTTTTTCTTGCGCGCCTGCGGCCCACCGAACTCCGGGCTTCAGGCGCATTTTTCATGGCGCGTCGCCACGCATCAGACCGCACTGCTACGCTTGCAGGCATGCCCTCACATCCCTCTGACAGCGACGCCGCCGCCGCCCGCCCCGCCATCGGCGTGGACCTCGGCGGCACCAAGACCGAAGCCATCGTGCTGGCCCCCGACGGCCGCGCCTTGTGGCGCGAGCGCGTGGCCACGCCGGGTGGCGATTACCGCGCCACGCTCGCCGCCGTGGCCGGCCTCGTGGCACGCGCCGAGCGCGACCTGAACCTCAGCGGCAGCACGGTGGGCGTGGGCACGCCGGGTACCGCAACGGCGGCGGGCCTGCTGAAGAACGCGAACTCCACCTGCCTCAACGGCCAGCCCCTGCAGCGCGACCTGAGCGATGCGCTGGGCCGCCCCGTGCGCATTGCCAACGATGCGAACTGCCTCGCCTTGTCAGAGGCCACCGACGGCGCCGGCGCGGGGGCGCCGGTCGTGTTCGCCGTGATCCTGGGCACGGGCGTGGGCGCGGGCGTGGTCGTTCACGGCCGCCAGTTGGAAGGCCCGAACGGCTTGGCCGGCGAGTGGGGCCACAACCCGCTGCCATGGGCCGACGCGGGCGACGCACCAGCACCGCCTTGCTACTGCGGTCAGCACGGCTGCATCGAGACCTGGGTCAGTGGTCCCGGCATGGCGCGCGACCATGCCCGGCACACCGGGCAGGCCTTGACGGCCGCGCAGATCGGCACGAACGCGGCACATGGCGACGCCGCTTGCCAGGCCACGTTGCAGCGCTACGAGTTGCGGCTGGCGCGCGCGCTGGCGCACGTGATCAACCTGCTCGACCCGCACGTGGTGGTGCTCGGCGGCGGCGTGTCGCAGCTCGACCGCCTGCTGGTGAACGTGCCGCTGCTGTGGGGTCGGTTCGTGTTCAGCGGCGGGCTGAAAGACCCGGTGCGCACCCAGCTCAAACGCAGCCTGCACGGCGACTCGTCGGGCGTGCGCGGCGCAGCATGGTTGTGGCGCTCGGCCGGTACCGCCGGCTGATTCGAAGTCGGCGTTCATCCACCTGGAATGCGGGTCGTGCCGAACATCGCGCAGCCTGTCGCAACCTGCTTGGTTGAGGGTGCCCGGGCCTTCTAGAGTTCACTTCAACGCACCGCCTGCGGCGCGCCATGAACCCTCCAGGAGCCCACCATGATCGACCACCTCTTCTCCGCCGCACTCACCTTCTGCCTGCTTGCCGCCGGCACCGCCGCAGTCGGCTCATTGCTGCTGTCACCCGAGCCGGCGAAGCATGCGCAAGTGCGCGTTGTCGAGCTTCAACGTGTCGTGATCGTCGCTCACCCCACGGGAGCAACCAGCGTCAAACACCCGGCCTGAAGACCTTGGCTTGCAATGCCTGCGCCAGCGAATCCGCGCAGTCCTGCAGGTGGGCGCGCGTGTCGGCTGCGAGACCGGCGCGGCGTGACGCCGCCTGCACACGCACCCGCAGCGCCTGAGCCTGAGCACGCACCAGGCTGCGGGCATCGGCCAGGCCGAAGCTGCTGGGCCGCAGCAAGATGGACGCGATGCGGTTCAGGTGCTCACGCTGCAGCTCGCGGCGCGGCGCGGGAATGTCTCGCACCGCGTGGCCCGCGCGAGGTTCGATCTCGCTCCAGATGTCGCGCTCCAGTCGGCCGTACAACTCGGACAGCTGGAACGCATCGCGGCGCGACGCCTTGCCCTGGCTGTCGATGATGCGCACCGCCATCGTGTCGCTCATCAATTGCAGCAACAGCGCACGCTGGATCGCGAGCACCCGCAGCGTCAACGAGAAGTCAGTGGGCGAACCACCGCCCTCGCCGAAGAAGCCGTCGCCGCGCACCTGGAAGTCGGGTGCGAGGCGGCGCTGCAAGGCCGGCGAGACCACGAACGCATCGGCCACCAGCAGGCCGCGGGCGATCACATCGAGCGCCTCGCGCTGCTGCGCGGCGGGCACCGGCTGCAACGGGTCGCGGCCGCTGCCCGGAAAGTCGCGCAGCGTGCGCACGCCGCCGATGCGCCGCGCCAGCACGCCGAGCGAGCGGCCCGCGTCGTTCACGGCGTAGCTGAGTGATCGGCGCAGCACCGCATAGTCGCGGTCGGGCGGCAGCGCGCGCACTTCCTGGCGCTTGAACAACTCGTGCGCTATGGCCAGCCGCTTGATGGCGAAAGCAACGCTGTCGCTGCCCAGGTCCCATTGCAAGGCGTCGGGGTCGATGCCGAGGAAGTTGTCTTCGTCAGTGCCGAATGCCAGTGCGCGCTCGTTGCTGCGCGCCGCGATGGTCTGCAGCTCGCGCGCTTCATCGTCCGGCGCGAACGGGCGGTAGGCGTACTCGATGGCCCAATAGTCGTACGGCCCGAGCGTGGTCTGGAAGGCCTGCACCGGCTTCCCGCCGGGGGCCGACAGGTTGGCCGGCACGTAGTCCATCACCGAGCCGACGATGCCGTTGGCGCGGGTGAATTCAATGTCCGACAACTGCGCATCGGTGAACGCCTGCGAGGCGCGGAAGTTGTGCCGCAGGCCCAGCGTGTGGCCGACCTCGTGCATGACCAGCCAGCGCAGGTAGCCGAGCACGAACTGCTGCGCCTGCGGGCTGTCGGGTGCGAGTTCGTCGCGCGCGGCGAGCACGTCCAGCCCGTAGCCGAGTTCGGCCGCGCCGACGTCGGCAACCGTGCAGGCATGGGGGTCGAGCCGCAGGCCGGTCGCGTCGAGGCGAGGTGTCTGGAACAGGTCGCTCGCGTCGTCTGCGCCCGCGCCGGAGCCCGCGACTGCGACCGCGACTGCGCCCAGCACGTTGGTGCGCAATGTGCGCTGCTCGCGCGTTGCGAAGCTTTCGATGTTCACGCTCGCGCTCAGGATCTCGCCACTGCGCGGGTCCACATGCTTTTGCGCCAGGCCGTCGCCGATGGGCACGCTGTTGGTCGTCCAGCGCACGGCCGCAAAACCGGTGTCGAGCGTGTCGAAGTCAGCGTCGTCGGGCTGCACCTTGACCTCGATGGCGTTGCTGAAACCGATGCGCTCGAACGCCTTGTTCCACTCCAGGATGGCGTTCGTCACGACCTCGCGGTACTTCAGCGGCACGGTCCGGTCGAGCCAATAGACCAGCGGCTTGACCGGCTCCGATAGCGCTGCTGCGGGGTCTTTCTTCTCCAGGCGCCAGCGGTCGATGTAGCGCAGCGTCGGCGAGGGCGCCACGTCGTTGCCGAAGTCTTGTTGCAGCGTGACGAAGTGGCCGATGCGCGCATCGCTGGCGCGCGGCGCCATCGGCGTGGCGGGCAGCGGGCTGATCACGTAGTGCAGGTTCGCGAACATGCTGCGCACATCGGCCAGCGAGCGCGGCACGCTCGGGCCGGTCTGCCCCGGCGGCATCACCGCTTGCGGCGGGCTGATCGAGCCGGTGGCGTAGTGCGCAAGCACCTGCAGCACCACCAGGTCGGGCTTCGCGCGCACCCCGGTGATGGCCGAGTTGCGCGCATCGAAACCGTAGCCCTGGCGGTAGGTTCGTTGCAGGTCGAAGCCGAGCGCGAGCAGGTCGTTCAGGAACAGCGCGTTCGCCTCGACAAGCACGCCCTTGGTGGCCGGGTTCGGCTGGCTCGCCACCGTGGCGCTGGCCATCAGGCTGGGCGAGAACGCCACCCCGAGCGCCCGGCCCTCGGGTGTGCCGTTGCTGGCCGTGTAGCGCGTGTTGCGCGCCACCATCTGCACCTGGTTGTGGACGCGGCGGAATTCGATCACCTGGGCCGCGTCGAACATTCCGCCGGCCAGCGCTGGCTCGCCGATGCCGGTTGCGAGCTTGGGCGACAGGAACAGCGGCTTGTTGAAGTCTTCGGGCTTGAGCTCGATCCAGACCTTCTCTTCGCGCTGGTAGAGCGTGAGCAGGCCATCGAACTTCTTCGCGTCTCGGATCACCGCCGCGAACAGCGGCTGGTTGCCCGCCGCCGGCGGCCCGGACGGTTGCGGTGTGCCGGGTGGCACGCCCGAGGCAGCAGGGGCTGCCGCGCGGGGCGGCGCGGCGGCCGCCGCAGACGCGGCGGCGGCAGGCGCGGCCGGCGGCTTCAGTGCACAGCCGGCCAGCACCACTGCCATCGCACCGGCAACAACCCCCGCCGGCACGACCCGCATGAACCCGCCCTCCAGCAGCCTGCGCACCGCCCGTGCCGCCTTACTTCAGGGCCTTGAAGCGCAGGCGGTGCGGGCGGGCACCCTCTTCGCCGAGACGCCTCTTCTTGTCGGCTTCGTACTCCTGGTAGTTGCCGTCGAAGAAGACCCATTTCGAATCGCCCTCGCACGCGAGGATGTGCGTGGCAATGCGGTCCAGGAACCAGCGGTCGTGGCTGATGACCATGATGCTGCCCGCGAATTCGAGCAGCGCATCTTCCAGCGCACGCAGTGTTTCCACGTCGAGGTCGTTCGACGGCTCGTCGAGCATCAGCACGTTGCCGCCTTGCGCCAGCGTCTTGGCCAGGTGCAGCCGCCCGCGCTCGCCGCCCGACAGGCTGCCCACGAGCTTCTGCTGGTCGTTGCCCTTGAAGTTGAAGCGGCCGATGTAGGCACGCGAAGGCATCACGAACTTGCCGACGACGATGTTGTCGAGCCCGCCCGACACGTCTTGCCAAACGGTCTTGTCGTCTTCGAGCGACTCGCGGCTCTGCTCGACGAAGGCCATGCGCGCGGTCGGGCCGATCTTGACATTGCCGCTGGTGGGCTGCTCTTTGCCGGCAATCATGCGGAACAGTGTCGACTTGCCCGCACCGTTCGGCCCGATGATGCCGACGATGGCGCCGGCCGGCACCTTGAAGCTCAGGTTGTCGATCAGCACACGGTCGCCGAAGCTCTTGCTCACGCCTTCGAACTCGATCACCTCGTTGCCCAGGCGCTCGGCCACGGGAATGAAGATCTCGTTGGTCTCGTTGCGCTTCTGGTAGTCGGTGTCCGACAGTTCCTCGAAGCGCGCCAGGCGCGCCTTGCTCTTGGCTTGCCGGCCCTTCGGGTTCTGGCGCACCCACTCCAGTTCCTTCTTCATCGCGCGGGTGCGCGCGTCTTCGGTCTTCTGCTCTTGCTCGATGCGGGCTTCCTTCTGCTCCAGCCAGGTGCTGTAGTTGCCTTTGTACGGAATGCCACGGCCGCGGTCGAGTTCCAGAATCCACTCGGCCGCGTTGTCCAGAAAGTAGCGGTCGTGGGTGATGGCAACAACAGTGCCGCTGAAGCGGCTCAGGAACTGCTCCAGCCAGTCGACCGACTCGGCGTCGAGGTGGTTGGTGGGCTCGTCGAGCAGCAGCATGTCGGGCTTGCTCAGCAGCAGCCGGCACAGCGCGACGCGGCGCTTCTCGCCGCCCGAGAGCTTGCCGATGACGGCGTCCCACGGCGCCAGGCGCAAGGCATCGGCGGCGATTTCGAGCTGCAGGTCGGTGTTGTCGCTGCCGCTGGCGGCGATGATGGCTTCGAGATCGGCCTGTTCGGCGGCGAGCTTGTCGAAGTCGGCATCGGGCTCGGCGTATTCGGCATAGACCTCGTCGAGGCGCTTCTTTGCGGCGAGCGCGCCGCCAATGCCTTCCTCGACGGCCTGGCGCACGGTCTGGTCCGGGTCCATCACCGGCTCTTGCGGCAGGTAGCCGATCTTGAGGTTCGGCATCGGCGTGGCTTCGCCTTCGATGTCGCGGTCGAGGCCGGCCATGATCTTGAGCAGCGTGCTCTTGCCCGAACCGTTGGTGCCGAGCACGCCGATCTTGGCGCCGGGGAAGAAGCTGAGCGAAATGTCTTTCAGGATCTGCCGCTTCGGCGGCACGATCTTGCCGACGCGGTTCATCGTAAATACGTACTGGGCCATGAACTGTCCTGAGGCGGTTTTCGAGAAACGGGGCCGGCGCTGCAGAACGCAGGCGGCTGGTCTCTCTATTGTGGCCGCTCTGCGCATGCGGTTGCAGGCCCATGCAGGCGCCCCTGCAGGCTGCATAGAATCGGCCCGAGTTTTTGCTTCCCCGAACCATGGGCGACACCGACCGCAACGCTTCCGCCCCATTCGAGCCCGGCCATGGGTCCAATACCCGGGCCGGCACTCGGCTCGGCCCGTGGGAGCTGCGCGAACTGCTCGGCAGCGGCGGCACGGGCGAGGTCTGGGCAGCCGTGCGAGCCGACGGCCTGCACCAGGGCCGCGCGGCCGTGAAGCTGCTCCGGAGCGGCCAGTTCAGCCCGGCGGTCGCCGCCCTCGTGCAGGCCCGCTTTGCGCGCGAAGGCGAGCTGCTGGCGCGGCTCACGCACCCGCACATTGCGCAGCTGCTCGACGCCGGCCTTGCCGCCGATGGCACCCGCTACCTCGTTCTCGAACACGTGCAGGGCCAGCGCATCGACGACTGGTGCGACGACCGCCGGCTTTCAACGGCCGCGCGCGTCAAGCTGTTGATCCAGGTGTGCGACGCGGTGCAGTTCGCGCACGCCAACCTGATCGTGCACCGTGACCTGAAGCCGGCCAACATCCTCATCACTGGCGACGCGCTGAACGGCCACGTCAACAGCGGCCACGTCAAGCTGCTCGACTTCGGCGTGGCCAAGCTCCTCGAAGACACGCCCGAGGCCGACGAACTCACGCGCCTCGGCGCCGCCGGCCTGACGCCCGAATACGCCGCACCCGAGCAGATCAACGGTGACCCGGTGACGGTGGCCACCGACGTGTATGCGCTCGGCGTGCTGATGTTCGTGCTGCTCTCGGGCCAGCGCCCTTACGGCACACCGAAGAGCACGGCCGCGCAACTGGCGCGCGACATCGTCGAGGCCGAACCACGCCGCCTGAGTGCCGTGCCCACGGCGCCCAGTGCGCCCGCCGCACCGCGCAGCGACCTGCGCGGCGACCTCGAACACATCGCAGCGAAGGCGCTGCGCAAGCGCCCGGCCGAGCGCTATGCCTCGGTGCAGGCGCTGGCCGACGACCTGCAGCGCCACCTGCGCCACGAGTCGGTGAGCGCGCAGGCACCGACCTTCGGGTACCTCGCGACGAAGTTCGTGCAGCGCCACAAGGTCTTCGTGGCGGCCACCGGCTTGGTGCTGGCGGCCACCGTGGCCGGCGTGGCGGCTACGCTGTGGCAGGCGCGGCTGGCGCGCGAGCAGGCGGGCATTGCGCGCGCCGAGGCCGCCAACGCCAATGCGATCAAGGACTTCCTGCTCGGCGTGTTCAACACCAGTGCCGTGGGCGACGGCAAGACCACGCAGAACAGCACCGCCAGCGAGCTGCTGCAACGCGGTGGCCAGCGCCTGCTGGCCGACACGAAGCTGCCCGCAGCCGTGCGGCTCGAACTGCTCACCGTGGTGGGCAGCCTGCAGAACAACCTCGGCCTGATCGACGCCAGCGACCCGCTGCAGCGCGAGGCACTGCGCGTGGCGAGAGAGGTGTTCGGCCCACAGAGCGAGAAGTACGTCTACGCCCTGGTCGAGCGCGGCATGGCGTTGACGCAGTTCGGCAAGCAGAAGGAATCGGACGAGCTCACGCGCGAAGCGGTGGCCATCATGGAAGCGACCGGCCAGCGCGCGGTCGAAAGCTACCCGGTGGCGCTGTACCAGCTCGGCTTCAACGCGATGCAGGCCGGCGATTTGCCGGCGGCAGTCGGCTACCTGCGGCGCTCGGCCAGCGCGTTCGAGGCCTCGCAGCCCACGCACGCGATGCGCGCCATTGCGCACCGCTGGCTTGGCAATGCGCTGATGGCGCAAGACGACTTCAGCGCGGCCGAAGTGCAGCTGCGCCGCTCGATCGAGGTGAGCCTGCAACAGAAGAGCCTGCGCGACTTCGGCGTGGGCGCGGGCCACTACGCGCTGGGCGACCTGTACCTGCGGGCCGGTCGGTTTCGCGAAGCGGAGGCCGAGCTGCAACAAGCCTTGCCGATCGCGCAGACCACGCTCGGCCCACGCCACCGCGTGGTGGCACTCATCGGCGCATTGCTCGGGCTGGCGCAGCACGAACTGGGGCAGGCCGATGCGGCACGCGCGACGTTTGCGTCGGCGCTCGACGTTGCCGGCAGCGACGCGTCGCGCCAGATCGGCAATGCGATGGACCAGACGAACGTTGCGCTCGGGCAGGCCGCGCTGACCGATGGCCGGGCCGACGAAGCGTTGCAACGCGCGAGCGCCGCCGCGACGCGCTGGCAAACCGGTAGCAGCGCGGCTTGGGCCATCAAGCTCGCGCAACTCGCCGAGGCTGAGTTGCTCGCCGGACGACACGCCGACGCGCTGCAACGCGTGCAGCAGGCCCTGCCGCTGATCGAGGTCAAGCTCGGCGCGGCCGGCCTGGCGGCACGTCACGGGCATGTGCTGCTCGGCGAGGTGCTCGCGCAAAGCGCGCAACGCGTTGACGAGTCAAGGCTTGCCTTCGCAACCGCACTCGCACCGGCGGCGGCCGATGCGGCCGCGTCGTCGCCCACCCGCACCTGGTTGCAGGCGCGCGCCACGGTCGGCCTGGCCGGACTGGCGTTGCCGGAGCACCCCGTCGAAGCCCAGCGCCTGGCGCGTGCCGCGATCGCGCTCATCCCGCCCGCCACCGAGGCGCTCCGCGAACGGCTGGTGCTCGCACAGGCGCACCTGATCGAAGGCCGCTCGCTCGCCGCTGCCGGCCAGGCCGATGCCGCGCGGCCGGTGCTCGATGCAGCTGTGGCCGCACTCGCGGCCACACAGGCGCCACAGAGCCCGCGCCTCGCGCAAGCCCGGCTTGCGCGAGGCGCCGTCGGCCCCTGAAGCGTTCAGCTGGCGGGGCTTTGCGTGCCTCTTCAAAGCGCCTGACCGCAGCGCCCGGTTAGAATCTACGCATCAGCGCAGTCTCCAGTCATCACGCTGATGTCATCTCTGACAGAGCCCTTGCACCGTTACCTGCTTCCCACGCAGTCAACCCGCACGCGGCTCGCCATACCCCCTCCTTCTGCCTGCGACTGGCGCCCGAAGTACGAGCGACAGGCCGACCTCTCTCATTGGATTCCCATGTCTTTCGACACCCTCGGCCTTGCCGAGCCCCTGCTGCGTGCCGTTCACGAGTACGGCTACACGACTCCCACGCCCATTCAGCTCCAGGCCATCCCCACGGTGCTCTCCGGCGCCGACCTGATGGGCGGCGCACAAACCGGCACCGGCAAGACCGCCGGCTTCACCCTGCCCATGCTTCAACGTCTCGCCCACCACGCCAGCACCTCGTCGTCGCCGGCGCGGCATCCGGTGCGCGCACTGATTTTGGCGCCGACGCGGGAACTGGCGATCCAGGTCGAAGACAGCGTCAAGACTTACAGCAAGTACGTGCCGCTGCGCTCGGTGTGCATCTACGGCGGCGTCGACATCAAGCCGCAGATCGCCGAACTTAAGGAGGGGCGCGAGATCATCGTCGCCACACCGGGCCGCCTGCTCGACCACGTGCAGCAGAAGAGCGTGAGCTTCAACTCGGTCGAGATCGTCATCCTTGATGAAGCCGACCGCATGCTCGACATGGGCTTCATCCCCGACATCAAACGCATCCTCGCCATGCTGCCCAAGGCACGGCAAAGCCTGCTGTTCTCGGCCACCTTCTCGGAAGAGATCAAGAAGCTGGCCGACGTGATGCTGAAGAATCCACAGTTGATCGAAGTCGCACGCCGCAACATGGTGTCCGAGACCATCACCCACAAGCTGCACATGGTCAG